>NZ_CP041241.1:322279-644558 GCF_013488225.1 Sinorhizobium mexicanum | reverse complement strand
TGCCCGCAAGTCCACGGATCGCATCGGCAACCGCCGGGTCGCCGGGGCGATAGTAGGGTACAAGGGCCGTTTCACCGGCACGCATCAGATAATAGGGCGTCATCGGCGGCAGCGCTGCGCGCGGATCGATCTCCGGCAACATGGTGAGCGCCACCGCATGGGTGGAATGCAGGTGGACGATGGCGCGGGCGCTGCCGCGCGTCTCGTAGAGAGCAGCGTGAAGCGGGATTTCCTTGGTCGGCTTATCGCCCGAGATGAGTTGGCCCGCGGCGTCGAGCCGCGATATTCGGGCGGGATCGAGAAAGCCGAGCGAAGCGTTGGTCGGCGTCACCAGCCAGCCGCCATCGTCGAGTCTCAGCGATATGTTGCCCGACGATCCGGGCGTCAGGCCCCGCTCGAAGAGCGATCGCCCATAACGGCAGATTTCCTCACGCAGACGGTTCTCGGACATGACAATCCCTTTCCTGTCAGGCGGTCGCCCCTTCGATCAGCTCAAAACCGAGGTCGACGACCTGCGACGGCGCATCCGTGACGACAAGTTCCGCAGCCACTCGCCCTGTTGCAACCCGGGGCGTTCGGATTGTCGAGAGCGGCTGCGGCGTCACCCGGCCGATGTCGAGGCCGTTGTGGCCGAAAAGTGCCAGGCGTTCGGGCACCTGAATGCCGCGCGCCAGACAATGGAAATAGCCGCCAAGCGCCATGTCGTCGTTCGAGAAATAGACCGCATCGAGGCCCGGCATTCTTGTGAGCAGCCGCTCCAGCGCCAATCGTCCGCCCTCCACCGACGAGGCGCCGGCGTGAATTTCACTATCGACGAGCGGAAAGCCGGCGGCACCCAGCGTCTCGCGGAAACCTGCGAAGCGTTTTGCCGCGCGGGTGTCGCGGTCGAGATCGTGACCGACATAGCCGATCTTGCGATAGCCGCGCTTCAGGAGAAAATCGGCCGCGACGGATCCTGCCGCGCGATTGGAGAAACCGACCGCCAGGTCCTGTGCAGCGCCATCCAGATCTAGCAGTTCCACGACGCGGCACCCGCTCGCGCGCAGCATCTTCACTGTGCCGTTGGAGTGCTCGAAGCCCGCCAACATCACCGCTGTCGGCCGCCAGGCGAGCATTGCGGCGACGAGCGCTTCCTCCTTCTCCGGCTCATATTCGGTCACGGAGAAAACTGCCTGGTGCTGGTTCTCCTCTAGAATGCCGCTCGCCCCGCGCAGCACATCGGCAAACACGATGTTCGTGAGCGACGGAATGACCATCGCAACGAGGCGCGAGCCAGCGGAAGCCAGCGTGCCTGCGATCCGGTTCGGCACATAGCCGAGCCGCTCGACCGCCTCCATCACCCGGTCCTTCGTCTTGCGGGAAAACGAACCGTGATTTCGAAGAACGCGCGAAACCGTGCTCTCGCCGACGCCGGCCGCTTCGGCGACCTTCGCAAGCGTCACCATCGTGTGGTGCCTGGCATCCAAGTTCACGTCCAACCCTGTTTTCTTACAGACCGCCGCTTCGCAACTGCCTGATAGATTCAATAGCAAGATATTTTGGCAGCGCTACCAATTTCAAATTGGCAGCGCTGCCAAAACCCACTAGAAAGAACTGCAGACGCCGAAACAGGCACAGGACTATCATCGCTTCCTCCCTCGATTGGAGCATGTCGCATGTCGTCTCAGTTGGAAAATGCAGGCGGTACTGTCCTCGCCGCTGTGATCGGCCTCGGCTCGATGGGGTTCGGCATGGCGCGGTCGATGAAACGCGCAGGTCTCGACGTCGTCGGCTACGACATCGCACCCGCAGCGGTCGGCCGTTTCGTTGAAGAAGGTGGACGAGGTGCAGCTACGGCCGCCGACGCGGCGCGCGGAGCAGACATCATCGTCTCCGTCGTCGTGAATGGCGCACAGACTGAAGGGATACTGTTCGGCCCAGACGGCATCGCTGGCGTGATCAAACCCGGCGCGGTGTTCGTCTCCTCGGCGACGATGGATCCCGCCGTCGCTAGAGATCTGTCGCAGCGGGCAGAGGTCCTCGGTTTCCACTACCTCGACGCACCGATTTCCGGGGGTGCAGCGAAAGCCGCCAGCGGCGAACTGACGATCATGGCGTCCGGTTCGAAGGCGGCGTTCGAAGGCGCCCGCCCGGCTCTCGATGCAATGGCCGCCAAGATCTACGAACTCGGCGATACGGCGGGAACCGGCGCGGCCTTCAAGATGATCAACCAGCTTCTGGCCGGTGTCCACATAGCGGCCGCCTGCGAAGCGATAAGCTTTGCCGCCAAGCAGGGGCTCGAGCTCGGAAAGGTCTACGAGGTGATCACTGCTTCGGCCGGCAGTTCCTGGATGTTTGAAAACCGGGTGCCGCATGTGCTTGCCGGCGATTACACGCCGCGCAGCGCCATCGAGATCTTCGTCAAGGATCTCGGCATCGTCCAGGACATGGCCCGGTCCGAGCGCTATCCCGTGCCGCTCGCGGCAGCGGCGCTGCAGATGTATCTCGCCGCCGCGGGCGCCGGCATGGGCCGCGACGACGATTCCTCGCTTGCCCGGCTCTATGCCCAGCTTTCCGGCGCAACGCTACCTGGCACCAACTCGAAGAAAGAATAGGACGCGACAATGCCGGCCTTCGCCGCCAACCTGACGACGATGTTCAACGAGTGGTCGTTCCTCGACCGCTTCGACGCGGCGGCGGACGCCGGATTCGCCGCCGTCGAATATCTGTTTCCCTATGAAGTCGCGCCGGACGTCATTGCCGAACGGCTTGCCCGCAACGACCTCAAGCAGGCGCTGTTCAATCTGCCACCAGGCGACTGGGGAGCCGGTGAACGCGGCATCGCGGCGCTCCCCGGCCGTTTCGACGAGCTGAGGTCGAGCGTGGAACGGGCGCTCGACTATGCGGCCGCGACAGGCGTAAAAAGGCTGCACCTGATGGCGGGTCTCGCCGATCGCGACGACGAAGAGGCCGCATCCTCCTATCGGCGGTCCATCGCTTACGCGGCCGAACGTCTGGCGGAGAGCGGCATCGACCTGCTCATCGAGCCGATCAACGGACGAAACATGCCGGGCTACTTCCTCAACGACTTCGGTGCGGCCGAGCGCCTTGTCGCCGAACTGGACCTGGCGAACCTCAAGCTTCAATTCGACATCTATCACCGCCAGATCCTGCACGGCGACATCGTCATGGCGCTGCGTCGCCTGTTGCCGATGATCGGCCACATCCAGATCGCGAGCGTCCCTTCCCGCCATGAACCCGATAGCGAAGAGCTGAACTATCGATATCTCTTCGAGGAAATCGACCGCCTCGGATATGATGGTTTCGTCGGTTGCGAATATATCCCGCGTGGCCGGACGCTCGACGGCCTCGACTGGTACAAGCCTTTTGCCCGGAGTTGAGCGATGACCATCCTGCTCGGATCGATTGCTGACGACTACACCGGCGCCTCCGACCTCGCCAATACGCTGACAAAGAACGGGCTCCGCACGGTGCAGACGGTCGGCATTCCTGATCCGTCGCTGCCGTTGCCCGATGTCGACGCGGTGGTGGTTTCGCTGAAGATCCGCTCGGTCGCCGCGCAGGAAGCCGTGGCCGCCGCGGGCACGGCCGAACGCTGGCTGCGCGGGCGCGGAGCGATGCATGTGCTTTACAAGATCTGCTCGACCTTCGATTCGACCGACCAGGGCAATATCGGCCCGGTGACGGAGGCGCTTGCGGAGGCCGCGGGCGGCGGCACGGTGCTCGTCACCCCAGCCTTTCCGGAAACCGGACGCACCGTTTATCTCGGCCACCTTTTCGTCAACGGCCAGCCGCTCGACGAAAGCCCGCTCAAGGATCATCCGCTCAATCCCATGCACGACGCCAATCTGGTGCGGGTCATGGCCAGCCAGTCGCGGGGCGCGATCGGCCTCATCGACCTGCCAGCCGTGGCGGGCGGACCCGATGCCGTGAAGGCGCGGCTCGATGCGCTGCGTGCCGAGGGCGCCGGCGCGGCGATAGCCGATGCGGTCTTCGAAAGCGATCTGGAGACACTCGGCGAGGTCGCGCTTCGGACACCGGTATCGATCGGCGCCTCCGGTCTCGGTCTTGGCCTCGCACGCGCACTCGTGCGTTCCGGCCGTGTGCCGTCGACGGTCAATACCACGGCCGACGCCATCCGTCCCGTCGGCGGGCATGCGGCCGTCATCGCCGGCAGCTGCTCCAGCGCCACTCTTCGCCAGATTGCCATCGCCGAACAGGCAATGCCGGTCCTGAGGCTCGATCCCGAAAGATTGCTCACCGCCGCCTCGGACGAAATCTCAGCCGCACTTTCCTGGGCAGGGGAGCGAATGGAAGCAGGGCCGATCGTCATTGCCGCCAGCACCACGCCCGAGGCCGTTTCCGACCTGCAGTCGCGCTATGGACGCGAAATATCCGGGCGCGCCATCGAGGCCGCTACCTCGGCGATCGCCGCCGAGTTGGTGGCAAGAGGCGTGCGGCGTCTCGTCGTCGCCGGCGGGGAAACCTCCGGCGCGACCGTCGACATGCTGGGAATTCCGGCGTTCCTGATCGGCCCGGAGATCGCGCCCGGCGTGCCAATGCTCCGGACGATCGGCAATTCACAGGGCGAGATGCTTGTGACGCTCAAATCCGGCAATTTCGGAGGCGACGACTTCTTCGCCACGGCGCTGGCGATGATGCGCTAAAAGGGGCGGCGGGTGCCCCCTCGTCCACCCCCGCCGCCCGCTGGCGCATGCTTCTCTCCGATTGAAGGACGAAGACATGCAGCCATTCGAAGTGCCCAAAAGCGCTTCACGCTTTTGGGCAGCAAGAACTGGCACGACAACCCCGGCTGATTGGATCGTTCCGGCTCCGAGTTTGTCCGGGCGCCCCTCTGTCCTGCCGGGCACCTCCCCCACAAGAGGGGAGATTGAGCGCGCACGGGCACGAAGGAATTACAGGCCGTTGTCCTTCATGATCTGGCCGGCGTTCTCCTTAGTCACCTTCATCGTGTCGAGCGTCACGGTCTTCTCGACCTTTTCCCCATTCAGGAACTTGAGCGCCTGACGGAGTCCCTCGGCACCGGGTGTGGCATAGAGGAAGGTCGCGGTGAGTTCACCGTTGTTGACCCAGGTCACGCCTTCACCCGGCAGGGCATCGATGCCGATGAACTTGATATCCTTCTCACGGCCGGCGTCCTTCGCCGCGAGATATGCACCGTAGGCCATCGGATCGTTGTGGCCATAGACGAGATCGATCTTCTCATTGTTGCGGAGCGCCGTCGCCATGATGTTATAGGCCTGGTCCTGCTTCCAGTCGCCCGACTGCTGGTCGAGCAGTTGCTTGATGCCCGGTTCCTTGTCGGTAAATTCGTGGAAGCCATCGTGCCGGTCGTGCGCCGGCTGCGTGCCCATGCCGCCCCAGATCTCGACGACATTGCCCTGAGCCTTGCCTTTGCCGCCAAGAAGCTCGACCGCATATTCGCCCGCCGCCCGGCCGATCAGCTTGTTGTCGCCGCCGACGAACTGGGTGTATTGGTCGGTCTCGACGTTGCGGTCGAGGACGAAGACGGGGATCTTCGCGTCGATCGCCTGCTGGACGACGCCGGTCAGGCCGGCCGATTCCTTTGGCGAAATGAGCAGCGCATTGACTTCCTGGCGGATCAGGTTCTCGACGTCGGCGACCTGTTTCTCCGTCTTGTCCTCGCCATCCGTGACGATGAGTTCGACTTCCGGATGTTTCGCGGCTTCGGCGATGATGTCCTTGTTGAACTGCGCGCGCCATGGCTCGATGGTGGTCGCCTGGCTGAAGCCGATGCGCCATTTCTTGTCCTGGGCCATCGCATCCTTGCCCGGCAAGAGGGCGGTGGTGGCCGCCAGGACGGCCGCAAAGGCCGCCAGTCTCATGATGTCACGACGTTTCATTCTTCCTTTCCTCCCATAGTTAGAGACAAGGTCTCTCTTGACGACCGCTCCTCCGCGGCCGTTTCCCGTTGCGCCGGGCGGCGGCTTGTCAGCCGCAAATGGGCGAGCACATCGTAGGCGTTGCGCTCCTGGACGAGCACAGTGCCGATGATGATCACGCCCTTCAGCACCAGCTGAAGATTAGAATTGATGTTGTGGAGCTGCAGGATGTTGGAGAGCAGACCGAAGATCAGAACGCCGCAGAACGTGCCGGCGAGACTTCCGCGCCCACCCATGAGGCTCGTGCCGCCGATCACCACGGCCGCGATCGCGTCGAGCTCCAGTCCCGCGCCGGCATCCGGCTTGCCTTGCCGGTATTGTGCCACGTAGAGAACCGCGGCGATGCCGGCGAGCAGCCCGGAGATCGCGTAGGTGACGATCTTCACCCGTCCAGCATTGATGCCGGAGAGCCGCGCCGCCTCCTCGTTGCCCCCGATGGCGTAGACGTAGCGGCCGAAGGGCGTGAAGCGCAGAACGACGCTGTAAAGGATGATCGCGGCGATGAAGAAGATGCCCGGCATCGGTACGATGCCGAAGACGAGCTGGCGAAGCACGTCGAAATCCGCGGTGGCGTTGCTGCCGGTATAGACGGGAAGGACCGCATTGTTCTGGCCGGCCGTCAGCCGGGCGATGCCAAGTGCCGTCACCATCATCGCGAGCGTGACGATGAACGGCTGCAGCCTGCCGACAACGATGATCGCGCCGTTGATCGCACCGAAGAGCAAGCCCACGGCGGGCGCAACCAGAAGGACGCCCAGCACGCCGAACTTCGTCTGCACCTGCGGCAGCAGGAAGCTCAAGACGAGGGCGCACAAAATGACACCGCCAACTGCGGGCAGCAGCGTGCCGCGCATCCGGTCGAGTTGCACGTCCCTGATATTGGCGATGCCGCTTCGCGTCTTTTCGATATTGACGAAAATGAAGCGAACGACGACCGCACCGACAAGAAGCGACGCCAGTCCGACAGCCGGCATCCCCAGAAAAACGGCAGGCGTTTCGCCGGGCACTGTCAGCAGCATGGCGCAAACGACGCTGCAGATCGCCATCAGCGAACCGACGGAAAGATCTATTCCGCCGGTGAGAATGACGGCCGTCATGCCGGTGGCAACAAGACCCGTCGTCGAAACTTGCCGCAAAACGTCGAGAAGGTTGCCGGAAGAAAGAAAGATGTTTCTGCCAGACGAGGTCACCGGCGAGGAGAGAACGCCAATCAGGAAGATGGCGATCAGGCCCCAATAGAGTTTCGTCTGGGATAAAAGTCTCAAGAATGTCATGCAACGGCCCTTCCAAGCGCACCGCTCCGTGGGGCGGCGAGCTGCATGAGGCGCTCCTCATTCGCCTCTTCCCGGGAGATAAGTCCCGTCTGGCGGCCTTCCGCCATCACCAGGATACGATCTGCAAGGTGCAGGAGCTCCGGCAATTCGGAGCTCACGACCACGATTGCCAGCCCCTCCCCCGCGAGCGCGAAGATGAGGTCGTAGATCTCGCGCTTCGCGCCGACGTCGATGCCGCGTGTCGGCTCATCGAGCAGAAGCACGCGCGGCCCGGTAGCAAGCCACTTGCCGATCACCACCTTCTGCTGATTGCCGCCCGAAAGCGTCCCGGCGATCTGGTCGATGCTGCCGCAGCGCACGCCGAGAGTCTGGACGGCCTTCCTGCTCAGCGAACTTTCCGCATCGAACGAGCGCAAACCGAAACGCGCCAGCCGACCCACCAGCGGCAGAGCCACGTTGTCCGTAATCGAGTCGTGGAGATGCAGCCCTTGGGTTTTCCGGTCTTCCGTGACCAGCGCAATACCGAGGCGGCGGGCATCGAGCGGGGAACGGATGTCGACCGGTAAGCCATCGAGGCGGATCTCGCCGCCGCGCCGACCTTCGCTCGAACCGAAGATCGTTTCCAGGATCTCGGTGCGCCCGGCACCGAGCAGCCCGCCGATGCCGAGGACTTCGCCCGCGCGCACATCGAAGTTCACACCCTTCAGCACATCGCGCCAGCCGTGCCGGCTATATGTCGAAAGCGAAAGGCCACGCACGGACAACACCGGATCGCCGTGCGTCGACCGGTCGACACGCTCCGCCTCAAGCAGGCTGCGCCCGACCATGGCGGCGATGACCGTGTCTTCATCGAGGTCGGCCCTCGGCCGGGTCCAGACATGGCGGCCATCGCGAAAGACGGTGATGCGGTCACTCAGATGCATCACTTCGTCGATGCGATGGGAAATATAGATGATGCCGACGCCATCGGCAGCGAGCTGCCGCATGATCTTGAAAAGCCGCTGGCACTCGCCGGGCGACAGCGCCGAGGTCGGCTCGTCCATGATGAGAATCCGCGCCTCAAGCGAGAGAGCCTTGGCAATCTCGACAAGCTGCTGCTCGCCTACTCTAAGCTGTCCGACGCGCGCCTCGGGATCGAGTTCGATGCCAAGACGCCGCAGCAGCACGCGCGACGCGTCGAGGCTTGCCTTGCGGTCAACGAAGAGGCCGGCGATCACGCGCTCGCGGCCGAGAAAGATATTGTCGGCGACGCGGAGCTCCGGAACGAGGTTCAACTCCTGATGGATGATGGCGATCCCGGCCGCTTCGGCGTCCCTGACTGTCGAGAAGCGTACCGGCGCGCCATCGACACGCACGAGACCG
Source organism: Sinorhizobium mexicanum (assembly GCF_013488225.1). Taxonomy (NCBI): domain Bacteria; kingdom Pseudomonadati; phylum Pseudomonadota; class Alphaproteobacteria; order Hyphomicrobiales; family Rhizobiaceae; genus Sinorhizobium; species Sinorhizobium mexicanum. The sequence continues at coordinate 635,998 of NZ_CP041241.1, read as the reverse complement.
TCATAATCGGGATAGACGCCGGAAAGGATCTTCATAAGCGTCGATTTGCCGGCGCCGTTTTCGCCCATGAGAGCATGGATCTCGCCGGCGCGCAGATCGAAGCGCACATCCTTGAGCGCAGCAACGCCCCCGAAGGATTTGGAAACGCCTTCGGCGGTCAGAACGACGCGCCGGGCATCGCCGTGCGGATCAGAATGAGGCGAGATCGCATTATCATCGCGCATGACATTGGCGGCCTCCCCACCACCGATATCTGACGACCATTTTCACATGTTTCCTGCAGCCTATTCTAAACGTTTCGAGCGTGTCAAGCGGCTAAAAATTCAATCGGATCGGACCTATTGCACAAATTCTCCGGCTCACATAAGGTTCTCCCAGCCGTATTTCTAAACGTTTTGATCTAAAGATGCAGCGCCGTCGTTCACGAAAATCCACCGCACCCACGATGCTCGACGTCGCGAAGGCCGCGAGCGTCTCGGTGGCGACGGTTTCCGCAGTGATCAACGGGTCCGCTCCCGTCAGCCCCGAACTGCGCGCCCGCATCGAAGAGGCGATCCAGGTCATCGGCTACAAGCGCAATGCGATCGCCCGCAGTCTCAAGCTGGGTACAACGCGCACCATCGGACTGATGGTCGCCGACATCACCAACCCGTTCTTCACCGACGTCGTCGCGGTGATCCAAGATGTCCTCCATCGCGCCGGCTACGCGGTGATGCTCTGCTGCAACGACGAGGACGTCGAAATGCAGGACGAACAGATCGAGCTCTTGATCGATCGCAGCGTGGACGGCCTGATCATAGCGCCGGCGGGAGACGACGAAACCCTGAAGCGCATCCTGGCCGGGGCCAATCTTCCAACCGTGCTGATCGACCGGCTCTGCGACGGGATCGACACAGACGCCGTCGTGCTCGACAACCGCCGCGCCGTCCGGGACGCAACCGCCTATATGCTCGGCCTCGGTCATCGCCGCATCGGCTATATTTCGGGCTCGCTCGAGACGTCGACGGGACGAGAGCGCCTGGCCGGCTACGAGGCCGCATTGGAAGCGGCCAAGCTGCCGTACGAGGAGGATCTCGTGCGGATCGGCAACTTCCGCGAAAAGGATGCCTACACGGCGACGATGCAACTGCTCACGAGCGCCGAGAGACCGACCGCGATCTTCTCCGCCAACAACCTGATGGTCATCGGCGTGATGAAGGCGATCCGCGACATCGGTCTCAAGTGCCCGGAAGACGTTTCCGTCGCGAGCTTCGACGATTTCCCCTGGGCCGACGTTTTCCAACCGCATCTGACGACGATCGCCCAGCCCGTTCAGGCGATCGGTGAGCAGGCGGCACAACTCATCCTCGACCGTCTTTCGGGCAAGAGCTCGGAAACACCGCGCCGGCTCGTGCTGCAGGGCCGCCTGATGATCCGCGAATCCTGCCGACCGGTCAGCCTGACGCCGAGAGCGATCGCGTAACGCCCAAAGGCGCAGCGGTTTCAAGCACCACCGCATGCCCAATAATCTGACACATGAAGTGCATTCGCGTTGACGCCATCAATCCTCATGCAGCGCACGAGCAATCGGCGGGCCGACCGTGAAATCGCGAAAACTCGCCTCGAAGCCTGCGCGTTCCGGAGAGCAGGCCATGACGCCGATCTCCGCATCTGCCGCTGAAAACGGGCAAAGCCGCGCCATCTGCCAGAGTGCGTCGCCAAAGCGGAACTGCACCCGGACCGCGTCGCCATGGCGCGTCAGCCGCACCTCGACCGCGTCGGAAGGCGTCGCGTCGTGAAGAGGGATCACCGACCAGTCCGAAACGCCGCGCGTGACGACGACGCTGAAATGCATCAGCCCGTCAGTATATTCGATGCCGCACTTGATCCAGTTCTCCTCGTCGAGCCGCAACATCAGCCCGGCCTGGTCGTAGAGTTGCTCGTAGGCGCCCATTACCGTGGCGGATGCGGTGAAATCGCCGGAAACCGGTTGGAGATAGGCGTGGCCGCTGTCGCGAACGAACCCATAGAAGGTCTCACGCCAGAAATCCGTATTGCCGTCCGTCTTGAGCGACAGCGCCTGTTCGCTGCCGTGCCAGCTTGCCGGTACATTCAACCAGCGATGGTTTTCTCCCATTTTTGCCTTCGCCTCCCTTGAGGTTGCGCGGCTCTTCCGCGTCGACGTCAACGTCATATTGCGGGTTTGCCCTATAAGCCATAGCGTATGGAGCATGGCGACGTCGAAGCTACAGGTCTATCGCAAGAAAAGGGACTTTTCGAAAACGTCGGAGCCGCCCGGCAGCCTTGCCGGCGAGAGCGGCAACCGCTTTGTCGTTCACAAACACCACGCGACCGCCGACCACTACGACCTGAGGCTGCAGCTGGGAGACGTGCTCAAGAGCTGGGCCGTCCCGAAGGGGCCATCGCTCAATCCGGCGGACAAGCGGCTCGCGGTCGAGACCGAGGATCACCCGTTGGAATATATCGACTTCGAGGGTGTCATCCCCGAGGACGAGTATGGCGGCGGCCCGATGATCGTCTGGGACACGGGCGTGTGGGCGCCGATGGACGACATCGAGAAGAGCCTGCGCACCGGCGCCTTCAAGTTCCGCCTTGCCGGCGAAAAGCTCAACGGCGGCTGGATGCTGGCGCGGTTGAAACCCAAGCCCGGCGAGGAAGACCAGCGAAACTGGCTCCTGTTCAAGGAACACGACCTCGCCGCCGACGCGACCATCGACATTCTCACCGCGCGCCCCGAAAGCGTCAAATCCGGGCGGCTGATCGAAGAACTGGTGGAGAAGCCGAAACCGCCGGCCAGGCCGGTCAAGCCGGTTAAGCTCAATCCGGGCGCACTACCGGGCGCCGTGAAGGGCGCTGCGCCCGCGCGCATCGAACCGCAGCTTGCGACGCCTGCTGACAGGCCGCCGGGTGGCGCCACCGAGCGCGACGACTGGCTGCATGAGATCAAGTTCGACGGCTACCGAACAATGGCGCACATCTCGGACGGCGACGTGCGTCTCATCACCCGTGGCGGCCTCGACTGGACGAAGCGTTACGGCGACCTGCCGGAAGCCTTTCGCCGGCTGCCATGTCGCGAGGCCATTATCGACGGCGAAATCATCGTCCCCGACGATCAAGGAATCAGCCGCTTCGCGCTGTTGCAGGAGGCACTTTCGAGTGGCGCAGGCAACAAGCTTGTGTTCTATGCCTTCGATCTTCTGCATCTCGATGGCTGGAACCTCCTCGCCGTTCCGCTCGAAAAGCGCAAGGCGCTGCTGGCGCAATTGCTGTTCGCACATGTATCGACGCGCTCAGCCATCCAGGTCAGCGACCATGTCCCTGGCGACGGGCGAGCGCTTTACGACCGGGCGTCGGAAATGGGGCTTGAGGGCATCGTCTCCAAGCGGGCCTCGGCGTCCTACCAGAGCGGCCGGTCGAAAACCTGGACCAAGACCAAGGCGCTGCAGCCGGACGACTTCGTGATCGCCGGATACACCACCTCCGAGGCGGCGGAGGGACTTGCGGCGCTTGCTCTCGGTGAATGGGTCGAGGGCGAACTGCAGTATCGCGGCAAGGTTGGAACCGGCTTCGACGCGCAGACGGCGCAAGAATTACTCGCGCGGCTGGAGCCCCTTCGCGCCGGTGCGGCAAAGCTCGACGGTGCGCCAAAGGAGATCGTCTGGGTCCGGCCCGTGTTGTGGGCGCATATCCACTATGGCAACCGCACGGCCGACAATGTGCTCCGCCATGCCGTATTCAAGGGGCTTCGCGAAATCGAACTGTCGACGCCCGCCGCGCCGCAGCGAAAGCGGCTGATTTCGGACGCCGATCTCGCCAGCATCTCGATCACCAATCCCACGCGTCGCCTGTTCGGGAAGTCCGGGCCGACCAAACTCGACATCGCGGTCTACTACGCGCTCGTCGGCGATTTCATGCTGCCGCATATTCTCAACCGCCCGGTCTCGCTGGTACGCTGCCCGACCGGAAAGCCGCAGGATTGCTTTTTCCAGCGCCATCCTTTCACCGGCATGCCTAATTCGGTGGAAACCTTTCAATCAACCAACTCGGAAGGCGAGACGAAATCCTATCTTTCGGTGGGAGACGCCAAGGGATACCTCGCGCTCGCGCAGTTTGGCGTTGTCGAATTTCACACCTGGGGGACCGTTAGCAAGCAGCTTGAAAAGGCCGACCGCGTCGTCTTCGACCTCGACCCCGGCGAAGGCATCACCTGGCGCGAGGTGGTAGAGGCCGCGATCCACATACGCGGCGAACTCGAGGCACTCGGTCTTGTTCCCTTCGTCAAGACATCGGGTGGCAAGGGCGTACACGTCGTCGTGCCGATCGCGCCGAAGCACAACTGGAAAAAGGTGCATCAGGCGACAGGCACGATTGCCACACGCCTGGCCGCAACCGCGCCGGAGGTCTTTACGACGACGATGGGCAAGGACAAGCGCGTAAAGCGGATTTTCATTGACTTCCATCGCAACGCACGCGGCCACACGGCGGCAGCCCCCTACTCGCTTCGCGCCAGGACAAATCTGCCGGCTTCCACCCCGGTAAGCTGGAGCGATCTTGAATCTATCGACGCTCCGGAGGATTTGAACTATTCTTCGCTGCCTGGCCTCCTGGTCACGTCCGGCGATCCATGGGCGGAAATAGATGCTTTCGCCAGGGATCTGCCGCTGTTGTCCGAGGCGGGGAAGTAGTTCGTGTTACCGCGCAGGAGACGATCATGGCGCCCAGGGCAAGTTGGAAAGGTTATCTCAGACTTAGTCTCGTAAGTTGTCCCGTCAGGCTCTACCCAGCCACCAGTTCAAGCGAGCGCATCAGCTTCAACCAGCTTCACAAGGACACCCACAACCGGATCAACATGAAGCCGGTGGACCCGGAACTGGGGCTGGTGGAACGGTCCGATCTGGTGAAGGGCTACGAGTACGAGGACAAGAAATACATCATTATCGAGGACGCCGATCTCGAGAGCGTCAAGATCGAATCCAACCACACGATGAACATCGAAGCCTTCGTCGATGAAGGATCGGTGGACGTCATCTACCAGGATGCGCCCTATTATCTCGCACCGGACGGCGCAATGGCGGAGGAAACCTTCATCGTGCTGCGCGAGGCGCTGCGCAAGACCGGCAAGCTTGCGATCGCGCGCCTCGTGCTCTCCAGCCGAGAGCGGGTGATCACAATCGGTCCGCGCGAGAGCGGCATGTTCGTCTGCACGCTCAGGAACCCGAACGAAGTGCGCGGCACCGCGGAGTATTTCGGCAACATTCCGGTCGGAAACCCGGATCCCGAAATGCTGCAACTGGCTGAAGCGCTGATCGAGCAGAAACTGACAACCTTCGATCCCAAGAACTACGAGGATCGCTACGAGATCGCGCTGATGCAGATGATCCGCGAGAAGCTCAAGGGCCACAAGCCGATCATCGCGGCCGCGCCCGAGCGCGGCAACGTCATCAATCTCATGGACGCTTTGAAGGCGAGCCTCTCGCAATCGAAGCCACCGGCCAAGAGCAAGCCCAAGGCCGAGCCGGCGGCCAAACGCACCGCGAAGGCGGCAACCACCAGCGGCAAGCCGGCGGCCAAGAAAAAAGTCTGATGGCGGTCGCAGGGCAGACATTCGGCATCGTCGGCGCACTTGCCGCGTTTCCCCGCCGATTGGCGGCGCGCGAGGTCGAGCGTCAGCTCGGCCATCTGAGGCGCGGCATCACGCGCCAGACCTCGCATCTCGTCTTCGGCCGCAGCCTGCTTTCACGGGCGAACGAGGCGGAAATCGAAACACGGTTCGACGCGGAGCTACGCCAGAACAGACGCCCTCTCAGCGAGAACGGCTTTCTTCGGCTGCTGGGACTGATGACGGCGCCGAAAGCATCGGCCTTGACGCGGCAGTCGCTGCTCGATCAGTCGCGGCTTGCGGCTCGCACCTTCGATCTTCTTTCGCTGTTCGACGCCTTCGAGCATGACAGCGAACCCTATTCCTTCCGGGACCTGATCCTTGCCCGGAAGTATGCCGGCCTGATCGACAGCGGGGCCACCTGGAGTGCGATAGCGCGATCGGTTCACCGGTCGGGATCCGTGGCGTCGCTCACCGCGCTCTCGCTCCATCACCAAGGGACGGACACGATCTACGCCCGCCTCGCCGAGGGCCTCAGCGAACTCGACGGGCAATTGCTGTTCGACCTTGGAGCCTCCACTGATGCGGAGCTTGAAGAGCTTTTCGTCCATGCGGAAGCCGCGGAGGAGGACGGCTTCTACGAGGAAGCGGCGGCATTCTACCAACGCTGCCTCGCCATAGACCCGACGGACTCCGTCGCCGCGTTCAACCGCGCGAACTGCCTGAAGGCAGCAAGCCGGCAGGTGGAAGCGGCGCATGATTATATACGCGCCCTCAAGCTCGACCCGAGCTTCGTCGAGGCCTGGTTCAACCTCGCCGGATTGATGAGCGAACGCGGGCGGCTCGATGCCGCGCGCAGATACCTCGCGAAAGCTATCGAACTCGACGGCGATTATGCGGACGCTGTCTTCAACCTTGCGAAACTCGAATTCGACGCTGAAAATCTCGCCGAGGCGCGACGCTGGTGGAGGCGCTATCTCGAGCTCGACGAGGATTCGGAGTGGGCACGGGCTGCCGAACGCGGCGTGCAGTTCGTCGATCTCCACCTCCTTCCACGGACGGCCGGCTGAGATGGGCGAGAAATTTCTGTTCGACGGACCGGACGATGCCCCCGTCACCATTCTCCTCGCGCACGGCGCCGGCGCACCGATGGACTCGGCGTCAATGACCGCGGCTGCAAAGGCCCTTGCCGACGCCGGCTTTCGCGTCGCGCGCTTTGAGTTCGGTTATATGGCGGCGCGTCGGACCTCCGAAGGCCGCAAGCCCCCGCCCCGCGCCGAGACCCTGAAGCCCGAATACGAGACCGCCGTCGCCGCGCTGGGCGCGACCGGCCCGCTCGTCATCGGCGGCAAGTCGATGGGAGGCCGGGTCGCCAGCATGATCGCCGACGACCTTCACCCGGGCGGAAAAATCACCGGGCTGCTCTGTCTCGGCTACCCATTTCATCCACCCGCCAAGCCGGAGCAGCTTCGTACGAAACACCTCGCCGAATTGAAGACGCCGACGTTGATCTGCCAAGGGACACGCGACGAGTTCGGCACCCGCGAGGAAGTTGCCGGCTACACGCTCTCCGGCGCGGTCGAAATCTTGTGGCTCGAGGACGGCGATCACGACCTTAAACCGCGCAAGAGCGTGTCGGGCTTTTCGGCCGCCGACCATCTGAAGACGGTGGCCGAGACGGTTTGCGCCTGGACCGGCCGGCTGGTCCGCTGAGAGCATGAAGATCGCAACCTTCAACATCAATGGCATTAACCGGCGGCTCGAAAACCTGCTTGCCTGGCTCGCAACGGCCGAACCTGACGTCGTCTGTCTGCAGGAACTCAAGGCCACCGACGCCCAATTCCCGAGGGAGGCGATCGAGGCGGCCGGCTATGGCGCCGTCTGGCGCGGACAGGCGGCGTGGAACGGCGTTGCGATCCTGGCGCGCGACAGCGAGCCGATCCTGACCCGGGCCGAGTTGCCCGGCGATGCGTCCGACACGCAAAGCCGATACATCGAAGCGGCGGTGAATGGCGTTCTCATCACCTCGCTCTATGCCCCGAACGGCAACCCGCAACCCGGACCGAAGTTCGACTACAAACTGGCTTGGCATGAACGCCTTAGACTGCATGCGGCTGAACTGTTGGAGACCGGACTGCCGGTGGTGCTCGCCGGCGACTACAACGTGGTCCCCGAGCCGCGCGACATCTATCCGACCCGCTCCTATGACGACAACGCCCTCGTCCAACCCGAAAGCCGCGCCGCCTTCCGGCACCTTCTCGACCAGGGCTGGCTGGACGCGCTGCGCACAATTCATCCGGAGGAGCAGCTCTTCACCTTCTGGGACTACCGCCGGAACCGCTGGCAGCGCAATGCGGGGCTGCGTCTCGACCATGTTCTCCTGAGCCGGAAGCTCACACGCCGACTGAGTGCTGCGGGTATCGACCGAGACGTGCGCGGCGTCGAAGGCGCGAGCGACCACGCACCGGTGTGGATCAGTTTGCGCGACTAACAGTGAACCTTCGGTGCCTGCGGCTCTCGCACGACGCGGCACCACGCCAAGCCAGCTATCGGTGGGAGCAGATCGGCGTTTGCGGCCGGCCCATGGTCTGGCCAGCTCGAGCTGACCTGCCAGCCGGAACAATGTCTCCTCATCCCCGAAACGCCCCACTAAATGAATGCCGATCGGCAATCCGTTCTCTGCCCAGCAGAGCGGGACGGACATGACGTGCCAGCTCGAGAGCGTCCAGATCGTCGTATTCAGAAATCACCAGCCATCCCCCATCCCCAGCAGTGCTCAACCTTGCAGAACAGAACTTAAGACGAAGGCCATCGCGCGTTGATCATTTCGTCCGCGACCGAGGCGTGCACGAGGAGGATCCGTTTGTTTAACGTTGATGGTGGCGCGCGAATGCCTCACAGCGATCCCCGACACCTCGATCTCCGGACGTCGCATCGCGCGCGAAGTGACAGCCGGAACGAGACCGGAGATTTGGAGAAGCCGGCTCGATCGTGCAGGATAATGACTTGATATGTGCAAGGCAGGAGGCAACCAATGACGAAGGCGAGTGTGGGTTTCATCGGGCTCGGGCTGATGGGTCAGGGCATGGCGACAAATATCGTGAGAAAAGGTTGGCCGCTCGCCGTGATGGCGCATCGCAACCGGGCGCCGGTCGAGGCGCTGCTCGCCGAGGGCGCGAAGGAAGTCAAAACGCCGCGCGAGATGGCAGAACGATGCGACATCATCGTCCTGTGCATCACCGGCTCCCCGGAGGTGCTGTCGGTCGTGGAGGGCGCGGACGGCATTGCGGCGGCCGGCAAGCCGCTCACCATCGTCGACTGCTCGACCTCCGATCCCTCCGTCACCCTGAAACTCGCCGAGGACCTGGCCGGAAAAGGCATCACGCTCCTCGACGCGCCGCTCAGCCGCACGCCGGCCGATGCCGCCGCCGGCACGCTCGATGTCATGGTCGGCGGCGCTGACGATGATGTCCGCCGCGTCTGGCCGGTGCTCGAATGCTTCGCCGGCCGCATCGTCCATACCGGGCCGACCGGCACCGGCCACACGATGAAGCTTCTCAACAACTTCCTGGCGATGGGTTATGCCGCGCTCTATTCCGAGGCCTTGATGCTTGGGCGGAAGGCCGGCCTCACCCCGCAGGTCTTCGACAGCGTCATCCGTGGCGGGCGAATGGATTGCCCGTTCTACCAGACCTTCTTCCGCTGGGTGCTCGAGCGAGACCCGAATGCGCACAAGTTCGCCATCCGCAACGCCTTCAAGGACATGAGCTATCTCGCGGCCTTCGCCAACGCGTCCGGCGCCGCCAACCCCATCGGCGCGGCCGTCCGCAACTCCTTCGCGCAAGCCGTCGGCACCGGCCACGGCGAAGACTATGTGCCGATGCTGTCCGATTTCATCGCCGAGGTGAACGGGATCAAGTAAACGCCGATGATCGCCTCGGCCAAGTGACGACGACAGGATGACAGGATTCCATCATTGGCAAAATGCAATCTTGCAGAAATGCAAGACGGCTCCCCGCCTATCGCTTTGACTGACGCCTCCCGAGTGATGAATGTGGCAACAGGTCTGAAATGGAACAAATGTTCCGATCAGGCGAAAGCCATTCCAAACATTCCTGGAGGATACACCTGCCATGACCACCCTTCCCTTCGCCCTCAATCACATGGCTACGCCCGGCCTGCCGCTTGATGCATTCTTCGCGCTCGCCAAGTCGCTTGGCATATCCGCGGTCGAGATTCGCAACGATCTTTCCCGCAACGCGATCCTTGACGGCACCCGCCCGGATGCGGTGAAGGCGCTTGCTGAAAAGCACGGACTGACGATCATCTCGATCAACGCGCTGCAACGCTTCAACGAATGGAACGACGAACGCGAGGCGGAAGCCCGCGCGCTGACCTCCTATGCGCGCGATTGCGGAGCCAAGGCACTGGTGCTGGTGCCGGTCAATGATGGCAGCGGCCAGAAGGACGGTGAACGCCAGGCAAACCTGAGAATCGCGCTGAAAGCCTTGAAGCCATTGCTGGAGACGGCGGGTGTTGCCGGACTCGTCGAGCCGCTCGGCTTCGAGATCTGCTCGCTGCGTTCCAAGACAGAGGCCGTGGAGGCTATCCGCGAGGTCGGCGGCGAAACGACATTCCGTCTCGTCCACGACACCTTCCACCATCATCTTGCCGGCGAAGAGGCCCTTTTCCCGGAGCTGACGGGGCTCGCGCATATTTCTGGCGTTAGCGACAAGGCGGTCACGGTCGCCGACATGCGCGATCCGCATCGCGTCCTCGTCGATCAGGAGGACCGGCTGGACAATGCCGGGCAAATCCGCCGCCTCACCGGTCAGGGATACAAGGGCCCGTTTTCCTTCGAGCCCTTCGCGCCTTCGGTACACGAGCTTGCCGATCCAGCAACGGCGCTTCAGGAAAGCATGGCTTATCTGCAAGCCAAGGCCTGATCACTTTCACCGAAAACGGCTCGGGCGCCGCTAGCAGGCTTGACGGCGCCCGGATAAAATGGAATACATATTCCGTAATTGCAATTTACTGGTTCGTTTATTCCGTTTTGACCGAAAGAGCAGCGGGAGTGCGGCTTTCGGTTCGGGATGGGTTCGACCTGCGAAAAGGTCGTGCTTCCGGCTGGAGAAGGTGTCGCCGGGCACCGAATGTGGAGGAGAGAGAAATGAAGAAATTTGTGCTGGGGGCCGCCATGGCCGTCATGATGTCGACGGCTGCACATGCCGAGACCATCGGTGTGTCGATGGCGCTGTTCGACGACAACTTCCTGACGGTTCTGCGCAACGGCATGTCCGACTATGCCAAGACGCTCAACGGCGTCGAACTGCAGATCGAAGACGCTCAGAACGACGTCGCAAAGCAGCAGAGCCAGATCCAGAACTTCATCGCCGCCGGTGTCGATGCGATCATCGTCAACCCGGTCGACACAGACGCGACCGCGGCCATGTCGAAGATCGCCGCCGACGCCGGTGTCGCGCTGGTCTATGTCAACCGCGAGCCGGTCAACGTCGACACGCTGCCGGACAAGCAGGCCTTCGTCGCTTCGAACGAGCAGGAGTCCGGCACGCTGGAAACCCAGGAGATCTGCAAGATCCTCGGCGGCAAAGGCAAGGCCGTCGTCATGATGGGCGAGCTTTCCAACCAGGCTGCCCGCATGCGCACGAAGGATGTGCATGACGTGCTTGCCACCGAACAGTGCAAAGGCATCGAGATCGTCGAAGAGCAGACGGCCAACTGGTCGCGCACCCAGGGCGCCGACCTCGTAACCAACTGGCTCTCCGCCGGGGTCGAGTTCGACGCCGTCATTTCGAACAACGACGAAATGGCGATCGGTGCCATCCAGGCGCTGAAGGCTGCCGGCCGTTCGATGGACTCGGTCGTCATCGGCGGCGTCGATGCCACCCAGGATGCGCTCGCCGCCATGGCTGCCGGCGACCTCGACGTGACGGTATTCCAGAATGCCGCCGGCCAGGGCCAGGGTTCGGTCGACGCTGCACTCAAGCTCGCCAAGGGCGAGCCGGTCGAAAAGAAGGTCTACATCCCCTTCGAACTCGTGACGAAGGAAAACCTGGACAAATATCAGGCGAAGAACTGATCGTTCGCTTGGGAGCGCGGCAAGAGCCGCGCTCCCTCCTGAAATCAGGTCCCTGCACAAAGCCCTGAAGGTTGGGCTCAATAAGAAGGCGCATGCGCCCGCCGCGGGACTTTTCCGCCGGAGCCGGAAACCGGGAGGCTATGAGAATGACGCTCAGTCCCACAACCATGGCAGCCGTGCGTGCGAGTGGCGCCGTACCGAATGCCGAATATCTTCTTTCTGCGGAAGGCGTCCGCAAGGAATTTCCGGGCGTCGTGGCGCTCGATGACGTCGAGTTCAAGCTGAAGCGCGGCACCGTGCATGCGTTGATGGGCGAGAACGGCGCCGGCAAATCCACCCTGATGAAGATACTCGCCGGCATCTACCAGCCGGACCAGGGCGAAGTGAAGCTCAAGGGCGTCGACATCCGCCTGAAATCGCCGCTCGACGCGCTCGAAAACGGCATCGCCATGATCCATCAGGAACTGAACCTGATGCCGTTCATGACTGTCGCCGAAAACATCTGGATCCGCCGCGAACCGAAGAACCGGTTCGGCCTCGTCGATCACGGCGAAATGCGCCGCATGACCGCCAAGCTGTTCGAGCGGCTGAAGATCAATCTCGACCCGGAAATCGAAGTCCGTCACCTCTCCGTCGCCAACCGTCAGATGGTCGAAATCGCCAAGGCGGTTTCCTACGAATCCGACGTCCTGATCATGGACGAGCCGACATCGGCGCTGACCGAGCGCGAGGTCGCGCACCTCTTCGAGATCATCCGCGACCTGCGCTCGCAGGGCATCGGCATCGTCTACATCACCCACAAGATGAACGAGCTGTTCGAGATCGCCGACGAATTCTCGGTGTTCCGCGACGGCAAATATATCGGCACGCATGCCTCCAGTAACGTCACCCGCGACGACATCATCCGCATGATGGTCGGCCGTGAGATCACCCAGATGTTCCCGAAGGAGGAGGTGCCGATCGGCGACGTCGTGCTGTCGGTCAAGAACCTCACCCTTGACGAAGTGTTCCGCGAGGTTTCCTTCGATGTGCGCGCCGGTGAAATCCTTGGAGTCGCCGGGCTCGTCGGTTCCGGCCGCTCGAATGTCGCCGAGACGCTCTTCGGCGTCACACCGGCGAGTTCGGGCATGATCGCCATCGACGGCAAGGCTGTCGTGATCGACAACCCCAACACGGCGATCCGCCATCGCATGGCGTTCCTGACGGAGGACCGCAAGGACACCGGATGCCTGCTCATCCTCGACATCCTCGAGAACATGCAGATCGCGGTGCTGCAGGACAAGTTCGTCAAGCGCGGCTTCGTCAGCGAGAGGGCGATCGCCGCGGCTTGCGAAGAGATGAGCCGCAAGCTGCGCGTCAAGACGCCGAACCTGCAGGAACGCATCGAAAACCTGTCGGGAGGCAACCAGCAGAAGGTGCTGATCGGCCGCTGGCTTCTGACCAATCCACGCATTCTCATCCTTGATGAGCCGACACGCGGCATCGACGTCGGCGCCAAGGCGGAAATTCACCGTCTTGTCACCGAACTCGCGCGCAACGGCGTCGCCGTCATCATGATCTCGTCGGAAATGCCCGAGGTACTCGGCATGAGCGACCGGATCATGGTGATGCATGAGGGCCGCGTCACCGGCTTCCTCGACCGAGCCGAAGCGACCCAGATCAAGGTCATGGAACTTGCCGCGCGTTGAGCGCGCGATGCCGACCGCAGGGAGGACAAAAAATGGACACCAATGTCGCCGCACATGGCACGAGCACGACCCTTGTCGGGTCAAGGCGGCGTATGCCGCCCGAATTCAACATCTTTCTGGTGCTGCTCGGGATAGCTCTCGTCTACGAAGTTCTCGGCTGGATCTTCGTCGGCCAAAGCTTCCTAATGAATTCCCAGCGGCTGACGATCATGATTTTGCAGGTCTCGGTGATCGGCATCATCGCCGTCGGCGTGACGCAGGTGATCATCACCGGCGGCATCGACCTTTCTTCGGGATCGGTGGTCGGCATGACGGCGATGATCTCGGCGAGCGTCGCACAGGCCTCCACCTGGCCACGCGCGCTTTATCCATCGCTCACCGACCTTCCGGCCATCGTGCCGATTGGCCTTGGCGTCGGCATCGGCCTTGTCGCCGGCTACATCAACGGACAGCTCATCGCCAAGACCAAAATACCCCCCTTCATCGCCACGCTCGGCATGATGGTTTCGGCGCGTGGCGTCTCCAAGTGGTACACCAAGGGCCAGCCGGTCTCCGGTCTCACCGATCAGTTCAACTTCATCGGCACGGGCATCTGGCCGGTCATCGTCTTCCTCGTCGTTGCACTGATCTTCCACATCGCGCTGCGCTACACCCGCTACGGCAAGTTCACCTATGCGATCGGCGCCAACGTGCAGGCTGCGCGCGTTTCCGGCATCAATGTCGAGGCGCATCTGATCAAGGTCTATGCAATCGCCGGCATGCTGGCAGGCCTTGCAGGTGTTGTCACCGCAGCACGCGCCCAGACAGCGCAGGCCGGAATGGGCGTCATGTATGAACTCGACGCCATTGCAGCGACCGTCATCGGCGGCACGTCGCTGACCGGCGGCGTGGGTCGCGTCACCGGGACCGTCATCGGCACGGTGATCCTCGGCGTCATGACTTCCGGCTTCACGTTCCTGAGGGTCGATGCCTACTACCAGGAGATCGTCAAGGGCGTGATCATCGTCGCCGCTGTCGTCGTCGACGTCTATCGCCAGAAGGGCAGAAAGAAAACCTAAGCTTCAGAGAAGAAGACTAGTCCTCCCAAGGGAAATGACTGGCCGGAATGGCGCAAGCCGCTCGGGCCTTTCTTTGCCTGTATTACCAAGATCAAGCAATTTGTTCGTCCGTCGACATATGCTTGCCTTGCACGGCAGCCCCGTAGCCTTCGATCTAGCCAAGGCGCCGCCGATACACTAATACGGTCCAAGCTAAAACCATCGGAGATTTATCATGTTGTCGCAGCGCAAGCTTGCGAGCCAGTTCCAGCCGCGTTTCGTTCTCCAGCTTTGGAACGCGATGCTTCGGGTTCAGACCCGCGAAACAGCTTCCCTCTTCGGCCCCCGCGGCCGCTGACGCGTAATGCCCGTATTCCCTTCTGAACTGCCCTGACCAAAGGTGGCGTCAACGCCACGTGGCGGGCGGCCGTCGATTGCACCTCGGCGCCAAAGGGCGTCCAGCGCCGCTGAGGGCATGCTTGATAAGCAGCAATCGGCACGCGGCCATCGGCTGATGGGCGTCGCGGTGCAACCTCGTGCTGGTGCCCAAGCGTCCGCTCTGGGAAGCCGAAGTTCGGACGATTGCAGTCACTCCCTGTTCTGCGGCATCGCAATGTCGGATTGGGAAACATCGTACGAGTCGGAAGAGTTGCGACAAAAGTCGTTGCAGCGGAGCCGGTGCTCAGGTGCTCAACTTACTGCCGCCGCAGCCCTCAAGGACGGCTTGGGCGTGCTGAAGATCGAGCGTCCCGTGGCCGTTCGAGAAACAGCCGACGAGCGGCGCGAGCAGCTTGCAAGCCTGAGCTCTTAGACCCTGTGCTCGCCAAAACCGGGCCAAACTCACCGCCGAGCGCAGTTCCCACATCTTGGCATCCTGCACGCGGGCGACGTGAAGGGCACGGCGGAAGCACGCCTCGACTGCGGCTGGGTCGCGCTCCGAGTGCGATGATATGAGCTCGCCTTTCAGCCGATGTAACTCCGCCTCACACCAGCAGTTGTGAGTGCGCGAGACAATGGTAAGCGCCTCATCAATCAAGGTGTGGCCGTCAACAAACCGGTCGGCCTTGCCATACGCTTCGGCGAGCAAGCCCATCGCCCAAGGCTCGGTCATTCCTGACCCGATCGCCCGCATGCCAGCCAGCCCTTCTCGCAACCGCTCGATGCCTGCCGTGACCTGATCCCGTTCGACCAGCCCCCACCCCTGCAGGAAAACCCCTTGGGTGTGCCAGAATGGAAATTCGTGTTCGGCCGCGAACGCTGACGCCAACTCCGCCGCCTCTTGCGCCTTCGCGACATCCCGTCGATGTACGTGGAGAATTGCCGCCCATGTCAATACGTAGGCGCGGCTGAACGAATGTCCGAGCTTCGCAGTCATGGCGAGCGCCTCGTCCATCAGTTCCAGCGCCCGGCCTTCGTGGCCGAGATACCACAGCGCCATACCGCCGCGGCACAGGCAGATCGGCCCGCCATCCTGTCCATAAAGTGCCAGATGCGCCCGGTGCTGGGCAACGTCGTACTGGTTGATCCCGTGTTCGAAGTGCTGCCATGCCGAGGCGAATTCGCCTAGCCAGGAGCAGGTAATGCCCAACGCGTAGGACGCTTCCACCACGAGCACGGGATCGGAGATTTGCTGCGCCAACTTCAGAAGCCGTTCGCCAAGGCCCCGCGCCGCGGAAAGCTCAGATCGCACTGCATGATGTATGGTGAGGCCAAGAAGCACCGGGAACAACCTGGGCGTTTCTTGAACCCCCTCAGCCAGGCTGAGGGCACGCTTGTAGGCGTGCTCGACCTCCGGGTGGCCATAGCCCTTCGCGGCGGTAAGCACTTGTCCTAGGGTAGTCAACAATGTCAGCTCAAGCTCGAGGCGCTCCGGGTTCTCGGGCATCTGAGCGAGCAAATCGAGGCCCTTGGCCAAATGGCCGGCAGCCTCGGCATTCGCCGCCCGCTCACTGGCGTGCCCGGCGGCACGGTGCCAGAACACGACCGCTTGCGGCCACTGTCCGGCCTCCGTCAGATGATACGCCAAGAGCTCCGGCTGCGCGATCACCACATGTGGGGCCTGCTCTTCCAAGACCCGGGCAATACGGCGATGGAGCTCCCGGCGACAGCTCTTGAGGAGGGACTGATATGCCGTATCTCGGACGAGCGCATGCTTGAAGGTGTAGATTGCTTTGGGTGGCCTTCCGCGCCGAAAAACGAGCTCAGTACCCACCAGTTGATCGAGCCCCTGCTGCAGCTCTCGTTCATCGAGCACTGCTAACGCCGCAATCAACTCATAGGAAAACTCGCGCCCTATGCAGGCGCCGATCTGGGCCACAGTCTTAGCCCTGCCGAGGCGGTCGAGACGGGCCATAAGGGAGTCGTGCAGCGTTACCGGGATGGCCAGCGGCGGTATATGTGCAGTCAGTCCAAACTGATCGCCGGCACCTTCCAGGAGGCCGGAATCGAGCATGGTCTTGGTCAACTCCTCAAGGTACAGCGGTACGCCGTCAGTGTTGGCCAGGACATATTCGAGCACCCCGACAGGCAGTGCCTTTCCACCGGTCAGCTGGCCGACCAGCGATTGAGCTTGCATCCGGTCGAGACGATTCAGGACCACCTTTGTCACGTGCGGGTAACTGCGCCAAGGCGGCACGAATTCGGGCCTGTAGGTAATGACCAGCAGCACTGAGAGCTGTCGGATACGCTCCACGAATAAGCTGAACAGCTCTAGGCTGCTTGCGTCCAGCCAGTGCGCATCTTCAAGTACAACGAGCACCGGCTGCTTCGCAGCCAGTCTGGCAAGGTGGGCGATCAACACTTCAAAGGTCAGATTCTTGCGCTGCTGGGGCGCAAGATTCAGTCTTGGACAGCGGTCGGTGCTTGGGACTCCGAGAAACTCTGCCAGCAATGGGACCGCTTCAATCATTTCATCCCCCTGTTTTGCGAGCAGTGCCTGGAGCTTGGCGAGCTTGACGGTCGATGAATCATCGCGTTCAAATCCCGCTTCCTGTTCGAACTCCGTAATTACCGGACGAAGCGCGCTGTTGACGTGATAGGGTGAGGCGAAGTAGCGGCGTAACAGATGTGGTTCCCGAAAGAGGCGCTCGCGAAGTGCCAGCGCAAGGCGCGACTTGCCGATTCCGGCCTCGCCCTCGAGCAGAACAACCTGACCTTTGTTGGCCTTTGCCAGACTCCAGCGATCCACCAGCAGTGCGAGTTCCCGATCGCGATCAACCAACGGCAGCACCGTCGCGTGACCGGCCTCGAAGCGGTCCTCGCTCTGCACCTCACTCAGTACCCGAAAGGCCTCAGCCGCCTCAGCAAACCCCTTGATCGGTCGCATCCCAAGGCTCTCGAGCTTGAACTGGCCCCGCAGCAGAACGCGTGTCGCTTCGGCAATGACGATTGTGCCGGGCTCGGCGAGCGCCTGCAGGCGGGCCGCTAGGTTCGGCGTCTCACCTACTACGCTGCGTTCCTCGGTCTCACCGGCCCCAATGATATCGCCCACCACGACCAGACCAGTGGCGATTCCGATCCGAGCAGCCAAGCGTTCGCCTGCCGCATCCAGCCGATCGACAGCCTCGACGACCGCGAGGCCGGCCCTCACGGCCCGCTCGGCATCCTCCTCGTGAGCCTGCGGATAGCCGAAGTATACGAGGACGCCGTCGCCCATGTATTTGGCAACGAAGCCGTCGTACCGTCCGACAATCTCGGTGGCGCAAGTACGGTACGCGACGATCGACTGCCGGAGGTCTTCTGGGTCGAGGCGTGTGGAGAGTTCTGTCGATCCAACGAGATCGCAGAACATCACCGTAAGCTGTCTCCGTTCCGCCTCGCTGTGGATTGGCGATAGCGGGGGCGGTGTCGCCGCCGGAGACGACGACTGCTGAGCCAGGGTCGCGGCCGCCCTGAGAAACCGCTTGCGGTCACCAAGGGACAAACCGAGCTCCTTTAGCTCGGCATCGGCGAGATCGCCGACAACGTCGAGATCGATGCCATTCTTCAAGAAGGTTTCGCGATGTCGCTCAAGCCTAATGCTGGCGAGCCAATCTCCGATGTCGGGCATGACCTAGCATCCCATTTGACATGGTCGAATACGGCTTGTTCTGATGCGCTCTCCCACAGATCCGGGATATACAGGTTACACGTGCTGCCCGCTCAGTCCTCATCAATTCAATCACACGAGCAGCACGCGGCCGACCACCCACCGCGGTTTTTCAGGGCTCGTCCGGCTTCACGGTTTTGCGCCGCAAAACTAAATTCCCGGACCCGGATTGAAAGCATCGGAAATGCTCGCCATACCCGCCGCTTAGCGCCCAGTCCCTAATCTAATCTACTACATTATATTCTAAGAAACGCGACCGTTTCAGTTACCTTGGGCACTTTATTCCGAGAATTTAGTTACCGTTGGCTGCTCAACTCGCCCTCCTGCCCCAACACAGGTGACGCTAAACTGCACGTCCCGCAGCTTAAGGCTCTCTATCAGCTAGAGGTCCGCGATGGACCGACTTGCATTGTCGTGAGCTTCGGCCCGAACGACCGAGAAGAGACGTTCCCGAACTTAACTGCAGCGCTCGATTTCCGGCGTGTTGACGGCGCACGGCGGTTAGGTCGGGCTGACTCAAAGGCAACGCTGTGGCCTTTTGGCAAAATAGCGTGGCGATCGACAATTGCGATATGCCGGAGCCTATTTACCCACCCATCGCCGCGACGGTGCGGTCACCGAATTGCGAACCACCAGATCCGGCCTCAGGAGGATCTCCGTCTCGGCGGGGCGCCTGTCGGAAAGAAGGCCAAGCAGGAGCGCCATGGCCTGCTTTCCAATCAGCGTGCGCGGCTGACGGATCGTGGTCAGCGCCGGCGTCATGAATGTCGCCTGAGGCACGTCGTCGAAGCCGGTCACCGAAAAATCACCCGGTATGTCATAGCCGCGCGCCTTCAGCCCGATCATCACGCCGAGCGCCGTCTGGTCGTTGACGCACATGAACGCGGTCGGCAGCGTGTCGCGCACGAAGAGCCGCTCGACGGCCGCCCTTCCGCTCTCGAGCGTGCCGTCGCCCTCCTGGACGAGCCGAAGCTCCGTCGGCACGCCCGCGGCGTCCAGCCCCGCGTCGTAGCCTTCCCGTCGCCTCTTGTAGGCGAGCCGCGTGCGGGAGTCGCCGATAAAGGCGATCTTGCGATGGCCTTCGGCAATCAGGAGGTCGACCACCTTGCGGGCCCCCTCGATATCATCGATGCCGACATAGGGGATGCCGCCGTTGAAGACAGGCTCGAAGATCCCGACGCTTGGCGGCAATCGCGCCGTCATCGTCTCATGGCCGAACGGCAGAATGCCGGTGAAGAGGATGAGGCCGGCCGCCTGATTGGAGTTGAGGAACTTCAGATATTCGAGTGCGCGCTGGGCGTCGTTCTGGGTGTGTCCGATCAGCACGCCATAGCCATGCGACCGCGCTTCGTTTTCCAGGCCGACGAGAATGCTGGAAAAGTTGGGGTCGCCAATGTCCGGGGCAACGACCAGAATCATGTTGGACCGGCCGAGCCTGAGGCTGCGCGCCATGGCATTGGTCGTATAGCCGGTAATGGCAATGGCCTGGTTGACCTTCAGTCGCGTGGACTTTGCGACCTTCTCCGGCGTGTGGATTGCCCGCGATACCGTCGCGATCGAAACTTCGGCGATCCTGGCGACGTCTTCGATGGTTGCGGGCGTGGATGACACTGCGCTCTGCCTTGCGTCTCGGACTGCATGTTTCCTTAAATCGCCGATCTAAGGAAACATGCAGCCATCCAAAGTGCTACAGCGTCCTTTGCGCGTCTGATAAGACGCGCGGCGCTGTAGGTGGCCGGACACTACACACAGTTCCGGAGACGTCAAAGACCGCTCCGAGAATTCCTATGCATGCCATGATGTAAACCTTTACATGGCGTGTGTAAAGGTTTACATAAACTCATAAAGCGGATGGGAGCCGCAAGGGGGAATCGATGAATCCGGAAACGGTCGAGGCCGGGAGCGTCGTGCTGGAGGCACGTCGCATCAGCAAGTCGTTCAGCGGCGTGCAGGTGCTCTTCAGCGTTAATTTCGAGCTTCGCGCCGGCGAGATCCATGCGCTGATGGGCGAGAACGGCGCCGGCAAATCCACGCTCGTAAAAATCCTTTCCGGTTTCGAGCAGCCTTCCTCCGGCGAAATCCTGCTTGACGGCAATCCGGTGACGCTGCCTGCGAACGGGGCCGCCGAGGCACTGGGCATCGTCATCATCCATCAGGAATTCAATCTCGCCGAACACCTGACCGTCGCGGAGAGCCTCTTTCTCGGCCGGGAGGTGACGCGCTTCGGTGTGCTCGACCGCAAATATATGCGCGCGGAGACGCGTCGGGTTCTCGATCTGCTCGGCTGTCGCGTCGACGCGAACGCGCTGATCAGCAGCCTGTCGATCGCCGAAAAGCAGATGGTGGAGATTGCCAAGGCGATCAGTCGCGACGCGCGGGTCGTCTTCATGGACGAACCGACGGCCGTCCTCTCCCGCGAAGAGACCAGTTTCCTCTTCCGCCAGGTGCGCAAGCTGCGCGAGCAGGGCACGAGCTTCGTCTTCGTATCCCATAAGCTCGACGAGGTCCTCGAACTGACCGACCGCGTGACCGTGTTGCGCGACGGGCAATGGGTAAAGACCGCCCCGACCGCGATACTCGATGGGGAGTCGATCGCCCAACTCATGGTCGGCCGCGAGATGTCGAGCCTCTACCCTGCCAAGACAGAGCCGGACGTCGACGAAGAAATCGTCCTGCGCGTCGAATCCGTCTCCACCGATTACGTCAAGGACGCCAGCTTCGAGGTGCGCAAAGGCGAGATCCTCGGCTTCTCGGGCATGATCGGCTCGGGACGAACCGAACTGATGGAGGCGGTGGCAGGCCTCCGCTCACGCCTTTCGGGCGAGGTGACGATCCGCGGCGAAGCGGTGACGTCGGGCGACGTCCACGCCGCCAATCGGCAAGGCCTTGCCTATATGACCAAGGACCGCAAGGCAAAGGGCCTGCTCCTGAACTCCGGCATGACGGCGAACCTCACCCTGCAATCGCTCGGTCGGCATGCCCGCCTCGGGTATCTCGACCCCAACAGCGAAGCGACGGCGCTCGAAAGGGCGCGACGGCGGTTCGACATTCGGGTGCGCGACGGCAACGTGGTGGCCAGACGCATGTCGGGCGGCAACCAGCAGAAACTGCTGCTCGCCAAGGTGATGGAGACGGAGCCGGAGATCATCATCATCGACGAGCCGACCCGCGGCATCGACGTCGGCACCAAGCAGCAGATCTATCACTTCATTTCGGCACTGGCGCGCGACGGCCGCTCGATCATCGTGGTCTCATCGGAAATGCCGGAGGTCATCGGGCTTTGCACCCGCGTCGCCGTGATGCGCGAGGGACGGATCGTCGGCATGCTCGAAGGCGACGAGATCACCGAGCAGGAGATCATGCGCTATGCGGCGGGACTGAAGAGAATGGCTGCCGCCTGACGGTCCTGCCACCGGCCACAGGCAGTCGCACGAATAAGAAATTCCCCCGCGCATCGGGGTGGGAGGTTTGGTCTGGACATGAGCGTGAACGAGGAAAGCATCCAAAGCACAAGTCATCGCCGTACATGGCGGGACGTCGATCTCAGAGCCGTGGCGCCGTTTGCCGCGCTCGCACTGCTTTTGATCGTCGGTGCGATCGTCAATCCCAACTTCATCGGTCTCAACAATCTCGCCAACGTCGCCACCCGTTGCGCCTTCATCGCCATCATTGCCGTCGGTGCAACGTTCGTCATCTCGGCTGGAGACCTTGATCTTTCCGTCGGTTCGATGGTCGCCTTCGTGGCGAGCCTGATGATTCTGTTCATGAATTCCGGTGTCATCGCTGATCCGACGCTGATGCTGACGGCGGCCGTCGTCTTTGCAGTCGCGGCCGGTGCTGCTTGCGGCCTCGCCAACGGGCTGATCACCACCGTCGGCAGGATCGAGCCCTTCATCGCCACGCTTGGTACGATGGGTATCTATCGCGGCCTCACCACCTGGCTTTCCCAGGGCGGCGCGATCACGCTTCGCGAGCCTGAAATACAGGAGCTCTATCGCCCCGCCTATTTCGGCAGCATTCTCGGCGTTCCCGTGCCGATCGCGATCATTCTCGCGGTTACCGCCGTCGCCGCGTTCATCCTCTACCGCACGCGCTATGGCAGGCACGTGGTCGCCGTCGGCTCCAACAGCGACGTCGCGCGCTATTCCGGCATCGCCGTCAACCGGGTGCGGACCATCGCTTTCGTGATCCAGGGCCTCTGCGTGGCGATTGCCGTGCTGCTCTATGTGCCGCGCCTCGGTTCCACCTCGGCTACGACCGGCATTCTCTGGGAGCTGCAGGCCATCACCGCCGTCGTCGTCGGCGGCACGGCGCTCAAAGGCGGCGCGGGCCGCGTCTGGGGCACGATCTGCGGCGCCTTCATCCTCGAATTGGTCGGTAACATCATGCTCCTGTCGAACTTCATCAGCGAATACCTGATCGGCGCGATGCAGGGTGCGATCATCATCATCGCGATGCTCGTCCAGCGCTCGCTGGTACGCAAATCGTGACAATGCCGGATCCTTGCGATCCGGCCACATCAGCGAAGACCCTGACACATTGGGAGGAAAGAAAACATGCGAAAGGGATTAATGGGCATTGCTGCCGTCGCGATGGTGGCCCTGACGGGCGTGGCCCACGCGGAGGAGAAGAAGGTCACGATCGGCGTTTCGATCCCTGCGGCCGACCATGGCTGGACCGCCGGTGTCGTGTTCCATGCGGAACGCGTCGCGAAAACGCTCATGGAGCAGCATCCGGGCCTCAACGTCATCGTCAAGACCTCGCCGGATCCGGCCAGCCAGGCCAATGCCGTGCAGGACCTCGAAACCCAGGGCATCGACGCGCTGGTGATCCTGCCGACCGATCCCGATCCGCTGGTCAACGCCATCAAGGAAGTCAAGGGCAAGGGCACGTTCGTGGCGCTCGTCGACCGCGCGCCGTCCGTCAACGACAACAGCGTGCGTGACCTCTATGTCGCCGGCAACAACCCCGCGCTCGGTCAGGTCGCCGGCGAATACATCAAGGCAACGACGCCGGAAGCCAAGGTGGTCGTCATTCGCGGCCTGCCGATCCCGATCGACCAGCAGCGCCAGGACGGCTTCGACCAGGGCGTCGCCGGTTCGAAGGTGGAAATCCTCGACCGCCAGTACGGCAACTGGAACCGCGACGACGCCTTCAAGGTGATGCAGGACTACCTGACCAAGTATCCGCAGATCGATGTCGTCTGGTGCCAGGACGACGACATGGCCGTCGGCGTCCTTCAGGCGATCGAGCAGGCCAAGCGCACAGACATCCAGTATGTCGTCGCCGGCGCCGGTTCGAAGGAAATGATCAAGAAGGTCATGGACGGCGACAAGATGATCCCGGTCGACGTTCTTTATCCGCCAGCAATGGTCGGCACCGCGCTCGAAATGACAGCCGCCAACTTCTACGGCCAGGTTCCGGTTCGCGGCGTTTACACCATCGACGCGACGCTGGTCACCAAGGACAATGCACAGGACTTCTACTTCCCCGACTCACCGTTCTGATCGGACGCATCGGCGGTAGCCTAAGCGGAGACCTGCCCGGGATTTCACGGGCAGGTCGTTTTGTTTGGGGCCTACTTGTGGTCCGCGCCGGAATCGCATCGGATTGCAGCGGCGGGCGAAGGCGGATAATGGCACACACCCCTCTGCCCTGCCGGGTGGCGCAAAACGGCGGCGCCTCGGTTTACCCATCCTGCAGCCTCGGCGAAAACCTCGATGCTGGCTGATCTCCCCCCTTGTGGGCGAGATGTCTGGCAGGGCAGAGGGGAGTGTCGCGCTCGCCAGTTCGGAGAGTGGATGGCCAACAGCCTGCGAGCACGCGCATCACCCCGCCGGAAACGCCGCCACCACCTTCAAACCTCGCCCACCCTCGCCCTCCTCCAGGCGCATCGTCCCGCCGTAAAGCGTCGCGATCTCCTCGACGATCGGCAGGCCGAGCCCGGTGCCGGGCGCCTCGTCGCCGCCGCGCCGGAAACGCTTGAGCACCGCTTCGCGCAGCTCCGGTCGGATTCCGGGTCCATTGTCCTCGACCTCAAGCACAACAGCATCGTTGCGCGCTTCGACGCGCACCGTGACCTCGGCGCCCCGTCCGGCATAGAGGAGCGCGTTGCCGATCAGGTTCTTCAGAAGCTCGCCGACGAGCAGCGGCTCGGCGCGGATCCAGTGTTCGCCGTCGCCGGCGAAGCCGAGGTCGATTCCGGCCTCGCCGGCCGCCGGCACATTCTCGGCAGTGATCTCACGCGCAAGCCCGACGAGTTCGATGCGTTCCGAACCGCGCGCCTCATCCTTGCCCGCGGCGTCGATCTTCGCCATCAGCAGCAGCTGCGCGAGAATGCGCTCTGCATTCGCGACTGCTTCATCCGCCTTGCGCGCGGCCGCCCGCGTTGCCTCAATCGTTCCCGCTCTCTGCGCAAGCGCCAGCTGCGTGCGGATGATCGCCAGCGGCGTTCGCAACTGGTGACTGGCGTTGCCGGTGAAATGGCGCAGCGCGTCGAGCGCCGATTGCAGACGCACCATGAACGAGTTGACCGTGTCGACGAGCCCCTGAACCTCGCTCGGCACGCGCTCGCCGATCGGATGCAGGTCATCGGGACTGCGCTCGGCGATGGCGTCGCCAAGCCGATAGAGTGGTCTCAGCGAAAAGGTGACGGCGATCCAGACGATCATCGCCGCGCCGGCGATCATCAGGCCGAGGCGCAGGGCGGAGCGCAGAAGGATGGTCTGCGTCAGTTGCCGCCTCGCGATCGTCGTTTCGGCAACGGTGACGACAAATGGAACGGAGCTGACACCCGTCGAGGCGGAACGCCGGAGCGCCGCAATGCGAATGGGTTCGCCGCGGAAGACGGCATCGCCGAACGTCGTCGACTGGTCCTGGCCTTTCGCGAGCGAGGGCAGCGTCTGATAGCCGGTGATGAACTGGCCAGGCGGCCCGTCCACCCGGTAGAAGACCCGGTCCTGCGCTGCGGACGTCAGCATCTCCAGCGCGACATAGGGAATATCGACCTGAAGCGAGCCGTCCTCGGCGACGACGACGCGCTCGGCAATCGCCAGCGCCGAACCGGCAAGCACGCGGTCCGAGACGACATTCGCCGTCTTGACCGCCTCCCGGTAGGTATCGGTCAGCGCCAGCACCCCGATCACGGCGGTGGAAATCAGGAGCCAGCCGAGCAGCCTGCGCCGCAGCGAATAGACCACCGTCTTCATTCGGGGCTGGCCGTCTTGTCGAGATAATAGCCGATGCCGCGCGCGGTGCGCACCGTCAGACCGTAGGGCGCCAGGCGCTTGCGCAGCCGGCTCACATATTGCTCGATCGCATTGGCGCTGAGATCGTCATCGAGACCGGTGAGCGACTGCACGATCGCCTCCTTGGCGACCACCTTGCCGGCGCGCATGAACAGAAGTTCGAGCAGCCCGAGTTCGCGGGCGGGGATTTCGATCGGCGCCCCGGCGGAGGAGAAACTGCGCGAGGTCAGATCCAGCGAGACATTGCCGTAGCTGACGACGGAGGCCCGCAATCCTGCCTGGCGGCGAAGAAGAACCCGCACCCGCGCCTCGAACTCGCCGATGTCGAAAGGCTTGATCATGTAGTCGTCGGCACCGAGATCGAGGCCCTTCACCCGCTCCTCCGGCGAGCCGCGCGCCGTCAGGATCAGGACCGCCGCCCGGTTCTGCCGCCCCCGCATGGCCCGCAGCACGTCGAGACCGTCCATTTCCGGCAAGTTCAGGTCGAGGATCACCAGATCGAAGCTTTCCGCGGCGGCAACCGCATGCGCCGAGGCACCGTCGCTAACGACATCGACGGCATAACCGCTTCCGCGCAGGATGGCGGATAAACCCTCCGCCAGCGCCTGGTTGTCTTCAACGAGCAAGATTCGCAATGTCGCTCTCCCCCGATCACTTTATCGGCCGCAGGCTTGCTTGTGAACGGCAGGCGGCTACTGCATAATTCCTCAAATCGGAATTGATTTAGGGAGAAAAACATGCAGCACTTCAAGCCGTTACGGCGGCTTTTGCGTGTCTAGAACAGCCGCGCGACGCTGTAAGGCATTGTGGAATTATGCGATACCTGATCTCCCTGCTTTTCTGTCTCTTTCTTCCCGGGCTGGCGTTTTCGGCGCCCGTGTTCTTCCCGGCCCTTTCCGGGGACGACAAGGCCCCCGTTCTCGTCGTTTATTCCTCGCTCGACGAACCCCTCGCGCGGCCGATGATCCTTGGTTTTCAGAAGGCCAATCCGGACGTGGCGGTGCGTTACGAAGACATGCTGACCGGCGAGATCTATGACCGGATCGTCAAGGAGACGGATGCCGGTGAGAAGACGGCCGACTTCGCCTTCTCGTCAGCCATGGACCTGCAGGTCAAGCTCAGCAACGACGGCTATGCGCAACGCAGCGATCTGCCGATGAGCGGCCGCTGGCCAGCCTGGGCAAACTGGCGTAACACGGCCTATGCGCTGACCTTTGAGCCGGCCGTCTTCGTCTATCACAAGCCAAGCTTCAAGACCGAGCCGCCGCCTGCAACACGCGCGGAATTCGTCGACTATCTCAAGCGCAAGGGCAGCGCCGTCTTCGGCCGGATCGGTACCTACGATATCGAGCGCTCCGGCGTCGGCTTCCTCTTCATGTCACGCGACCAGGAGCAATTCGGCGACATCTGGAGTGTCATCCAGGCGATGGGAGCGGCAGGCGTCAAACTCTATTCGACCAGCCAGGCGATCGTCGAACGGGTGGCGGACGGCCGGTTCGTTCTTGGCTACAATATCCTCGGCTCCTATGCCGCCGACTGGGCCTCGCGCCATCCCGATGTCGGGATCGTGCTGCCGAAGGACTATACCGTCGTGATGTCGCGCATCGGGCTCGTGCCGCAGGCGGCCGCCTCCCCCGATCTCGGCCGCCGATATCTCGAATTCTTCATGTCGAAGGAAGGCCAGACCATCATGGCGCGCGAGCTGCAGATCCCGGCCGTCAGCCCGGAGGTCGCGGGCGAGAATACGGCCAATACCATGCAGGAGATGCTCGGCGGGCAATTGCGGCCCGTTCCGGTCAGCCCGGGACTGATGGTCTATCTCGACCAGGTCAAGCGCGCCCGCCTGATTGCGCGCTGGAACGAGGTGCTCAGGCTCCACTGACGTTTCTGCAAGCCGAACAATCCATTTACGCAAGACCGACTTGATGTCAGGTTAATGTCAGCTTTCTATGGTGGCTTAGGGAACGCTGATGATCCGTGGAGGCGGGCCATCAGCAGCGCATCGGGAGGAACCACCACCACGGTCAGCGGCTGGCGCAAAAACCAGCCACCTGCTTCTCCCGTACGCGACGATAATCAACGCACGCGCGATCAAACGCGCCCTACGGAGGACCGACCTTGAAACACTTCTTCCTGGCATCCATTCTCGCTGGCGCCCTGGCGCTTCCGGCATATGCCGCCGACTACACGATCATCGCGCCGGCCAACCCCGGCGGCGGCTGGGATCAGACAGCCCGTTCGCTGCAGACCGTCATGCAGCAGGAAGGCATTTCCGGCAATGTCCAGGTGCAGAACGTTCCCGGCGCCGGCGGCACTATCGGGCTTGCGCAGTTCGCCAGCCAGCAGAAGGGCAACCCGAACGCGCTCCTCGTCGGCGGCTACGTCATGGTGGGCGCCATTCTCACCAACAATTCGCCGGTGACCCTCAAGGATGTGACGCCGATCGCGCGTCTGACGGGCGAATACGAGGCGATCGTCGTTCCGGCAGCTTCCGAAATCAAGTCGATGGCCGATCTCGTCGCGGCGCTCAAGAAGGATCCGGGCGCCGTTTCCTGGGCTGGCGGCTCTGCCGGCGGCACCGACCACATCGCCGTCGGCCTCATCGCCAAGGCTGCTGGCGTCGATCCGACGAAGATCAACTACATCGCCTATTCCGGCGGTGGTGAAGCGCTGGCCGCCATTCTCGGCAGCCAGGTGACCGCAGGCATTTCCGGCTATGGCGAATTCGAATCGCAGGTCAAGGCCGGCACACTCCGCCTTCTTGCGGTATCGAGCGCCGAGCGCCTCCCAAGTATCGATGCACCGACACTGAAGGAATCCGGCGTCGACGTCGTGGTTGAAAACTGGCGCATGGTCGCGGCCGCCCCCGGCCTCACCGACGAGCAGAAGGCCGCCGTCTCCGCCGACATCGAAAAG
Organism: Sinorhizobium mexicanum; assembly: GCF_013488225.1. Taxonomy (NCBI): domain Bacteria; kingdom Pseudomonadati; phylum Pseudomonadota; class Alphaproteobacteria; order Hyphomicrobiales; family Rhizobiaceae; genus Sinorhizobium; species Sinorhizobium mexicanum. The sequence goes on along the minus strand of NZ_CP041241.1, from coordinate 607,324 downwards.
CTCGCCAAGTCCGCAGGCTGGCAGGAGGTCTTGAAGACGAAGGGCTGGCAGGACACCTATCTCGCCGGCGACGCCTTCAATGCGCAGCTCTCGAAGGACGTTTCGGCAACCGAAACCGTCCTCAAGGACATTGGACTGGTCAAATGAACAAGGGGAACCACCCTTCCGTCGAGACGCGCCGCCCTGACAGGGCGGCGCTCATCATCGCCGTCGTTCTGGCACTCATCGCCGGCCTGATCTTCTGGGACGTTTCGCGCCTGGCTGGGCTCGCCGGCTATTCGCAGATCGGCCCCACCACGGTTCCCTATGTGATCGCCTGCTGTCTCATCGGCCTCGCGATCTGGACCGCCGTCGAAGCAGCGAGGGGCGACTTCGGTCACGAGCGAGAGCATCAGGAGTTCGGCCCTGTCTTCTGGATCGTCGGCGGTCTCGCCGCCCAGATGCTGCTGCTCAACACGCTCGGCTTCTCGATTGGGACCGGCATTCTCTTTGCCATGACGGCGCGCGGCTTCGGCAAGCGCATGCTCTGGGTCACCGTGCCGGTCGGCATCGCGGTCAGCTTCATCGTCTGGCTGATCTTCGCCAAGCTCCTGCAATTGTCGCTGCCCGCAGGGCCGCTTGAACGCCTATTCTTCTGAGGGACCCGACGACCATGGGTACTTTTGATTTCCTGCTGCAGGGCCTGCTCGTTGCGGTCCAGCCGATGAATCTTGTTTACGCGCTGATCGGCGTCACGCTCGGCACCGCCGTCGGCGTCCTTCCCGGCATCGGCCCGGCCTTGACCGTGGCGCTGCTGCTGCCCGTCACTTACAAGCTCGATCCGGGCGGCTCGCTGATCATGTTTGCCGGCATCTACTACGGCGGCATGTATGGTGGATCGACAACGTCGATCCTGCTCAACACGCCCGGTGAAAGCTCCTCAATCGTCACCGCGCTCGAGGGCAACAAGATGGCGCGCGCCGGACGCGGTGGCCCGGCATTGGCAACCGCTGCAATCGGCTCCTTCGTCGCCGGTCTCATCGCGACACTCGCGCTCGCTTTCATCGCGCCGTACATCGTCAAACTCGCACTCGTCTTCGGCCCGCGCGAGTATTTCGCGCTGATGGTGCTTGCCTTCGTCACGGTCTCTTCGGCTTTCGGAGACTCGACGCTGCGCGGCCTCACCTCCCTGTTTGTCGGCCTGACACTCGCCTGCATCGGCATCGACCAATTGACCGGCCAGGCACGCCTTTCCTTCGGCGTGCCCGACCTGCTCGACGGCATCGAGGTGACGACGCTCGCAGTCGCCATGTTCGCGATCGGCGAGACCCTTTACATCGCCGCCCAGGGCGATCGCGGCCCGGACAAGGTCGAAGCCGTGAAGGGCTCCGTCTGGATGAATGCTGCGGACTGGGCGCGCTCCTGGAAGCCGTGGCTGCGCGGCACCGTGATCGGCTTCCCGATCGGCGCCATGCCGGCCGGCGGCGCCGAAATCGGCACCTTTCTCTCCTATGCAGCCGAGAAGCGCCTGACGAAACATCCCGAAGAGTTCGGCAATGGCGCCATCGAAGGCGTGGCCGGGCCGGAAGCGGCCAACAACGCCTCGGCCGCCGGCACGCTCGTGCCGCTGCTGACGCTCGGCCTGCCGACGACGGCGACTGCCGCGATCATGCTGGCTGGCTTCCAGCAATATGGCCTCCAGCCCGGACCGCTATTGTTCGCCACCAATCCGCAGCTCGTCTGGGGACTGATCGCGAGCCTGCTGATCGCCAACTTGATGCTGCTGGTCCTGAACCTGCCGCTGATCGGCCTCTGGGTGAAGCTCCTGACCATCCCGAAGCCCTGGCTTTACGCGGGCATCCTTTTGTTCGCGACGCTTGGCACGATCGGCGCCAATCCTTCGGTGTTCGAACTCGGCATGCTGCTCGCCTTCGGCCTCCTGGGCTACGTCATGCGCGTCTTCGGCTATCCGATCGCCCCGGTCGTCGTCGGCCTGATCCTCGGGCCGCTCGCCGAGCAGCAGCTGCGCCGGGCGCTTTCGATCAGCCAAGGCGACATGACCGTACTCTTCACCTCGCCGATCGCGGCAGTGCTTCTGGTGATCGCCGCCTTGGCCCTCATCGTGCCGCTCATCCTGAGAGCTCGCGGGCGCGGCCAGGTGCTTGCGCAACTCGCGGCCAGCGAGGACTAGCCTTCCGCCTCCCAAGGCGCTTCACGGAGCGGGAAGAGGGAGGGGCAGCCCTCTTTCCGCTCCAATTTTCGTCCTCCCCCAAAGCTTTAGGGCCACCCGCCTCATCGCTCGCGGGCGTGCTTGCGCTGCATGGCTGGCGTGAGGTTTTGTGCATTGCAAAAACACCTGCCCGAACCCATCTTTTGCTCATCGAATAGAAAACGAAAGCGAGCAAAGAGATGACTGCCACCACCAAGAACCGCATGGGTTTCATTGGCCGCGCCTTCGCCGTTCTCGGTGCTGCGAATGCTGCTGCCGCCGCCGTCGAAGGCCACCGCCGCCCGAATGCGCGCGACCTGCGTACCCTCGGCATCGACCCGGCAACCTTCCCGGACATCCGCCGCGGCTAACGCCGTGCGGCACGCCAAGATCCTGGCTATCCAGCCGACTGCCGGATAGCCCGCCGAAATACCGTTCGGCGGGCGAAGCGCCTCGCTCGACGAAGCCGAGGTTACTCTAACGCTCGGCACCAGACCCCAACTCAATTCTGCCCCCGCGGTAGCACGTGGAAAATCCCAGTAGAAGCGAGCGACCGCGGCATTGATCGCCGGCTGGCACACAGCGCAGCCACCGGGTGACGCTGCGGATTGCCGGACCTTGACCCCGCACGCCTCCATGTCATCCTGCTCAGATGATCAGCGGTGTACTCTTGGACCTTGCTGGCGTCATCTATGACGGCGAAGAGGCCGTGCCTGGCGCAACAGACGCCGTTCGCCGCTTGCGGGACGCCGGCCTTCCCATGCGCTTCGTCAGCAACACCACCCGCTCAACCAAACCAGCCGTTCTTGACCGGCTCGCCCGGCTGGGCCTTTCCGTGGCGGCCGACGAAGTCTTCACGCCGGCTGAGGCGGCACGCCGATGGCTTGCCGAGCATGGCCGATCGCCACATCTGCTTGTCCATCCTAATCTCGTACAGGAATTCGCCGATCTCAGCGCCGGTCTGCCGAAGGCCGTCGTTGTCGGTGATGCGGGAGAGGCTTTCGATTATCCGGCGCTCAACGCGGCGTTTCGCGAATTGATTGCCGGCGCGGAATTGCTGGCGCTCGCCCCGAACAGGACTTTCAGGGATTCCGATGGAAAGCTCAGCCTCGACGCGGGAGCGTTCGTGACAGGACTGGAATTCGCCAGCCAGAAGAGCGCGATTGTGCTCGGGAAGCCGTCGCAGCCATTCTTCCGGTCTGCGCTCGCAACGATGAGTTGTCCGGACGACCAAGCCGTCATGGTGGGTGACGACGCCGAAACGGATGTGGCGGGCGCGCTGCAGGCAGGTTTGGGACATGCCGTGCTGGTGCGCACAGGCAAATACCGCGAAGGCGACGAGCGCCGGTTCGAGCCGGTGCCGACCGCGACGCTTCGTGATCTTTCCGAAGCGGTCGACTGGATCCTCGACACAAGAACGCCCTGAAAGCGGCGATGGGTATTCCTGATCGCCTGCGGATCCCGGGAGAGAAACGATAGTGACCGGGAGAAAGAGACACGGCGCCGACATTCGCGTCGGCGCCGCGGGGAGTGTTTATGCGACTTTCGCGACGCTGCCTTCGATCGGAACGGTCGAGATGGTCTTCAGGACCTGCGAAGCGATCTGGTAGGGGCAACCCTGGGAGTTCGGGCGGCGGTCTTCGAGGTAGCCGCGGTAGCCGTTGTTGACGAAGCTGTGCGGAACGCGGATCGATGCACCGCGGTCGGCCACGCCATAGCTGAACTTGTTCCACGGCGCCGTCTCATGCTTGCCGGTCAGGCGCAGGTGGTTGTCCGGGCCATAGACGGCGATGTGCTCATGCAGGTTCTTGTCGAAGGCAGCCATCAGCGCCTCGAAGTAGTCCTTGCCGCCGACTTCGCGCATATAGGCGGTCGAGAAGTTGCAGTGCATGCCCGAGCCGTTCCAGTCGGTGTCGCCGAGGGGCTTGCAATGCCACTCGATGTCGATGCCGTACTTTTCCGTCAGGCGCTGCAGCAGGTAGCGAGCCATCCAGACTTCGTCGGCAGCCTTTTTCGAGCCCTTGCCGAAGACCTGGAATTCCCACTGGCCCTTGGCGACTTCGGCATTGATGCCTTCATGGTTGATGCCGGCAGCCAGGCAGATGTCGAGGTGCTCTTCGACGATCTGGCGTGCGATGTCGCCGACGTTCTTGTAGCCGACGCCGGTGTAGTACGGGCCTTGGGGCGCCGGATAGCCCTGCTCCGGGAAGCCGAGCGGGCGGCCGTTCTTGTAGAAGAAGTATTCCTGCTCGAAACCGAACCAGGCGCCATCGTCGTCAAGGATCGTCGCGCGGCTGTTCGACGGATGCGGGGTCTTGCCATCGGGCATCATGACTTCGCACATGACCAGTACGCCGTTGGTGCGAACCGGGTCCGGATAGATCGCGACCGGTTTCAACACACAATCGGAGCTGCGACCTTCGGCCTGCATCGTCGAGCTACCATCGAACCCCCAGAGCGGGAGCTGCTCGAGCGTCGGGAATGCATCAAACTCCTTGACCTGCGTTTTTCCGCGCAGGTTCGGTACCGGGGTGCAGCCGTCGAGCCAGATATACTCGAGCTTATACTTTGTCATTGCGAATCTCTCATAACGTGGTGTTGCGAGGCTTTGAACAAATCCTGACGGACAGACACGCTTGCGAAGCGCTGACCGCCAGGGATCCGGAACTGCTCAAGCATTTTGCGTGCCAGTTCGGTCCTTGCGGCCCGCCGATGATGAACGAATTGAATGACGGCCCGGATCCCGGGTCCGAGCGCGGAGCCATCCACTGCCCGCTAGGCAGCTGGAACGCTGTAATAGAGTCAATCGGTTAGTTGATTTCGGCTCAGCCCCGCATCGCACCGGGCCAAGCTCCCGCCGCGTCGGACCGACGCCATCGAACCACACGGCGGGGCGAAGCCAGATTTGCGTCGGAAGCGTATGGCCGCCGTAAAAATTCCCGCGCCGCGGTTAATTTTTAATCGCGCGAAAGCACGTGCCCACAAATACGGCGCGCAATTGATTGAGTTTTCATCATTTCGCGCAAACTATGTGCAAATCGGATGCGATGCGCTATGATCCCTCACGGAACTCAAGGGAGACCAGACGATGGCCGAGAGTTTGTACCGCAGGTCGGCGACGATTTATCCGTTCCCCGCGAAACCCTTGAGAAGGGTGGAAAATCGCCGGGACGAGAAGGCGGATCTCGACGCGCAGGACATTTGCGCCGCCGCCATCGACGGTTGCTGGTACCACGAAGAGGCCGTTCGCGCCGAAACCAAAGATCGCCCCGGCATTCCGGGCAAGCTGAATTAACGCGAACGCACCGCCTATTTTTTGATCATCTGCATGAATCGCGGGCGGTGCCGGCCTGTCAGTAACACGGCTACCCTTTCACCGCACCCGACGTCAGGCCAGCGACGATCTTGCGCTGGAAAATCAGCACCAGCACCAGCAGCGGTAACGTGACGGTCACCGACGCGGCCATGATCTGGCCGAACGGATATTCGTAGCGGCTGCTGCCGGTGAGCAAGCCGATCGCAACCGGCACGGTCCGGTTCTCGTCGGTCAGGATGAAAGTGAGCGCGAACAGGAATTCGTTCCACGCCAGAATGAACGAGAGCAGCCCGGTGCTGGCGATCGCCGGCCCCATCAGCGGCAGCAGCACATGGGTCAGGACTCTCAGCCGCGAACAACCATCAATGAGCGCCGCCTCCTCGAGCTCGGTCGGCAGATCGCGAATGAAGCTCGTCAGGATCCAGGTGGTGAAGGGCAGCGTGAGAATAAGATAGGAGACGATGAGCGCTGACGGGCGGTTATAGAGCCCAAGCCAGCCGATAACTTCGAACATTCCCGAGAGCACCACCACCTGCGGGAAAATCGAGATCATCAGGACGGCAATCAAGATGATCCGGCCGGGTGAAAAATGCAGACGCCCGAGCGCATAGGCAGCGAGAATGCCGATCACCAGCGAGATCATCGTACTCGCGAAAGCGACGAGACCGGAATTTATGAGCGCGCCCATGAAAACCGGATTGTGGAACAACTGCCAATAGTTGCCGAAATCCAGTGATGGCAGCAGACTGAACTGATAGAGCGCCTGGCCGGATTTGGTCGACGATACGATCGCCCAGTAATAGGGAAAGAGCATGTAGACGAGCACGGCCGCAACACCCGCATAGAGGCCGAAAGTCTTCACGCGCCGGATCGTGCGGTAGGTGCTGTTGGAATAGCGTTTTGCCGTGGCAGCCGTCGTCATTGCCATTTTCGTCAACCCGTCGCGCGATCGAGGCGCAGGACGCCAACAATGACGATCGCAATCAGCCCGATGATCATGAACACCCAGGTGGAGGCCGCCGAGCCGAGGCCGAGGTCCTGGAAGCTGATCAACTGGTCGCGGGCATAGATCGACATCGTCATCGTGTTTTCATTGTTGGCCGCGAGCACATAGCTGAGGTCGAACATCCTGAGCGCATCGAGCGTGCGAAACAGCATCGCGACGCCAATCGCGGGCGTCGCGAGCGGCAGCGTTATCGACCAGAAGCGCTTCCAGTGCGGCACGCCGGAAACCTCAGCTGCCTCGTAGATCTCTTCCGGAATCAGCTGGAGCCCGGCGAGAATGAGCAGCACCATGAACGGCGTCGTCACCCAGACATCGATGAAGATCACCGTATAGAGGATGAGCGAGGGTTCGGCGGTCCAAGCGATGCCCTTCTCTACGAGGCCCAGGGTCACCAGCAGCTTGTTGACGAGGCCGAACTGGTCATTGAGCATCCACTCCCATATCCGGGTCGAGACAACCATCGGCATCGCCCAGGGAACGAGGATAGCTGCCCTGACGATGCCCCGGCCGACGAAAGCCCGGTGGAGCAAAAGCGCGATTGCCAATCCCAGCAGCGTCTCCAGACCGACGGATATGACCGTGAAGAACAACGTGTTCTGGACCGCGCGCCAGAACACTGGGTCCTCGGCGACGGTTATGAAATTGTCGAGCCCGACAAAGCCGTAGTTCGCCGGCGCGTCGAGGAAGGCGTCGGTGAAGGAAAAGAAGATGCTGCGCGCGAGCGGCCAGATCGCAACGCCGACGAGCGCGACGATCAGCGGCAGCAGAAACAGCCACGCTGTGCGGTTCTGCTCTCGCCGCATCCTCTCGGCCGCACTCACAGCGAAGCTCCCGATGCCAGTTGCATGGCGCCGCCGTGATCGATCCGTCGCCCGTCTTCGGCGAAGAGATAGAGGTTTTCAGGCTGCCAGGCGAGCCCGACCGGCTGCCCCTCTGCAAATGCCGGCGGGCTTCCGGTCGAGCGCACGGTCCAGACCAGCGTCTCGCTGAGGCGCACATAGCAGACATATTCGTAGCCGAGGTCTTCCATTCGCTCGAAGGTTCCGCGGATCGCGCCCTTGGTCTCGGCGCTCACCAGCTTGAGGGCTTCGGGCCTGAGGCCGATCTCGACAGGGCTGTCGGCGTCAACCGGTTCAGCGGCATGGTAAAAGCCGCCGATGCCCCGGAGCGCGCCGCCGGCAGAGGCGGTGCGGTCGAGCGGCGCGAAGTTCATGCGCGGACTGCCGAGAAAACCGGCGACGAACCTGTTTGCCGGCCGGTCATAAAGCTCCCTCGGCCGACCGACCTGCTCTATGCGCCCCTGATTGAGGATGACGATCCGGTCGGCGAGCGTCATCGCCTCGGTCTGGTCGTGCGTCACATAGATCATCGTCGTCTTCACGTCGGCATGCAGCTTGGCGATCTCGAAGCGCATTTCCATGCGCAGATCGGCGTCGAGATTGGACAGCGGTTCATCGAAGAGGAAGACCTCAGGCTGGCCGACAAGCGCGCGGCCGATCGCTACGCGCTGCCGCTGACCGCCGGAAAGCTGCCGCGGGCGCCGGTCGAGCAGATGGCCGATCTTCAGCATCTCCGCGACCTTGGTCACCCGGCGGCGGATTTCGTCCCTGCCGAGGCGCGCCGTTTCGAGCGCGAAGCTGATGTTGCGCGAAACGTTCATGTGCGGGTAGAGCGCATAAGATTGAAAGACGAAGGCAAGCCCGCGCTTCGATGCCGGGACGTCGGTCACCTGCTCGCCACCGATGAAGACGTCACCTTCGGAGACCGGGACAAGCCCGGCGATCAGGCGCAAAAGCGTCGACTTCCCGCAACCCGACGGGCCGACGAACACCGTGAACTCGCCATCCGCGATTTCCAGATCGATCGACCGGATGACGTCGTAGGCGCCGAAGCTCTTGCTGACGTTTTTCAAGGTGACTGAAGCCATTCCGCTGTCCTTCAAAGGCCTGCCGCGGCGCGGTCGGCCAGGATTTCTCTGTCGCTGCATTCGAGCACGATGGTCGCGAGCCAGTCGGCGTCGAAGTTGCCTGCCGTTGTTATGCGCCTCAGCGCCTCCCACTTACCGCCGCCGCTCAAAAACAGCCTGCACTTGCGCGCCTCGCTGATCGTCCTCAGCCCGACACTTATCCCATGCGTCGGCACCTCGTCGATGGAAGCGAATGCCCGAAAGGCGTGGGCCCGGTCGGGCAACCGAGAAGATAGCGTTTTCCATCGCGGGCAGCCCTGTCGATACCGGTCAGGATCTGCGCGGCAACATAGGAGCCCATTTCCTCGGGTCCGTCGAAGACAATAGGCTTCGCCATCGGGAACTCATCGCATCGAACTGCAATGTTTGCGAAAAGGCACCTCCGAAGGATCCCCTCGGAGGTGCCGCGTTCATCATTCGCCCGCTTTCACGTCGCGCTGCAGCCGCCGTTCGAGATCGGCGAGTTCCTTCGCGACATCGTCCTTGCCGGAGATGATGTCATGGACAGCACGGTAGAACGTGCGGGAAATGCGGTTGTAGTTCTTGCCGGTCGCCGCGGACGGACGGGCGACCGATTCCTCGAAGGCCGTCTTTGCCATGCCGAGGAAGGGGATCTTCGCCAGTACGTCGGCGTCTTCGTAAAGTGCCGCGACAGTCGGGTTGTAGCCGCCGTCGATCGCGCGCATCTTCTGGTCCTCGGAGCCTACCATGTAGCGTAGCAGGTCAGCCGCGAGCTCCTGCTTCTCGGAATACTTCGAGACCCCGAGATAGGCCGTGCCGAGCGAGCCGCTTGACTTCTGCCCCTCGACTCCGAGCGGAAGGGCGGAGACACCTACCTTGCCGACAAGCTTGCCGCCTTCCGCCTGCGACGTGCCCCAGACATAGGGCCAGTTACGATGGAACACGGCATTGCCGCTTTCGAAGAGGGCGCGCGAATTTTCCTCGTCGTAGTTGAGGACGCCCTCGGGCGAAATCGTGCCGATCCAGCCGCGCGCACGGGTGAGCGCCGCTTCCGTCACGGGGCTGTTGATGGTGACCTCGCCATCGTCGGAGATGATGGTTCCGCCGCCAGCCGAGGCGATCCATTCGAGCGCATCGCAGGTCAGGCCCTCGTAGCTGCGGCCCTGCCAGGCATAGCCCCACATATCCGGGTTTCCGGCCTTGCGCTCGGCGTCCTGGATCTCCTTCGCGGTCGCGGTCATTTCATCCCAGGTCTTCGGCGGCTCTTTGCCGTATTTCTCGAGCAGGTCCTTGCGATAGAACATCAGCCCAGTGTCGATATAGAAGGGCATCGCCAGAAGCTTGCCGTCGAGGCGCGCGGCATCCGTGGCGGAGGCGAAATGCGCCTTCACCTCGTCCTGCGGGATCATCGACGTGACATCGAGCAGATGATCCTTGAACATGCCAAGCCAGATGACGTCGATATAGAGCACGTCGATGTCCGACGATTGAGCCGCGAAAAGCTGCTGGTAGATCGGGATCGCATCATCGAGGTTCTGCGGCATGCGGTTGAGCTTCACGTCGTTGCCGGTTTTCTCCGACCACTTCGCGACGGCCCTTTCACACAATTCGTAGTCGGTCGCGGAGCAGAACATCGAGACCGTTTCGGCTTTTGCCGGGAGCGCCGATGCGAAGGCCACCACGGCCATGCCTGCCAGCATTTTCAGTTTGTGTTTCATGTCGTTCCCTCATTCGTTCTCTTGTGAACGTCGCTATATCGCGGCCTCCCGCCGCCGATATTTCGTAAGATCTTTCTCGAAAGGCAGATTGCGGCCGCCATAGCCGGTCACGGCGAGCGAACCGCAGATGACGGCGATTTCGATTGCGCCGCGCAGGTCCGGCTCGTTGAGCATGCCGTGGACGAAGCCGGCATTGAAGCAGTCGCCGGCACCGGTCGTGTCGAACACGTCGACGGCGAGCGCCGGCACGCGGCAGTTCTCTCCCTTCGAGGAGGCGATGGCGCCGTCGGCGCCGCATTTGATGACGACAGTCGGGCAGAAACGGGCGATCGAGGCGAGCGCGCGCTCGACGTCATCCTCGCCGGTCAATGCCTTCGCCTCGGAGGAATTCGGCAGGAAGACATCGATCAGCCTCAGCATCTCTTCAATGCCGGGCGTCGAGAGCTTGTAGTCAACGTGCTGCAGGTCGGAGCAGACGATAATACCGAGATCGCGCGCCGCCTGGACGAGCGTGCGCCGCTCCTGGTCGAGCGAGAAGCCCTGAAGCAGCAGGATGCGTGGCCTTATGCGATCGAGATCCCCCGGCTTCGGCAGCGGGTCCGGCTGCTCGGCATAGCTGATGAAGCCGCGGTCATGCGCGAACGAGAATGCCGCACTCACACGGCGCAACGGCTTGTCCAGATGGATGAAGAGGCCGTCGTCGATATTTTCCCGCCGCGCTTCGTCGATGATCATGCGGCTGAAGATGTCGTTCCCGAAGGTGCACCACCACCCCGCTCTGGTGCCGAGGCGAGCAAGCGCCAGCGCCGTCGAATAGGCGGCACCCGGCACCCACTCGAACTCTTCGGCCCAAAGATCGGCACTGATCTTCGGCACGTCCGGGAGACCGCGGAAGATCAGGTCGAAGTAGTACTCTCCGACCACCATCACGTCGTAGCGGGAACCAAGAGCGTCATTCACGACCAGTCACCTGCATATGGCGCGTGGGCAGCAAGATATTCGTCGACCAGTGGTACCGCACGCGAATAGGAGAGTACCAGCGGGTGCGCCATCAGCGCCTCGACGGCGAGTTTGTGGCTCCGCTCCTTGATCGCGCGGACGGCCAACCGCTCATAGCGCTTGACGTTCTGGACGAGCTGCGCCTGAGCTTCGGGCATGGCGCCGATTTTGAGCGGTCTGATACCGCTCTTGTCGACTACGCAGCTCACTTCCACGACGTCGTCGGCACGCAGGCCGTCGATCGCGCCCTCGTTGCGGACGTTGAGGCCCGTATAGCAGGGCTTTCCGGTCTGCAGCGCATCGACGAGATTGAGCGCGACTCCGGCGTAGCCTTCCCCCTCTTCGCCGGTCTCTCCTGCCACAACGCTTTCGACGAACTTGTCGGCCTCTTCCATGCTCGGCGCATCGGCAAGCGCGTAATGCATGTAGGTTGCGTTGCGTCGCCGCTCATAGGCATAGTAGGCGGCCAGCGCTCCCTCGGCGTCCGTCTCCAGATCGATCGTGCCGAGCTTGGCGATCAATGCCGCGTTCAGGTCCTTGACCTCTTCACCACGCGTGCGCTCGTCGGACTTGAGCGCCTCGACGGCCCTTTCCGCATAGTAGTAGTAATAGAGATACTCGTTGATCCAATTGCGCTGGTGGCGGATCAGCTTGCTGTCGAACATGCGCTGCGACGTCGCGCGGATAAAAGCGTCGTCGTCAAGCAGCGGCTGGAGCACTTCCTTGCCGTCGATCTTTGCGCTCCTCGTAAAGGAGAGGTGGTTCAGACCGTAGACCTCGGCATGCACGTCATTCTGCGGCACCTTGTACCAGCGCGCCAAGGCTTCCTGCGCACCGTTCGCGCCATCGCAGATGCCGACAGTGCGGTGATAACCTTCGTTCTGCAGAGCCTGCGCGACGAGGCCCGCCGGGTTGGTGAAGTTGAACAGCCAGGCATCGGGGCTGACCTTCTTCAGGATTTCCGCGTATTTGAGGATGACCGGAATGCTGCGGAGCGCCATCGCAAAGCCGCCCGGACCGGTGGTCTCCTGACCCAGCACGCCATGGGCAAGCGCGATGCGTTCGTCCTTGATCCGGCCCTCTTCATTGCCGGGCCGGACCGTGGTCACGACGTAGCTTGCCCCTGCCAGCGCCCGCTCGGCATCGGCAGACATCGTGATCCTGACCGGGGACTGCATGCGCCGGGCCAGCTCCTGGCTGATCCGTCCGAAGAGATCGAGCTTCTGCTCATTGATGTCCTGCAAGCAGATCTCGGTCAGACCGCTTCGTTCCGCGCGCCGCAGGGCAGATCCGACAAACAGGGGTGCCCGGACTCCGCCGCCGCCAATCAAGGTCAGTTTCATTCTTTACTCCGCCGTTCCGATTGTGATATCGCTACTGGATATAACCAGTTATGTCAATTCGATCTGCAGGCGCTTTTCCAGCGATCCACAAGGTGGTCCGAGAACGGTATGCGGGGAAGCAAGGTTGGATGGAATCTCACCCGGGCTCTTGTCTTCAATCTTGCCAGGTGCAATGCAGAGGGGCATCCGGCAACTGGCGGCTGAAACGAACGGCGCATGGCACGACACGCAAATCTTCCGGACGAAAATCCCATCGATCGCAATCACCCGGATGCGCTCTACGTGCAATTGCGAAACCTGCTCAAGGGCATGATCGAAAGGCGGGAACTTGCGGTCAACGACAAGCTTCCGTCAGAGCGGGAACTGGTCGCAGCCTATGGCGTCAGCCGCATTACGGTGCGCCAGGCGATAAAGGAGCTCGAGAACCTCGGCTATCTGCAGACGCGGCCCGGCAAGGGCATCTATGTCACCGAACCAAAGCCGATCTATGAGCTCGAGATCGTGCGCAGTTTCACCCAGACGGCCTATGCGAACAATCTCAAGCCCGGCATGCGCCTCCTCGCCGGCAAGATCATCCGCGCTGACGCCGAGGTCGCGCGGCCGCTGTCCCTGCCGACCGGCGCAGACGTCGTTTTCCTGGAGAGATTGCGCCTCCTCGATGACGTGCCGGTCGTCATCCAGCGGGACTGGTTTTCCGCCTCGCTCGCGCCCGGCATCCTCGACATCGACTGGACGGTCGAGAACCGGTCACTATATGCGGAGTTCGAGAACCGCTATGGAATCATTCCGTCGCGCGGCCAATCGACCTTGAGCGCCCGGCTCGCCACCGACACGGAGGCGTCATTGCTCCAGCTCGACGTACCTGCTGCGGTTCTGACCCTAGACCAGATCGCCTACGACACGCACAACCGCACGGTCAATGTGAGCGCCGCTGCCTACCATCCGACCCGCTATCCGCTGTCGTTGACCCAGTCCCACAGAAGGCTGTGATCCGTCGTCATCCGAGCGCCTTTTCTCTGCAACCATAGATCTGCGTATGGATCGGGGAATCTACCCGTTTGGTCTGTTCCCGCGGAAACACAAAACGCTCTCGGACTCGGCAATATATGGCAGCAAGAACGGCAGGGAACGTTCTTCAGGTCACGCAATACCGCATGACTTGCGAGGGGTTCGACTGGGGAGACACTCCGTGAAACGGCGCCGCATCTAGTCTATTCGACGCCTTGTCGCTCGCGACGATGAGCGACCGCCCATCATGGGCGCCTCTTCCAAAAAACCATCCATCACCACGCCGAGGCAGCCGCCTCTGCGAACAGCGACGCATGTCCCGATGCGCAGGAACAAGGAAACACATATGGCGAATATTATGGGAACTGTCGGCAAGGACGTTTTGACCGGCAGCGATCTTGAGAATGATTTCATCAATGCTCTTGCCGGCGACGACATCGTCAACGGCGGCATGGGCGGCGACATGGTGAGTGCCGGCGAGGGCAACGACACGGTCAGCGGCTCGTTCCAGGGTGACACCCTCATGGGCGACGACGGCAACGACACGCTGAACGGCAACAGCGGAAGCGACATGCTGAGCGGCGGAGCCGGACAGGACAAGCTCAATGGCGGCAGCGGTCGGGATACGATCACCGCCTTTGAGCTCAGCGAAGTCTCCGGCGATGTGGTCGATGGTGGCTCCGGCACCGACATGGTCATGCTCGATTACTCGGAACACGGTGCAAAGCTTAACATCGCGATCAAGGATTGGATCGCACCGCAAACGCTGACCGGAGGCATCCAGACGACCAACGTCGAGGCGTTCAGCATCACCGGAACGGCCTTTGATGACGTCGTTACCGGCGGTAACTACTCAGACATGCTGACCGGGGGACTCGGACACGACCGGCTTTCGGGCGGACGCGGTCATGACCTGCTCCAGGGCGGAGACGGCAACGATACGCTCAGCGGCGGCTACGGCTTTGACTTCCTGAACGGCGACGCCGGAATTGACACCCTGTACGGTGACGCCGGGAGCGACTACCTGAGTGGTGGCGACGGCGACGACAAGGTCTATGGCGGCGACGGCGCAGACTCGCTGTCGGGAGATGCCGGCAACGACGTGCTTTCCGGCGGCAATGACAGTGATGTCGTTTCTGGCGGCGTCGGTAACGACAGCCTGGCAGGCGACGCCGGCAATGACTCGCTGGACGGCGGCATCGGTGACGACAAGCTTGAGGGCGGCGCCGGCGACGACACTCTCAACTACATCTACGGCCAAGGCAAGGACACGATCACCGACGTGAGCGGCAGCGACCGGCTGGTGGTCCGCAACTTCTCCGGAAACTTCGCCGCGAAGGCAGCCACCGAAATCAATACCCTCGCCGGCGGCACGACGTTCAAGGGTGTCGAGCACTACTCGATCTACGCGAGCGGCTCGGGCATCAACAAGGTCGTGACCGGCAGCGGCAATGACTATGTCGATGCCGCGGCCGGTGACGACTACGTCGACGGCGGTGCCGGCAACGACACGCTCCTCGCCGGAATTGGCCGCGACACCGTCAACGGCGGCATCGGCAACGACTCCGTCACTTTGGGCGACGGCGGCGCCGACAAGGGCGACGGCGGCACGGGCACAGACAGGGTCGCGGTGGACCGCCGGTCGCTGACAACCGCGCAGACGTTCTCTGCGACCGGTGCCACGGCGACGCTCTCCGACGGTACGAGCCTCAAGAACTTCGAGCATTACCGCGTCGAGTTCGGCTCCGGTAATGACGTGGTGAAGTCCGTCGGCTCAGCGCTCAGCGTTGCCTTCTACGGCTACGGGGGCAATGACACGCTGATCGGCACCAACGGCAATGACACGCTCGATGGCGGAGAGGGAAGCGACACGCTCAACTCGGGCGCCGGAAACGATGTGATTCGCGATTTTGGTGGCAAGAACTCGATCACGGCCGGGGACGGCAACGACGTGGTCAGCGTCGGCGACAGCGCAACGGGAGCGGCCAGCTACAACACGGTCAATCTCGGAACCGGCGACGACAGCTTCGCGCGCGCCGCCTCGACCGGCACGCTGGTCGTTGACGGCGGGACGGGGACCGACTTCGCCTCCATCAATTTCAGCAAGTACACGCAGGGCATCACCTTCAAGCTTGCTGCATCGGTGACAGCTACGAATGCTCCGGTCACGGTGAAAAACGTCGAGCGGGTCGCCCTCGTCGGTGGGACGGGCAACGACGTCTTTGCCGGCGGCAGCCTCAACGACGATCTGCGCGGCGGCGCCGGTCACGACAGTCTCAGCGCCGGGGCGGGCAACGATCTCCTGTCCGGCGATGCGGGCAACGACACGATCCGTGCAGGAACGGGCAACGACACCATTTACGGTGACACTGCGACCACCACGGGCGGCAGGGATGTGATCTACGCCGAGGATGGCAACGACAAGGTCTATGCCGGCATCGGCGATCGCTCCGACGGCGGCACGGGCACGGACGTGATCAGGCTGAACGTCTCCGAGCAGACGAAGGATATCGCCTTCAACTTCTCGACCGGCACGGTCAATGTCGATACGGCGACATCCTTCAACGCCTTCGAAGCGCTCGACTATGTCGGCAGCAAGGGCAAGGACACGGTCACGGGCGGTACCCTCAACGACATCCTCGACGGCATGTCCGGCAACGATGTCCTCAGGGGCGGCAACGGCAATGACACGCTGCGCGACGGCGCCGGTGACGACCAGCTCTTCGGCGACGCCGGGAACGACGTTCTCACCCGCACCGTTCATTCCGGAAAGGATCTCTTCGATGGCGGCGTCGGCATCGATACGCTGAGCTTCGCGGAGGGAGCGACATCAGTCGTGCTCGATCTGCAGACCCAGGCCAAGAACAAGGGGCTGGCGCTCGGCCTCACCGTCAAGAATTTCGAGACCATCATCGGCAGCGCAGCCGATGACGAAATTCGCGGTGATGCGACCGCCAACACCCTCTATGGCAAGGGCGCCGACGATATCCTCGATGGCCGCGACGGCAACGATACCCTGGTCGGAGGCGCAGGAGACGACTGGTTGACGGGAGGCACCGGCAACGACCGGTTCGTCTTCGACCGCGAAGGGCGTGACGGCGAAGGCGATGTCATCACCGACTTCGTCCGTGGCCAGGACAAGCTCGTCATCGACCGTGCCGCCTTCGGCATCGCCGCCGGCGACACGACGGTGACGCTGGTCACCGGTGCCGACCCGGTCGCGACAAGCACCAAGGGCACGTTCCTGTTCGAGACCGACAATGGCCGCCTCTGGTACGATGCCGACGGCAATGCCGCGACGGCGGACCTGGAATTGGTCGCGATCCTGCAGAACGTCAAGACTCTCTCGACGAGCGACTTCTCCTTCCTCTAAGGGGGGCCTCAAAGGGGGCTCTCTAAGGTAGAGCGTCGCCAGGATGCGCCCGTCCCGCGAAAGCGGGGCGGGCGTTTCGTCGTTTTCAGGCTAGATCATTTCATTGTTTCATTGAAACAGTGAAATGATCTAACTCTTTGAAACTACGCAATTCCGGACGGAAAACCGTTATACACTTTTCCTGGAATTGCTCTAGTTCTCTCGAAGGTCACCTCCGGCGGCCGGCTCTTAAAGCCGGGAGCCGTGCCTGGGCTGCGGCTTTTCGATCCCCGGAATGAGCCCGATTTGCTCGACGAGAAAATCGACCAGCAGCCGCACCCGCGCGATGCCCGCGCGTTCCGGAACGATCAGCATGCTCAGAGGAACGGACGGAAGCGAATAGTCGGCCAAGATCGCCGTCAGCCGTCCGCTCGCCAAGAGGT
Source organism: Sinorhizobium mexicanum (assembly GCF_013488225.1). Classification (NCBI taxonomy): domain Bacteria; kingdom Pseudomonadati; phylum Pseudomonadota; class Alphaproteobacteria; order Hyphomicrobiales; family Rhizobiaceae; genus Sinorhizobium; species Sinorhizobium mexicanum. The sequence goes on along the minus strand of NZ_CP041241.1, from coordinate 590,024 downwards.
CGTCGACCAACCATCGATGTGCGGGCGCAATGCCACGCCCGGCGACAAGCGCTTCGCGGGCTGCAAGGCCGTGATCGACCCGAAGCCGTCCCCCGAAGGGCACGGTATGGGACCCTCCGCCTGGCCCCTGCAGGGTGAGGACGTCGCTTCCCGCCACGTTCGACATCCGGATACCCTCATGGCCGGACAGGTCCTGCGGCACCGCCGGCACACCCCGCGCCGCAAGATAGCCCGGCGCCGCCACCAGCAGGCGCCGCGACTGGCCGAGCGCTCTGAGTTTCATGGAGCTGTCCGCAAGCGGGCCCAGGCGAAGCGCGATATCGAACCCCTCGCGCACGAGGTCGATCCGCTCGTCGGTGAGGCTGAGGTCCACCCCGATGTCGGGATAGCGATCCTGGAAAACGAAAATCAGCCGGCTGACATGCATGACGCCGAAGGCCGCCGTGCAGGATAGACGGATGGTGCCGGCTGGAGCGCCACGCGTGCCGCGCGCCTCGTCCGTGGCCTGCTCGACGAGGCGAAGGACTTGAACGCAGTTTGCGTAATAGCGGCTGCCTTCATCGGTCATGGTGACGCGCCGCGTGGTCCTGCTGATGAGAGGCACGCCGACCGCCTCTTCGAGTTCCCTGAGATGACGCGTGACCGTCGACTGGCCCACTCCGAACTCGCGCGCGACAGCCGACAGGCTCCCACGCTCGGCCACCCGGACGAAGGTGCGCATGCGTTCCAGCGTGACGTCCGACTTATCCATTTTTCGGCAAAATCATATCCATTATGTAGATCTAGCGGATCACTGCCGCGTTGGCTAGCTAAGCGTCGATTTTACTATTGGAGGCCGACCTCATGAAAGTTCTGCTCGTCTTCGCCCATCCCGAACAGCGTTCGCTCAACGGCGCGCTCCGCGATATCGCCATGAAGGAACTGGAGGCCCAGGGCCACGAGGTGCGCATATCGGACCTTTATGCCGACCGCTGGAAATCCGAGATCGATCATGCCGACTTTCTCTCGCTCGCCCCGGACGCGCGATTGAAGGTGGCCAAGGCCTCGGGCGAAGCGTTCGCCACCAACGCTCTGACCGAAGACGTAAAGGCCGAGCACGAAAAGCTCTTGTGGGCTGACGTCCTGATCCTGCAGTTCCCGCTGTGGTGGTACAGTATGCCGGCGATCCTAAAGGGCTGGGTGGATCGCGTTTACGCCTACGGCTTCGCCTATGGTGTCGGCGAGCACAGTGACAAATATTGGGGCAACCGCTTCGGCGAAGGAACCTTCGCGGGCAAACGCGCGATGTTGCTCGTGACCACCGGCGGCTGGGAGGAGCATTACTCCGCCCGCGGGATCAATGGGCCGATCGACGAACTCCTATTCCCGATCAATCACGGGATCCTATTTTATCCGGGCTACGACGTGCTTCCGCCGTTCGTCGCCTATCGGGTCGATCGTCTCGACGAGACCAGCTTCGATGCCGTAGCCGAGCGCCTGCGCGAGAGGATGCGGACCCTCGGCTCCACGCCGCCTATTCCCTACCGGCGGCAGAACGGTGGAGACTATGTGATCCCGACCCTTCAGCTTCGACCCGGCCTCGGCGATCCGGGTGCGAACGGCTTCGCTCTTCACTTGAACGGCACGCGCTGACCGCTCGTTTCGCTTCGAGCGTCGCAGGGCAATGGCGCGACGGGCCACTTGCTGCCGTGAGCAACTCGTACGCCACTGCGATAAGGGCGGTGTCGTACGAGGCAGCGATCGACCAGGTGTTCAAACGCATGCGGTCGTCTCGTTCGCCCTAACCGCAGTAAGCGGTCAGTAGTCCCACCAGGCCGGTACCCATCGAAAGAGATTGCCGGCGGCCGCCACATGGCCGACGGAAGGGAATGGCATGTGCGTGGACACCAGCAACGAACCGGTGTCCGCCAGTTCCCGCATAAGACGGAGCCGAACGCGGGTCGCCTCCTCCGGGTCGTGTTCGAAACCGTTGTGCCACTCGGGGTGATCGAACGAGGCCGGGAGCAGGGCGTCGCCGGCGAACATCAGCCGATCGCCGCCGGATGCCAGCCGAACCACGCTGTGCCCTGGGGTGTGGCCGCCGGTGCGAGTGACGACCACGCCCGGCGCCACCTCGGACTCCTCCTCGAAGGTTCGGATACGGCTGCGGTACTCGTTCAGGAACTGCCTGGACGCCCGGCAAATCACCTCCACAAACTCCGGCGGTATGGCGGTGCGGGAGAAATCGGGCGACTCCCAGAACCTGGTCTCTGCGGCGGACACGTGGACACGCAGGTCCGGACGCAACCGGTCCTTCACACCGTCGACGAGCAGCCCGCCAACGTGGTCAAAATGCATGTGGGTCAGCACCACGTCGGTCACGGACGCGAAATCGACGCCGGCAGCCTCCAGTCGATGGACAAACTGCCCGGCGCGCGGGTAGCCCGCGTATTCTCCTCCGAGCCCGCTGTCGATGAGTATCGTCTGGCCGCCGCTGCGCACCACGAACGCGTTCAATGCCCAATCTAGCTCATCCTGCGGGAGGAACCTGTCGTCCAGCCACGCCGCGCGGACGGCCGGGTCGGCGTTGGTGGCCATCGCCTCGGCCGGTATCCATATCATTCCGTCGCTGATCACCAGCACGTCAATCTCGCCGACCCGCACCGCGTAGCGCGACGGAACCAGTTCGTCGCGACCCTGTCTACCGGGGTGTGAGGTGCCCGACCTCATGTTTTTCTCCTGCTGCACAATCGTTCGACGTTTTGTTTCTGCCTGCGACATGATGTACTCCTATTTTGTGTGATCGAGGCGTGTCGTCACGAGCGACGTCGGACGGCATGTGGAAGCGTCGTGGCCTGTGTAGACCGCAACGAAGCTTTGACCTGGACGATTCTCGAAACCCACGGCGGATCCATTTGTGTGACGCCTAATGAACCCCGAGGCGCCCTCTTTCATTTCGCTCTGCCGGAAAGCGATGCGGGGTAGGTTGCCAAAATGTAGGCCGAGATCGATGGGGTCTCTTGCGCAAGCTGTCCGTGAGGAGCCCCGCGAGCGCGCTACGGCGCCGCGCGCCTGATCGGACGCTCAAAGGTCGCCGCAGCGCGTTGAATTGCTTAGCGATTAATCCTTCCAACTTAAGGAATCATGCAGTTGTTCGATCCTAACCCAACAAGCGGTCAGTAGTCCCACCAGGCCGGTACCCAGCGAAAGAGATTGCCGGCGGCCGCCACATGGCCGACCGAGGGGAACGGCATGTGCGTGGACACCAGCAACGAGCCCGTGTCCGCCAACTCCCGCATGAGACGGAGCCGCACGCGGGTCGCCTCCTCCGGGTCGTGTTCGAAACCGTTGTGCCACTCGGGGTGGTCGAACGAGACCGGGAACAGGGCGTCGCCGGCGAACATCAGCCGGTTGCCGCCAGACTTCATGCGGACAACGCTGTGCCCAGGCGTGTGGCCGCCGGTGCGAGTGACGACCACGCCCGGTGCCACCTCGGACTCCTCTTCGAACGTCCGCAGATGGCTGCGGTATTCGTCCAGGAATTGCAGGGATGCTCGCCGTGCCAAATCCGCAAGCGCCGGCGGCATGGCGGTGCGGGAGAAATCGGGCGACTCCCAGAACTTGGTCTCTGCGGCGGACACGTGGACCCCCAGGTCCGGGCGCAGCCGGTCCTTCACGCCCTCGACGAGCAGCCCGCCAACGTGGTCGAAGTGCATGTGGGTCAGCACAACGTCGGTCACGGACGCGAGATCGACGCCGGCGGTCTCCAGTCGATGGACAAATTGCCCGGCCCGCGGGAAGTCCGGATATTCCTCCCCTAGACCACTGTCGATGAGTATCGTCTGGCCGCCGCTGCGCACTACGACAGCGTTCAGTGCCCAATCGAACGCGTCCTGCGACAGGAACATGTCGTCCAGCCAGGCCGCCCGGATGGCCGGGTCGGCGTTGGTGGCCATTGACTCGGCGGGTGGCGTCAGCACGCCATCGCTGATCACCAGCACGTCAATCTCGCCGACCGGCACGGCGTAGCGCGACGGAACCAGCTCGTCGGGTACCGGTCTACCGACGTGTGAGATGTTGTCCAAGCTCATGTTTGTCTCCTGCTTACCAATCGTACGGGGTTTGGTTCTGCCTGCGACATGATGTGCTTCTTGTTCTGCGTGGCCGACACGTGTCGGTCGCGAGCCACGTCGCGAACGCTATGTTGGAGCGTGTTGGCGGTCGAGCTACACATGAGGATAGGTAGCCGTGGCCCAATGGACCGCAGCGAAGATTTGGTGGTGAAGAGGCTGGTATGAAGGAGTAGACGCTCTGGCCCGCCGAACGCTGCTTCGCGCTCAGCGTTGGCTTGAGGCCCGCGGCCGGCCCCGTGGGCCGGCACGCGCCGCTGAACTCGGAATTAGCTTGCTCCGTGCGCAACCAGTTCGGGATGGAAAACCGTTGCGCACCTCCCCTTGAATCGCGCCGGACTAATCCTCCCGGAACGCATGCCTCATCTGGTCGGTGAGCGGTTTCGTCAGGTAGGAGATCACGGTGCGATCGGCGATCTTGATGAACACCTCGGCCGGCATGCCGGGATAGAGCGACAGCCCATTGAGCTTGGCGAGGCTCTCCTTCTTCGGCCGGATGCGCAAAGGGTAGTAGCTTGCGCCAGTGCGCTCGTCGGTGACGAGGTCCGGCGCAATCGTTGCCACCTCCGCCTCGACCTCGGGAGTCGTGCGCTGATTGAAGGCGCTGAAGCGGATTTCGACCGGCTGGCCGACATGGATCTGGTCGATGTCATGGGTCGCAACGCGCGCCTCTACCGTCAGATCGTCGGCCTCGGGCACGACGAGCATCAGCGTTTCGCCGGGATTGACCACCCCGTTCACAGTATGCACTCCGAGCTGATAGACTCGGCCCGAAAGCGGCGCCGTGATATCGAGCCGACGCAACTGGTCGGATGCGGCGGTCCGCCGCTCCTCGTATTCGGCGATCTTCGCCTCGACATCCGTCAGATCCTTTGAGATCTCAGTCCGCCGATCCTCGTCGAGCTGGAGGATCTGCAGGTCGATCTCGCTGGACTTGCCACGCGCCTGGGCACGGGCGGCGATGCGCTGTCCGCGGTCACCCTCGAGTTCGGCGCGTTGGCGCTTCAGCGTCGTTACACGCTGCATCGGCACCAGGCCCTGGCCGTAGAGCGAATCGACACCGGTCAGTTCCTCCGCGATCAGCTTGAGCGCGTCCTCGATCGCCTGCAGCTGAACGGTCAGTCCTTCGATCTCGTCGGCCAACTGCGCCTTTCGGGAGGCAAGCTGGTCCTTCATGCCGATGAGCGCCGACCGGCGGCTGGCAAAGAGTCTCTGTTCGCCATCGACGAGCTTCGTCGCCGCGGCACTGGAGATGAATTTGTCGAGATCCTTGTCGACTTCGAACGAGACGGCGCCGATGCGCTCGGCCTGAAGCCGGGCGCGGCGGGCATAGAGTTGCGCCAGGGTGCTTTCGACAATCGCCAGATTGGCGCGAACGGTGGTGCCGTCGAGACGGATCAGCACCTGCCCCGCATGGACCCGGTCACCTTCGCGGACCAGGAGTTCGCCGACGATCCCGCCGGTCAGGTGCTGGACCTTCTTGACATTGTCATCGACCACGACGACGCCGCCGGCAACGATCGCGCTCGACAGCTCCGTCGTCGCCGCCCAGCCGCCCACGCCGACGACAAGGGCGATAGCCAATGTGGAGACCGCGATCATGTGGCGCCCGAGCGAGCGGCGGGCAGTCAACATCTGCTTCATCCCGTCGCTCATTTTGCCACCTCCTGGCCGTCCCCGACAATTTTGAGCGGCGCCGGCCGCTCCGCCTGCTGCACGCGTTCCCGGCGCAGCACCTTGCCCAGCACCTCATCCTTCGGTCCGAAGGCCTGCATGCGCCCGTCCTGCATCATCAGCACGAGGTCGGTGCTCGCAAGCGCGCTCGGCCGATGCGCGATAACGACAACGATGCCGCCGCGGGCGCGAACATTCATGATTGCCTCGCTGAGCGCCTGCTCGCCTTCGGCGTCGAGGTTGGAATTGGGCTCGTCGAGCACGACGAGGAAGGGCTCTCCATAAAGCGCCCTGGCGAGCGCTATGCGCTGGCGCTGTCCGGCCGAAAGCGCAGTGCCGCCCTCGCCGATTTCGGTTTCATAGCCGTTCGGTAGGCGAAGGATCAGGTCATTGACGCGCGCCGCCGTGGCAGCCGCAACGATCGCCTCGGGCGTGGCGTCTTCAGCGAAACGGCAGATATTCTGTGCAACCGTTCCAGCGAAAAGTTCCACGTCCTGTGGCAGATAGCCGATATGCTTGCCGAGAGCATCGCTGTCCCATTGGTCGAGAGCCGCGCCGTCGAGCCGCACGGAACCGCGATAGGCGGGCCAAACGCCAAGGACCGCACGGGCGAGCGACGACTTGCCCGACGCGCTCGGACCGATGACGCCGAGCGCGCTGCCGGCGCGAACGGTGAAACTGATGTCGGTGAAGATCAACCGCTGGGCCGCCGGCGGTCCGCTCGCCAGTCCCTCGACGCTCAGGCGGTCGCGCGGGGCGGGCAGCGCCAGCGGCGCCTCGGCCTCCGGCAGTGCCTTGAGCAGGTCCTTCAGCCGTTGCCAGCTCTGCCGCGCGGCGACGAGACCGCGCCAGTTGCCGATGGCGAGCTCCACGGGCGCAAGCGCGCGTGCCGTCAGGATCGAGCCGGCGATGATGATGCCCGGCGAGGCCTCGCCCTTGATAACCAGAACCGCGCCCGCCGCCAGCACACCGGACTGCAGCGCCATGCGGAAGACCTTCGACACTGCGCCATAGCCATTGCCGATATCGGATGTGCGGCGGTTTTCCACGCGGAATTCCTCGTTGCGCCGTTCCCAGCGGTCGGTCATCCGCCCTGCCATGCCCATGGCCTGAACGACCTCTGCATTGCGCTGCGACGCTTGGGCGAACGCGTTGCGCAGCCCTCCCGCCTCCGCCGCCTTCTTGGCCGGCGCCTGGGTGCCGCTATTGGTGAGATAAGTCAGCAGCGTGAGGATCAGCCCGCCGCCGATCGCTATGAAGCCGATAACGGGATGGAAGAGAAAGCAGATGGCGATATAGAAGGGCAGCCATGGCAGGTCGAAAAGGGCGGCCGGACCAGCGCCCGACAGGAAGGACCGCACCTGGTCGAAATCACGCAGCGCCTGCAAACCATCTCCCTGCATCCTAAGCTTCAAGGGTGCCTTGACGAGCGCCCGGTAGATCCGTCCACTCATCGTTTCGTCGAGGGCGCCGGCGATACGCACCAGCATGCGGCCGCGGATCAGCTCGAACGCGCCCTGGAAGCCGTAGAGCAGCAGTGCCAGGAAAGAGAGCGCGATCAGTGACGGAATGCTTCGGCTCGGCAGAACCCGGTCGTAGACTTCAAGCATGAAGAACGAGCCGGTGAGATAGAGAATGTTGACGAGCGCGCTGGCGATACCGACGCCGATGAAGGCCGCGCGGCAGCCGCGCAACGCTTCCGCGGGATCGATGCTCGTTCGATTTGATGCTGCTTTTGATTTAGGCACTGACTGAAATCTCCGCGCCGGCCCATCGGGCCGCTTGAAATCTGCTGACCGATCTATCCAGAGGCAGCAATGTAGAGTTGTTCCCCGGGAAACAATGATCCCTTCGAAAGCTTAAATATTGACTGCTGTCGGACCGGGGGTGCATGACCGCGCATTCCGGCGCAACGAGCATGTCACTCCGGCCGCTCGGCGGCCGTTCCTTGGCGCCCCCTCAGTATATCCCCGCCGCGCAAGCACGCCTGCGATAACACCATACCAAACGCAAGATCGGACGGACAGCGGCACCGATCTTGTGCTATCGGATGAATCGCACATCCCGTCCTCCAATCCGATATTTTTCGGCACCATTGACCGAACATGAAATACTATCTCCGCAACCTGACTGCGAAGGAACGCAACGAGGCGACCGATCGCCATCTCGCCTTCTACCTGACATTCGTCGCTGGGGCTGCCAATGCTGGCGGCTTCATGGCTGTTAATCAATATACGTCGCATATGTCGGGCATCGTCTCGGCGATCGCGGACAACATGGTCCTTGGCAATATTGCACTGGTTGTTGCCGGCCTTGCCGCGCTCTTCTCCTTCGTTGCCGGCGCTGCCACCTCCGCCATCCTTATCAACTGGGGCCGACGGCTGGAGTTGCAGGCAGAATATGCGCTTCCGCTGCTGTTCGAGGCATTCCTGCTCATCTGCTTCGCGATAAGCGGGGCATTTTTCCACCTCAGCGAAAGTATCGCCGTATCGGCCACGATAATGCTTCTTTGCTTCATCATGGGGCTGCAGAACGCCATCATCACGAAGCTCTCCGGCGCAAGAATCCGCACCACTCACGTGACCGGCCTGGTGACCGACACGGGCATCGAGATCGGCAAGCTTATCTACTGGAACTGCGACAGCGCCAAGAGCTCCAGACTGCATGTCCGCGCCGACCGCCGCAAGTTGCGCCTTCTCACGTCCTTGATCGGGCTTTTCCTGGTCGGCGGGATCTGCGGCGCTCTTCTCTTCAACAAACTGGGCGTTTCTGCGGCGCTTTTTCTTGCCGCGCCCCTGATGCTCATCGCGGCGCTCCCCGTGATCGAGGACGTGCGGTCTGCCTTGAAGCGATAAACGGATCGCCCGTCACCTCAATCCAATGAGGGCCGGACATCGAGAAAAGAGGGGATGTTGGCCGCAGCCGGTTCCGCCGACGCTTCCGACGCCAGCTCCTGGGTCTCGATGTTGCCGCCCCTGCCCCAGGTCGCGGCAAGGCTCATCAATTCATCCATCTCCTTCCTGAGCCGGTGCCATGTCAGAATGTCTTCGGCATGGGTCGCATTCGTGCGAGGATCGTAGAAGCGGCTGATTTCCTCGGCGACGTCCTTCCGGGCGGCCTCCAGACGGGCCTTCAGGACGTTGACTTCGTCCTTCACCAGGAAATAGCGCCGCATCACCGCAAGAAGCGCAAGATCGTTCGGATTGACGCTCAAAGACATCCCTCCCCGCCGTTTCATGACCGCCGACCTACAGCGCCGCGCCTCTCAGACGCACAAAGGACGCTGTAGCATTTTGAATTGCTGCATGTTTTCATCCTCAAATCGGCTACGATTTAAGGAAACATGCGGTAGGTCGAACGGATGGGTGCCCCCGCAGCCGTCCACCGGGCACACACCCCATTACGCGAAACTTTGACGCTTTTCCGGCAACGGCAAAAAAATCCCGGCGTTGTTGAGACGCCGGGCCGAAAACCTGGGAAACTGGAGAAAATTCGTGGCGGTTTGACCGCTTCGCTCGCTATTTGTTTCTATAGATGAGCACCGGGATCGTCGAATGCGTCAGCACCTTCGCGGCGACGCTACCGATGATCAGGGCGCCGACGCCGCCGCGGCCGTGCGACGCCATGATGATGAGATCGGCGCCGATATCGTCCGCTTTGTTGATGATCGCACGATAGACCTCGTGGCTGCGGGCCTGATCCGTTTCGCACGGTACGCCGGCCTGCTCGGATTTCGCCGTAGCGGCGGCAAGTATTTCCCCGGCATGCTGACGGGACAACGCCTCATAGTCCTCTTTCGTGCTGGCGAGCTGTTCCGCATCAGTCGAAAAGAGATTGAATGGCTCCATAACGGTCAACACCGTGATCTTCGCTCCGGCTTCGTTAGCAAAGGCAATGCCGGCATCCAGGGCGAGCGTAGCGAGCGGCGAACCGTCGGTGGGGATGAGAATGTTGCGGAACATGAAAACCTCCCGTTGACTTCGGAATTCAGGCTAACCGAATCGCCGTCAGTCACATTGACCCAGATCAAGGGGCTTAGGCACCGCTCGTTGAACCGCACCCGACCACAGCAGAAACGGCCCGGCGGTTATCCCGCCGGGCCGTTTCTCGACAACGGTTCTACAGCGCCGCGCGTCTCATCAGAGGCACAAAGGACGCTGTAGCGCTTTGAAATGCTGCAGTTTTTATCCTTAAACCGGATACGATTTAAGGATAAATGCAGCGGCGCCTTGCCTCGCTCTCAGGCCTCGACGCGAAACCGCTGCTTCGGCCCGTTTTCATTGACCTCTGCGTGGCGCCGATTGTGACGGATCGACGACCAGAGCGAAAGGCCGATGAGGCCCGCGCCACCCAGACCGGTGATGACCTCCGGAATGTGGATCAGCGTCTGGAAATACATCACCACCGAAAGGATCAGGATCGCGTAGAACGCGCCATGCTCCAGGTAACGATATTCGTTGAGCGTGCCCTTCTCGACCAGCATGATAGTCATTGAGCGGACATACATGGCGCCAATGCCGAGACCGATCGCGATGATGAACAGGTTCTGCGTCAAGGCGAAGGCGCCGATGACGCCGTCGAACGAAAAGCTGGCATCGAGCACCTCCAGGTAGAGAAATGCACCGAAACCACCCTTCGCCGCCGCGCTCATCGTCTGCTGAGAAGCATCGAGCAGACCGCCGACAACCTCGACGATAAGGAAGGTAAGCAGACCATAGATGCTCGCGTAGACGAAGGTGTGCACATGCTCGGCTTCGAGCAAGGACGAGAACGCCAGGATGATGCTCAGTACAAAGGCGATCTCGATGCCCTTGATCGTTGCAAAGCGTGCCATCTTGCGCTCCAGCCAGGCGATCCAGTGCACGTCCTTCTCCTGATCGAAGAAGTAGGTGAGACCGACCATCATCAGGAACGTTCCGCCGAAGGCGGCGATCGGCAGATGCGCGTCGTTCATGATGCGGGCGTATTCTTCGGGGCGCACCGCCGCCAGGATGACCGCGTCAATCGGCCCGATATTGGCGGCGATGACGACGATCAGCAGCGGAAAGACGATACGCATGCCGAAGACGGCAATGATGATGCCCCAGGTCAGGAACCGGTGCTGCCAGACCGGCGTCATGTCCTTGAGCTTGTTGGCGTTGACGATGGCGTTGTCAAAGGAGAGCGAAATTTCAAGAACAGCGAGCACCGCGCAGATGAAGAAGACGGTCATGGTGCCGCTGAAAGTACCGGTCGACTGCCAGCCGAGCCAGACGCCAAGCAGCAGACCGAGGCCCGTCACGATAAAGGCCCACTTGAAATAGCCGAGGCTGGTCGTGTGCGAACGGGACTGGATCATGGACGACCCTCCCCGGCACGATGCGCCTTGGCGATTGCAAACGAGAGATCTTCAGTAGGGAAAAAGCGCACAGCCGAACAGGCGCATGCGTTGGGCATGAGTTGAGTTTTCATGGTAGCTAATCCGCCGGCTCATTTGCTGGCGGTACCGACATCACGAGAGCGCCGTAAAACTCTCGCCAGAGGGGCCCGGCACCAATGTTCGTCCCGCGGTTCGATGTCTAAAAGGCGGGATCGTTTCTTACTTAGCAGCGGCAAGCGTCTCGTCAAGAGGTGGGCACGTGACCGGCACACTACTGCGCCGTCTCATAGGGCGTGCGCAGAAGCGGCAATTGCGCGATAATATCGCACGGTTCACATGTTACGGATGGAACCAAAGCCGCCCCCAAAGGGTTTGAATTCCAACGATAACAACCCTGTGAGGCAACACGCCATGCACAGTTTCTGGTGGGACAGGAGTGTCCAGTTGGAACTCGGTGACGCAGGCAAATACCGCGACGTGAAGAGCACGCGCGAGGCCGTCGAGTGCCTGATGCTGCGTTGGCCCCATCAGGATGGGCGTGCCCTTGCCGCCGCAAAACGGGTCTGCCTGCAGGCCCTCGAGGGCAAGGTCAAGACCGAGAAGGCCCGCAGGGCATTTATCAAGGCTGCCGAAGAGGCGCACCTCTCCATCCGGAGTCAATAGGCATTCGCAACCCGGACGCTGTGGCTCCGCCGCACAAGAGCATCAGCCCGAAAGTCGATCTTTCGGAAACCATGATGCCACACGTTATTAAAAGTCGTTCGGCGTAATCCGGCAGGAGCCGGTTCAAAGTCATTCGGGCCCAATGGCCCAAACCATTCCAGCTCGCGGGATGCGCGGAAACCCGTTTCGCTCGTTCCTCACCCCGCGCCGATGCCCCCACTCGGGGACAGGAAAGGAAAGCGATGTACGAGATTCCATGGGGCGTGCCGGTCAGTATCAGCATGCTGGACGGGAAATGTCGCACGGTCGTCGGACCGCTCGACGCAATGAAATGTTTGGAGCGTGAATGGCCCGTTCGAGGTGGCGCCTATTACGGCTATGCGATGCGCGCCTGCGAGGCGGCGCTAAAACACCGGAAGAGCCCGGGGGAAGCGCGTGCGGCCTTCATTTGCGCCTCGAGGGAGGCCTTTCTGACGATCCTTGGAGGTCAGGCGTCCGAGGAAGGGAAAGACGGACATCGGCCCCTGGAATGAAGGCGTCCCGCCCCAATACCCAGGGAGACGGTGGGCACACGACCTTCAATAACCGCCCGGCAGCGGAACTGCTGTCGAAGCAGACTGGCCGACCACGCTGCCCTTGTCGCGGCGACGCCGGGAACCGCCTATCAGGCCGGATGATGGAGCACGCTAAGGCCGCCATCCACGGTCAGGCAGGTGGCATTCATGAACGTGCACTCATCGGAAATCATGAACAGGGCGGCGCGGGCGATTTCGTCCGGCGTCGCGATACGTCCGCCCGGATGCAGCTTCATCGTTTCCGCTTCGGCCGCTGCCGAATCGGGAAAGCTGTTCCAGTAGTCGATCACCTTCTGCGTTAGCACGTAGCCTGGAGCCAGGGCGTTCACCCGGATTCCCTTCGACGCATATTCGATCCCGAGCGACTTCGTCATGCCGATGAGGGCGTGCTTGGCGACGGGATAGGGGAAGGTATGCGGAATGATGGTGAAGGCATGCGTCGAGGCGATGTTGAGGATGACCCCACCGCCCGCCTCGATCATGCCCGGGAGTGCGGCCTTGCAGCAATTCCAGGCGCCCTTGAGGTTCACGTCGAAGCAGCGCTGCCAGTCCTCCTCGCTCGTCGCCAGTGGTTTCGCGAAGACGTTAATGCCGGCGTTATTGACCAGCGCGTTGGGGCGCCCGATGGTTTTCTCCGCCCTGGCAAAAGCCGCAGCGATTGCGGGAGCATCGGTAATGTCGGCGACCGCCGAGGAGACCGTACCGCCCTCGGCCCGGAGTCTTTCTGCTTCCTTTTCCAGAAGCGTCCCATCGCGGTCGATCAGAAAGAGGCTGGCGCCCTCACCGTGGAAGATCTCGGCCATGGCAAGGCCGATCCCCTGGGCGGCGCCCGTTATGACGATGCGTTTGCCGTCGAGCCGGTTGCCCATGATCTTTCCTCCACTTTCTACTGCATGTTTCCTTAAATCGGATCCGATTTAAGGATAAAACATGCACTAATTCAAAGTGCTACAGCGTCCTTTGCGCGTCTGATAAGACGCGCGGCGCTGTAGATCCGCCCGTTATCGCGTCACCACTCGGCGACGCTGCCATCCTCGTGGCGCCAGATCGGGTTGCGCCAGCGATGGCCTTCCCGCGCGCGCTCGATGACATAGGCCTCGTCGACCTCGACACCGAGGCCTGGCCCTTGCGGGATCGACACGAAACCATCCTCGTAGCGGAACACCTCCTTGTTGGAGATGTAATCGAGAATGTCGTTGGCGGCGTTGTAATGGATGCCGAGGCTCTGCTCCTGGATGAAGGCGTTGTAGCTGACGGCATCGACCTGAAGGCAGGCGGCGAGCGCGATCGGTCCCAGCGGGCAATGCGGCGCGAGCGCCACATCATAGGCTTCCGCCATCGCGGCGATCTTGCGGCACTCGGTGATGCCGCCGGCATGCGAAAGATCGGGCTGGATGATGTCGACATAGCCATCGGCAAGGACCGACTTGAAGTCCCAGCGGGAATAGAGGCGCTCGCCAAGCGCAATCGGCGTCGAAGAATGATTGGCAATCTCCTTCAGTGCCTCCCGGTTTTCCGACAGCACCGGCTCCTCGATGAACATCAGCTTGAACTGCTCGAGTTCCTTGGCGAGTACCTTGGCCATCGGCCGATGCACGCGGCCATGGAAATCGACGCCGATGCCGACATGCGGGCCGATCGCGTCGCGGATAGTGCCTATGGTCGCGACGGCCTTATCGATCTTCTCGTTGCTGTCGACGATCTGCAGCTCTTCGCAGCCGTTGAGCTTGATTGCCTTGAACCCGCGGGCGACGACATCCTTGGCATTGCGTGCAACGTCGCTCGGCCGGTCGCCGCCGATCCAGGAATAGACCTTGATCCTGTCGCGGCACTGGCCGCCGAGCAACTGGTGGATCGGCTGGCCGAGGGCCTTGCCCTTGATGTCCCAGAGCGCCTGGTCGATGCCGGCAAGAGCGCTCATGTGCAAGGCGCCGCCGCGATAGAAGCCGCCGCGATACATCACGTTCCAGTGGTCCTCGATCAGGAACGGATCCTTGCCGACGAGATAGTCGGCGAGCTCGTGCACGGCCGCCTCGACGGTCAGCGCGCGGCCTTCAACCACCGGCTCGCCCCAGCCGACAATGCCCTCGTCGGTTTCGATCTTGAGAAACAGCCAGCGCGGCGGAACGATATAGGTGGTGAGCTTGGTAATTTTCATGACGTGATGTCCATTGGGGGGAAGAGCAAACGGGCGGGATGCCCGCTTCAGGGGTTGTTCAGGAGACCGGCCCCTGCGGGCCGTTGCCGTTTGACGGCCGCGGCAAGGTCGCGTGCCGCAAGGTTCAGCATACGCATCGAACAGTCGCGCGCAGCCGCCTTGTCGCGCATGCGCAGCGCCTCCACCAGCTCACCATGGATGTCGATGGCCTCGTCCCGGCGTTCGGCGGCTTCGTTCGACGCGTGCAGCGAGAATTTGAGCGCCGCCTGGATGATGCCGACGAGTTGCAGGAAGACCTGGTTGTGGCTCGCCTTCAGAAGGCAGGTGTGAAAGGCGACGTCGGCTTCGGTGAAGCCCGCGACGTCGCGCTCGCCGTCACGCATATCGCGCCAGGCGCGGTCAAGATCGGCGATTTCCTGCACCGTCGCACGCTCGGCTGCGAATTCCGCCGCCGCCGGCTCGATCGCCCGGCGCGCTTCCAGAATGCAGTTCAGCAGATCGAATTCGAAGATGCGCTCGCCGATCCATTCCAGAACCTGCGAATCGAGAATGTTCCACTCTTCCTTGTTGCAAACGACCGTGCCGACGCGGGAGCGGCCGCGCACCATGCCCTTGGATTCGAGGATCTTAAGCGATTCCCGGATCACGGTACGGCTGACGCCATAGCGCTCGCAGAGATCGTTTTCGCGAGGCAGGAAGGTGCCGACGGGGAAGATCTCGGCGCAGATGTCGGAGGCAATGGCGCGCGTAGTGTTCTTCTGGACGCGAGGACGGCGCTGCGGGTGTTCCGCCACGATACCCTGATGCTCCTGCCCTTCCGCTGCCATCGCCTTCCCCACGCTGATCAAGTCGATGCTCCATAGCGCAGATCGCCGGGGCTGGCGACAGCGCGCCGAAGCGCACGCGTTTATCGTTATACATCACTATCGCATTCATCATACAATGGCAATTGACGAATATGATGATTCATCATACACAAATGCCAACTGCAGGAGGCAGTTCACCAGGGAGACACATCATGCGCTTCATCAAGGCAGCCATTCTGGCCGGTACCGTTGCGGTATTCGCCGCCACTTCCGCATTCGCCGCCGACGTCAAGATCGGCTTCATCGTCAAGCAGCCCGAGGAGCCGTGGTTCCAGGACGAATGGAAATTTGCGGACGCCGCCGCCAAGGAAAAAGGCTTCACGCTGGTCAAGATTGGCGCGGAAGACGGCGAGAAGGTCCAGTCGGCCATCGACAATCTCGGGGCCCAGGGCGCGCAGGGCTTCATCGTCTGCACGCCTGACGTCAAGCTCGGCCCGGGCATCGTCGCAAAGGCTGCCGCCAATGATCTCAAGCTGATGACCGTCGACGACCGCTTGGTCAACGCCGACGGCAGCCCGATCGAAGACGTTCCGCACATGGGGATCTCGGCCACGAAGATCGGCGAGGCCGTCGGCCAGGCGATTGTCGACGAAATCAAGAAACGCGGCTGGGACATGAAGGAAGTCGGCGCGATCCGTGTCTCCTACGACCAGCTCCCGACCGCCGTCGACCGCGTCGAAGGCGCCCTTTCCGTTCTCAAGGCCAACGGTTTCCCGGAAGCTAACATCTTCGATGCGCCGCAGGCCAAGACCGATACGGAGGCCGCCCTCAACGCCTCGACGATCGTGCTCAACAAGAACGCCGGCATCAAGAAATGGGTCGCTGTCGGTCTCAATGACGAAGCGGTACTCGGGGCCGTGCGCGCGACCGAATCCGTCGGCATTGCCGCCGACAGCGTGATCGGCGTCGGCATTGGCGGCGCGGAGTCGGCGATCAACGAGTTCAAGAAGCCTGCTGCCACCGGCTTCTTCGGCACCGTCATCATCTCGCCGAAGCGTCACGGCTACGAAACCGCGCTCAACATGTACGACTGGATTGCCAACGACAAGGAGCCGGAAAAGCTGATCCTGACCGCCGGCCAGCTGGCGCTTCGCGACAACTACGAAGCCGTCCGCAAGGAACTCGGCATCGAGTGACCGTTTCGGACGCCACCGAGCCCGGCGGCCTGCGCTGCAGCCCCGCCGGGCATTCCGCTTCGGAGCAACGCATGCAAGATTTCCTCGAATTCCGATCGATTTCCAAGGGTTACCCCGGCGTCCAGGCGCTGCGGGATGTTTCCTTTGCTGTTCGCAAGGGCGCGGTCCACGGGCTGATGGGGGAAAACGGCGCCGGCAAGTCGACGCTGATCCGCGTCCTCTCCGGCGACCAATCCGCCGACCACGGCGAGATCCGCATCGACGGAGAGGTGCAGCACTACCGCTCCGTGCGCGACGCCTTCCACGCGGGGGTCATCGTCATTCACCAGGAGCTGCAGCTCGTGCCGGAGCTGACGGTCGCCGAAAACCTTTGGCTCGGCCATTTCCCCGGCAAGGGCGGCGTGATCGACCGGCGGAAACTCATCGGCGTCGTCTCGGAGAAGCTTGCCGAGATCGGCATCGACGTCGACCCAACCACCAAGGTTGCATCCCTTTCGATCGGCGAGCGCCAGATGGTCGAGATCGCCAAGGCGGTGATGGTCGACGCGCGCGTGATCGCTCTCGACGAGCCTACCTCGTCGCTGTCCTCGCGCGAAAGCGAAATTCTCTTCGCCCTCATCGACCGCCTGCGCGCGAAGGGCACCGTCATTCTTTACGTCTCGCATCGGCTCGACGAGATCTTCCGGCTTTGCGACAGTCTCACGGTGCTGCGCGACGGCAAGCTCGCCGCACATCATCCCGACATTTCCGAGGTGACGCGCGACCAGATCATTTCCGAGATGGTCGGGCGCGAAATCGCCAACATCTGGGGCTGGCGGGGACGCAGCTTCGGCGCCGAACGGCTGCGGATCGAAAACATCGCGGGACCAAAACTAAGAGTCCCGTTGAGCTTCTCGGTCAGGCGCGGCGAGATCGTCGGCTTCTTCGGCCTGATCGGCGCCGGTCGCAGCGAGATGGCGCGGCTCGTCTATGGAGCCGATACGCGCAGCCAGGGCAGCGTCTCGGTCGACGGCGCGGCCGTGCCCGCAGACAGCCCGCCCAAGTCGATCCGGGCCGGCATCGTTCTCTGCCCGGAGGACCGCAAGTTCGACGGCATCGTCCAGGGCCGGTCGATCGAGGAGAATATGACGATCTCCTCGCGCCGCCACTTTTCTCCCTTCGGCATCATCAACCCGAAGAAGGAAAGCGAGCTCGCCGAAAAGTTCATCGCCAAGCTTCGCGTGCGAACGCCATCGCGTCGCCAGGACATCGTCAACCTCTCGGGCGGCAACCAGCAAAAGGTCATTCTCGGCCGCTGGCTGTCCGAGGAAGGCATCAAGGTTCTCATCATCGACGAGCCTACGCGCGGCATCGACGTCGGCGCGAAATCCGAGATCTACGAGATCCTCTACGGGCTTGCCGAGCAGGGCATGGCGATCGTCGTCATCTCCAGCGAACTGCCGGAGGTGATGGGCATTACGGATCGCATCATCGTGATGTGCGAGGGTCGGCTGGCGGCCGACTTGCCGCGCGCAGAATTCGACGAGCGGCGGATCCTCGCGGCAGCCCTTCCCGACATCAAGAACAGCAAAGACATTCCCTTCACACAGGTACAGTGACGATGACCTCCTTGAAAAAAATCCTTCTCGGCGAACAGGGCCTCGTCGTCATTTTCGCGGTCGCCTTTGCCATCGTGTCGTTGACGGTTCCGAATTTTCTCAGCGAACGCAACATGCTCGGCCTGCTGCAGTCCGTTGTCACCATCGGCATCATCGCCTGCACGATGATGTTCTGCCTCGCCTCGCGCGATTTCGACCTTTCCGTCGGCTCGACGGTGGCATTTTCCGGGATGGTGGCGGTCATGGCCTCGAACGTCTCGGGCTCGATCCTCGTCGGGCTGCTGGCAGCCGTCCTTTGCGGCGCCGTCGTCGGCACCATCAACGGCGTCGTCATTGCGCGTTTTCGCATTAATGCGCTGATCACCACGCTTGCCACCATGCAGATCGTCCGCGGTTTCGCGCTGATCGCCTCGGACGGCCGGGCAGTCGGCATCAACGACCCCGGTTTCTACCAGCTCGCGCTGTCGCGCTTCCTCGGCATCCCGACGCCGATCTGGGTCATGGGCCTGTTCTTCATCGTCTTCGGCTTCGTGCTGAACCGGACCGTGTTTGGCAAGAATACGCTGGCGATCGGCGGCAATCCGGAGGCCTCGCGGCTTGCCGGCGTCGACGTCGCCCGCATGCGCATCTGGATCTTCGCACTGCAAGGCATCGTCTGCGCCGTTGCGGGCGTGTTGCTTGCGTCGCGCATCACCTCCGGCCAGCCGAATGCCGCGACGGGGCTGGAGCTTTCCGTCATCTCGGCCTGCGTGCTCGGCGGAGTCTCGCTCGCCGGCGGCCGCGCGGCCATGACCGGCGTCATCGTCGGCGTCTTGATCATGGGCATCGCCGAGAACGTCATGAACCTGCTCAACATCCAGGCCTTTTATCAATACGTGGTGCGCGGCCTGATCCTGCTGTTGGCGGTGCTGCTCGACAATCTGCGCTCGGTCGCGGGCAGACAGCGCGTCTGATCGGCAATGCCGAACGATGTCCTGCATCTCAAGAACGACGAGCTCTCGGTCGAGCTGAGCCGCTTCGGCGGCTCGCTCCTCGCTGCCACCTGGCGCGGGATCCCTTTCCTGAAGCCTGCGACCACGGCCGGGGTCGCCTCGCAACGCTTCGGCGCCGAGGCGAGTTTCCCGCTTGTGCCGTTCGGCAACAGGATCGAGGGCAACAGTTTCACCTTCGATGGCGAGCGCTTCTTCCTCGAACCGAATACACCGGCCGATCCATTCTGCCTGCATGGGGATGGCTGGCTCAGCGAATGGGAGGTGAAATCGCACAGCGGAGAACAGGCCAGACTTTCCTACGTGCACGCCGAGCGGGCGGGGAGCCCCTATGCCTATGAGGCCGTAGAGGAAGTCTGGCTGGATGGCAGTACGCTGGTTCTTTCGCTGGCGGTCACGAACATGTCGCCTCGTACGTTGCCCTTTGGGTTGGGACATCACCCCTTCTTTCCGCGCACGGCCGAGACCCGGCTCAAGGCGAAGGCAAAACGCATCTGGGGTGAGAGGACCGGACACCTGCCCGACGCTCCCGGCCCGATTGCCCGCACGCTTGATTTCACCGAGGCTAATACGCTCCCCGCGCGCTGGATGAACAATGCCTATGACGGCTGGGACGGAGAGGCTGCGATCGAATGGCCCGAACATCAGCTTGCCTTAAGGCTTGAAACCCAAGGGCCATTCGGGTGCTTTATGATCTATTCGCCGGATGCGGATGCAGACTTCTTCTGCTTCGAGCCGATGACGCATCTGCCCAATGCGCACAACATGCCGAACGAAGACGGTGGCCTCGTTGCGTTGCATCCCGGGCAAAGTCTTGCAGGCACCATCCGGTTTCGATTAGCCCACTGACCGCAAGCGTTAGCTAAGTCGGAAGCGGGCGACCGGCCCCCAACACGAGCGCAAAAGAAAAGCGCCCGCTGGGAGGTGCAGGCGCTTGGACAGATCTACATCACTACCGACGTGGCGTGCCCGTCGAACGAGCCTTTAGCGGCCGACAGCAGCGCGGGCGACGCGATGGATATCGCCGCGGTTGATGCCGAGGTCGTTGAGTTCGCGGGTCGACATGCGGCCCAGTTCGGCGACCGTCTGACGATACTTGCGCCAGTTGTTAAAAGAGCGTGCTACGTTCATTTTGATCCCCCTTTCATGGGCTTTCGAAGCCCGGCTGCCAGTCCGTGGCGCCTCGTTTGCTTCGATGCGCAACATATAATGCGGAACCTCGGGGGATTGCAGCGCTCATACATCAGCGCACCCATGCGTCAAATGCATGGATGCGCGCGGTGATGGAGAGCCCTCCAGCGAGCAAGGGGCGGGACTTCAGGCTGGCCTTGCGGCTACGGGAGAGGGCGAACTTATTGCCGGCCCGCAGAGGCCGAGATTTGCGCCGCGGACCGGGAAAGGGAGCAGAACTCGTCCTCGAAGAGCTCCGGCATCAGGTCGGCAAGCCGGACCAGCTTGCCCGTGCGCGAACTCTGCAGTGCCGCGACACCGCAGAGGACCGACATCGCGCCGGCGCGGGCGCCTGCCCGCTGCCCCAGCGAGTCCTTCGCGTCTGGCTTGAAAAGCATGTTCCGCAAGCGGTCGTCGCCGCCATAGTGCCCGCCGGGCGAATGCTGCACCGCGATACGTTCCACCCCTGGGCGACCTTTCGGAAAATTGCGTATCAGCAGGATGACATCTTCCTCCGGCATCTCCCACGGCTGGTCCTCGTACTGGCGAAGCTCAATCCTGCCCTTCGTTCCGTTGAACGCGATGTGGTGGCCTTCGATCGGCTGGAAGGTGTTCAGCGAATAGGAGACGTGGACATTGTTCCGGTAGTGTATGTTCGCGACCATCGTATCGGGAATATCGATGTCCTCGCGGAAGACACAGCCGTCGCGGAAGTAGCCGTCAATCTCCGAGGGGTCTTCATAGAGCGCCTCAAGGAACGGATCGGCTTCGAGATCCAGGTAGAAATCGCACTCATTCTTGTGAGGACAGAGTTTGCAGCGCGGCCCGCGGAAGGGTCCCTTGCGCCCGTACATCTGCAGGTCGGCAAAGGCCGTGACCGCATCCGGATCGCTGTCGAGATACCAGTTCAACAGGTCGAAATGGTGGGTTGCCTTGTGCACGAAGAGGCTGCCTGACCGTTCCGTATAGGCGTGCCAGCGACGGAAATAGTCGGCGCCGTGCCTGGTATCGAGATACCAATGAAAGTCGACGGAGGTGATGCGGCCGATCTCGCCGGAATTCAACAGTTCCTTGATGCGCGCGGCGGTCGGCGCGAAGCGGTAGTTGAAGGACACGTCCACCCGCCGGCCCGTGCGCTTCTCGGCATCCAGAATGCGGCGGATCTTTTCGACCGTCGTCGACATCGGCTTTTCGGTGATGACATCGGCACCGGCCTCGAGCGCGCGGACAACGATGTCGTCATGCGTGCTGTCCGGCGTGCAGACGATCACGAGATCGGGTCGCGCTTCGGCAAGCATGGTGTCGACATTGCCGTAGATCGGCGCGTTGGTGGCGATCATCGTGCGGGCGCGTTCGGCTCTGAGCGCATTCGTGTCGGCTATGGCGACGAGATCCACCTGGCCGCGCCAACCGGCGAGCAGATCCTTGCCCCACATCGTGGTGCCGCGGTTGCCGGTACCGACCAGCGCAAAACGACGTTTGTTTTCCATCTTCCTCACGCAATCCTGTCTGGAATGAAGCCGCGCGACTGGCGGCAATGGCTAGTACAACATGTAAATTCAACATACATGCTAGTGGCTGAATTCCGGCAACGTCAAGGTATTTCCCGCCGGTTTGTGTCATCAGCTTGTAAGATGCATGATCGAGCAACCCATCTCAGCAGCAGCTGCGATAGCGTTCCACGCAGGTGGCGATCACCTCGTCGGCCGGGCGCTTCCACCAATTCTCGGCCGAGAAGATCTCGACCTCCTGCGCCCCGTGAAAACCGGCGGCCTCGATCCGGCGCCGGATCCCCTTCAAATCGATGACGCCGTCGCCCATCATGCCGCGATCGGACAGCATGTCCCTGGTCGGGACCAGCCAGTCGCAGATGTGATGTGCGAGGATCGCCTTCATTTCCCCGGCCCGCGCGATCTGGTTGGCGAGATCCGGATCCCACCAGACGTGATAGACGTCGATCGCGACGCCAACGCCGGCGCCGAGCGCCTCGCACATGTCGAGTGCCTGGCCGAGCGTGTTCACGCAGGCCCGGTCGGCGGCATACATCGGATGCAGGGGTTCGATCGCAAGTGGAACGCCGGCCGCGCGCGCATGGCGCAGCACCGTGGCGATGCCGTCCTCGACCATCCGGCGGGCCGCATCGATATTCTTCGACCCTCCAGGCAGGCCGCCGACGACCAGCACCAGGCAGTCGGCGCCAAGCGCGGCCGCCTCATCGATCGCGCGCCTGTTGTCGTCGATGGCCTTCTCGCGGCCCCCTGCGTCTGCCGCCGGGAAGAAACCGCCGCGGCAGAGGCCGGTCAGCCTCAATCCGTTGGACTTGACGATGCGGACCGCCTCATCGAGCCCGACCGCCGCCACCTGATCCCGCCAGGGAGCGATCGCCGTGATGCCGTGTTTCAGGCAGAGATCCACGGCCTCCGCAAAGCCGCATTGCTCGCGGATCGTCGCCAGATTGATGGAGAGCCCCTCGACCTGCATGATGTACTCCTCCCAGATTTCGTTTTGTGCATGTCGTTGTCCCAAAATCGCTGCACACTCTTGGGCGACATGCACTAGCTCGCCGTCATCGACGTCCAGTCCGGCTCGACCGACGAGCCGAGGCCGATCGCTTTCAAGGCAGTTTCAAAAGTGAGCTCGCCCCCCTTGATGGCGAGCCGCGCCCGTCCGGACGCCCCGTCATAAAGATCGCCATGGTCGGCCAGATAGGACGCCTGCTCGCCCATCGGGGCCCGCGCCATGCCGTCGACGTAATGATGACCGTTGCGCTCGACATGGCCGGCGCCGACGAGCGCCGCCAGAACGAGGTCCTGCTGCAGCGCCAAGCCCGATTGCGTCGTCAGGTCCTCCGCGGATATGAAATAGCGCGACGAACCCGCCTCGCCGTTCCACTTCTCGACGCGCGCACGGTTGATCAGCGCCCGGTAGAAACCCTTGCAGGATTTTGCGGAGATACCGGCATAGCCGAGTTCGCGTGCCCGCGGGAATGCGCCGATATCGCCGTCAGACTCATCGATTTCGAGTGGCATGCGCTGCGCAAGGCCGGCGACCGATTTCGACAGCGCCTCGGCGCGCGCGATCGGCTGCTCGAAGAAAAGTATGGACCGGCGCAGCCGCGCGAGGCGCGGCTCCTTCTCGATCCGGTCGAGAAGATCGGCAACCGCGTCGACATTTTCGAACTGCTCGTTGCCGTCGAGCGTCACCTGATAGCGGTCGGCCGTGAGATCAAGCACCGCGGCGATCGCTATCAGGCGCTCCAGGTCCTCTGCGGGGCGTCCGGAAACCTTGATCTTGAAATAGCGGTGGCCGTAGGCAGCGATCACCTCTTCGAGCGTCTGCGGCAGACTATCCTCGACCCGCTGCTTCGGCGCGAGATCAGCGGCTGTCAACGTATCGGCGAGCCCGACCGTATGGCGAGCCGCGAGCCGCGGCGACGGCTCCAGTCGTGAGAGAAAGTCTGCGAGATCGAAGCCCGCAAGGTCCGGCGCGGTGGCGTTGGTGATACCGAGCAGGTCTTGGCGGACGGAGTCGGCTGCACTTACGCCTTTCATCCGGCACACGGCATCGATGATGGCGCGATCCATGAGCGCCAAGCCGTAAGACGCCACCAGCGGCGGGAGGCCTCGGCCCGCAGCCGCCTGGTGATGATCGGCCTCGGCAGCGGCATGCAGCCCGAAGGGTGTCCTTGTGCCGGCCGCCCGCAACCCCGCAATCGCCAGATGCAGCGACGCGCGAAGCTGCGCGACATTGTCGTCGGGCGAAAGTGCCGGGTTCTTGTCGAACCATTTCGGCATCATCATTTCGGCCGACCAGCCGGTGGCCTCATGGCCGCTTGCGTCCGCGATCCTCACCCGGACAAAGGCCTGCGGCGCGCTTTCGACGCGCGCCCGCCCGAATCGGAATGGGAAGCGGAAGCCAACCTGCCGCTCGAAAATGTCCGCCTCGATGAGCCTGACGACGGGAGCCTCGGTCATGGCGGCCTCAGTTGATGCCGTGGACGGCGAGAACGCGCCGCATGCGCGAGACGGCCAGTTCCGGATCGGCAAGAGCGCCGGCCCTGTCCGCCAGACGGAAGAGCTCGGCGAGATGGGCAAGCGAACGCGCGCTCTGCTGCCCGCCGATCATCACGAAATGATCCTGCAGGCCGTTCAGATAGGCAAGGAAGACGACTCCGGTCTTGTAGAAGCGTGTCGGCGCCTTGAAAATGTGGCGCGACAGCGGCACGGTCGGCTCCAGGAGCTCGAAGAATTCGCCGTTGCGCCCTTCGCCGAGCGCCTCAAGTGCCGCTGACGCCACCGGCGCGATCGCATCGAAAATGCCGAGCAGCGCGTCCGAGTGCCCTTTTTCATCGCCGGCGATGAGCTCGGCATAGTTGAAGTCGTCGCCGGTATACATGCGCACGCCCTTCGTCAGCCGGCGGCGCATCGCGATTTCTTTTTCCTTCGAGAGTAGCGAAATCTTGATGCCATCGACCTTTTCGGCATGCGCTTCGATGACTGCGAGGCAGGTATTCATCGCCGCGATGTGATCGGCATTGCCCCAATAGCCTTCGAGCGCCGGATCGAACATCTCGCCGAGCCAATGGATGATCACCGGCTCCTTTACCTGCGAAAGAATGCGATCGTAGACGCGGATATAGTCCCCCGGCCCTTTCGCCGCCGCCGCGAGCGCCCGGCTCGCCATAAGGATGATGCGGCCGTTTTCGGCTTCGATCGTCTCGATCTGGCTCTCATAGGCCTTGAGAATATCGTCGATCGTGACGTCTGGGCCCGGCGCCAGATGATCTGTGCCGGCGCCGCAGGCAATCAGCGCGCCGGAGCGCCCGCGCGCCTCGGCCAGCGCGCGGCCGATGAGTTCGCGTGCTTCCGGCCAGCCGAGGCCCATACCGCGCTGAGCCGTATCCATCGCTTCGGCGACGCCGAGGCCAAGATCCCAGAGGCGGTGGCGAAATGCGAGCGTCCGTTCCCAGTCGATCGCCGGCGTCAGCCAAGGATCATTGTCGACAAGCGGATCGGCGACCACATGCGCCGCTGCAAAAGCAACTCTCGGGAAATCGGCCGGTGCACGCTTTTGCAAGGGTACTGGCCGACCGGTTAGCTCGTAACGGGCGAGCTGGCCTTCAAGAGGGAGATCGATGCTGGTCATGGCTCAGAACTCCAGTTCCGGCACATCGAGCCAGCGGCGCTCGGCCCAGGATTTCAGTCCCAGCTCGGCAAGCTGCACCCCCTTGGCGCCGGCTTCTAGCCCATAGGGCCAGGGACCGTCCTCGGCGACATGGCGCAGGAACATTTCCCATTGCGCCTTGAAGCCATTGTCGAAGACCTGCGTGTCCGGCACCTCGTCCCAGGTCTTGTAGAAATCGATGGTCTGTGGCTGGTCCGGGTTCCAGACCGGCTTCGGCGTGTTGACGCGGTGCTGGGTCCAGCATTTCGTCAAGCCCGCGACGGCGGAGCCGTGCGTTCCGTCGACCTGGAAGGTCACGAGATCGTCGCGGCGCACGCGCACGGTCCAGGAGGAATTGATCTGCGCGATGATGCCGCCTTCTAGCTCGAAGGTCGCATAGGCCGCATCGTCCGTGTCGCAGTCATAGGTCCGGCCCTGTTCGTCGACGCGGCTTGGAATATGGGTGGCGCCGAGGCAGGAGACGGCGCGGACTTCGCCGAAAAGGTTGTCCATCACGTAGCGCCAGTGGCAGAGCATGTCGAGAATGATGCCACCGCCGTCGCCCTTGCGATAATTCCAGGAGGGGCGCTGAGCGGGCACGCCCCAGTCGCCTTCAAAGACCCAGTAACCGAACTCGCCACGCACCGAGAGGATCTTTCCGAAGAACCCGGAGTCCCTGAGGAGAGCCAGCTTGCGGAGTCCGGGCAGGAACAGCTTGTCCTGGACGACGCCATGCTTGAGCCCAGAGGCGCGCGCCTTTCGCGCCAGCTTCACCGCCGTTCGCAAGTCGTCGGAGACCGGTTTTTCGCAGTAGACGTGCTTGCCGGCGTCCAGCGCCCTGCCGATGAGTTCGGCACGCATCAGCGTCGTGCCGGCGTCGAAAAAGATCTGGTCGTTTGGATCGGCAAGCGCCGCGTCGAGGTCGGTCGACCAGCGAGCGATGTTGTGACGCTTCGCCAGTTGCTCCATCTTGTCTCGGTTGCGGCCGACGA
This sequence comes from Sinorhizobium mexicanum, assembly GCF_013488225.1. Classification (NCBI taxonomy): domain Bacteria; kingdom Pseudomonadati; phylum Pseudomonadota; class Alphaproteobacteria; order Hyphomicrobiales; family Rhizobiaceae; genus Sinorhizobium; species Sinorhizobium mexicanum. Next base: position 563,572 of record NZ_CP041241.1, on the reverse strand, counting down.
TGATCGGGTCGATCTCCAGCCGCTCGCCCGACTTGAGCACGATCCCGCCCTGATCGCGAATGGCCAGTATCGAGCGCACCAGGTGCTGGTTGTAGCCCATCCGCCCGGTGACGCCGTGCAATATGATCCCCAAACGTGGCATACGGTCTCCTCCCTGCCAGGCCTCGTGGGAGCGGACCAGCCCTCCCAAGCCAGTAACTAAACGGTTACTTTGTGGCAGACAAAAAGCACACTTGTCAACAAAAAAAACGACATGTTAGCGATTCAGCGCCTGATCGAGGCCAAAGTCACATGAACGATGTGACGCTCCCAACCCTCGAGATTGGGTCGTTCGGCGAGATCGCGGCCGAAGATTGTCGAGAGCGTGTACTGGTTCGAGAGATAGAAATAGCCGAGTGCAGCCATCGTCAGATAGAGGTGCAACGGGTCGACATCCTCGCGAAAAAGGCCCTTTGCGCGACCCCGGTCGAGCAGCTCGGCCAGCTTGCCCATGAGCTGCGAATGCAGCTCCTTGAGACGGGTCGATTGCCGGAGCCAGCGGGCGCGATGGAGGTTCTCGGTGCCGAGGAGACTGAGGAACTCCGGGTGCTCCAGGAAGTATCTCCACGTGAACATCGCCAGCTCGGCAATACCCTGCTCCGGCTCCAAGTCGCTGAGATTGATGGATTTTTCCGCAGTTCTTATGCCGATATAGGCCTCTTCCAGGACGGCGAGGTAGAGCTGCTCCTTGTCGCCGAAGTAATGATAGAGCATGCGCTTGTTGATGCCGGCCCGTTCGGCGATGGCATCGACCCGCGCCCCACCCATGCCGTTCTCAGCGAATTCCTGCGTGGCGGCCGCGAGGATGGATGCGCGCGTCCGCTCGGGATCGCGCTGCGCGGAACGTTCAGCACGCCCGCCGTTTCCATTCCTTCCTCTCGCGCCCGCTTGCGGCTTCTCCATGCATCACCTCCGGCACCTCTTGCCTTCGGCGGCATTCGATGCGACATCGTAAAGAAACTTTACAAGATAATGACAGCACTTCACACAACTGCTTGACACGATCTTTGCTTGCCCATAGTTTGTAACCAATTAGTTATTTATTGCAAGAGGACTCAACAAGACGACGATGACACGGAGCGTTGTGGAGGCGCTCCCGAGGGAGGAGGAACAAATGACGCATCGCATCAGCAGACGCAGTGTGCTTGCAGGAGGAGCAGCACTTCTTTCATATGCGGCTTTCGCGCCGCGCGCCTTTTCCGAGGAGGCGCGGCTGCGCCTGCTCTGGTGGGGTTCGCAGACCCGCGCCGACCGCACCAACAAGGTCAGCGAGCTTTTCAAGACGGCCAATCCCGGGCTCGCCATCAACGGCGAATTCCTCGGCTGGAGCGACTACTGGCCGCGCCTTGCGACCCAGGTCGCAGGGGGCAACGCGCCCGACGTCATCCAGATGGACTACCGCTATATCGTCGAATATGCCCGGCGCGGCGCACTCGCGCCGCTCGACAGCTATCTCGGCTCGGTGCTCAAGGTCGAGGATTTCGACCAGGTGCAGATCAAGGGCGGCAGCGTCGATGGCAAGCTCTACGGCATCAGCCTCGGCGCCAACTCGACGGCGATGATGGTCAACACGGTCGCCTTCGAGGAAGCCGGCGTCGACCTGCCGACGCCGGCCACCACCTGGGACGAACTCGCCCGTATGGGTCTCGAGATCACCAAAGCCGGCAAGCGCAAGGGCTATTACGGCCTTTCGGACGGCAGCGGCGTGGAGCCGCTCCTTGAGAACTGGCTCCGCCAGCGCGGCAAGGCCCTCTTCACCGCGGACGGCAAGATTGCCTATGACGCGAACGACGGGGCCGAGTGGTTTGCCATGTGGCAGAAGATGCGCGAGGACAAGGCCTGCGTGCCGGCAGACATACAGGCGCTCGATCAGTTCAATATCGAGACAAGCCCGTTGTCGCTCGGAAAGGCGGCGACGTCCTATGCCCATTCCAACCAGCTCGTCGGCTACCAGGCGATCAACAAAGACAAGATCGTGCTGAGCAGCCATGCGCTTATCAGCAAGGATGCCAAGGGCGGCCATTACCGCAAGCCATCGATGTTCTTCTCGGTATCCGCCAAGACGAGCGATCCGGAACTCGGCGCAAAATATGTCAACTTCTTCGTCAAGGATCCGGAAGCGGCCAAGATCCTCGGCGTCGAACGCGGCGTACCGGAGTCGGCCTCCGTGCGCGAGGCGCTCGCGCCGTCGCTCGATGACCTCGGGCGGGCAGCACTCGAATATGTCTCCGGGCTCGGAGCGCTCGCCGGCGATCTGCCGCCGCCGCCGCCATCGGGCGCCGGCGAGGCGGAGCTGGCTCTGCGCAGGGTCGCCGAGCAGGTGGCCTTCGGCCAGCTCGACGCGAAGCAGGGCGGCGAGACGCTGGTGAACGAGGTCACGCAGATCCTTTCGCGAGGCTAAGGGAGATGGCGGCCGTGCAGGATACCGCTGTCGTCGTCGGTGCGGGCGCCAAGGGGCGCCCCGCCGCACAGGGCCGATGGGCCTCCACCTGGGCGAAGCACGGAGCCGGCTACATGTTCCTGTTGCCGTGGCTCATCGGCTTCTTCGGCCTGACGCTCGGGCCTGCGATCGCCTCGCTCTATCTCTCCTTCACGAGCTTCGACCTGATCCGCGCGCCGGAATGGGTCGGGACCGCCAATTACGTCCGCATCGCGACAGCCGATCCGAAATTCGCTGCCGCGATGCGCGTGACTTTCCTCTATGTCGTGCTTTCGGTACCCTTCAAGCTCAGCTTCGCGCTGCTTGTTGCCATCCTCCTCGATCGCGGCGTCAGGGGTCTCACCTTTTATCGCGCGATCTTCTATCTGCCTTCGCTACTCGGCGGCAGCGTCGCGATCGCCGTGCTCTGGCGGCAGCTCTTTGCCGGCGACGGCCTCATCAACAGCCTGCTTGCCCAGTTCGGCATCGAGGGTCCGAGCTGGATCTCGCATCCGAACTACGCGATCTGGACGCTCGTCGTCTTGAGCGTGTGGCAGTTCGGCTCGCCGATGATCATCTTCCTTGCCGGTCTTCGCCAGATCCCCACCGATATGTATGAGGCCGCAAGCCTCGACGGCGCGTCGAAGTTCCGGCAGTTCTACAAGATCACGCTGCCGCTGCTCACTCCGGTTATCTTCTTCAATGCGGTCGTGCAGACCATCGATGCCTTCAAGGCCTTTACCCCGGCCTTCATCATTTCCGGCGGCACCGGCGGACCGATCAACTCGACGCTCTTCTATACGCTCTATCTCTATCAGGAAGCCTTCGGCAATTTCCGCATGGGCTATGCCTCGGCCCTGGCCTGGATCCTGGTGCTGATCATCGCGCTCTTCACCGCCTTTTCCTTCCTGACCTCTCGCTACTGGGTGCATTACGATGACTGACGCGATCATGAGCTCCGTAACCGCCCCACCATCGGCACCACTCGGCCGCCGCGGCCCCTTGGGGTCGGTTCTCGTCCACGCCGGCCTGATCGCCGCGTCAATCGCGATGCTCTACCCGCTGCTGTGGATGATTTCCGCGTCGGTCAGGCCAGAGGATGAGATCTTCGCCTCGACCTCGCTCTGGCCGTCGTCGATCGATGTCGCTTCCTATTTGCGCGGTTGGTTCGGCCTCGACGTCAGCTTCGGCCGCTTCTTCTGGAATTCACTCGTCGTGGCCGTGCTGACCGTGATCGGCAACGTCGTCGCCTGTTCGCTCGCGGCCTACGCCTTCGCGCGTCTTCGCTTCGCCGGACGCAATTTCTGGTTCGCGATCATGCTGGGGACGCTGATGATCCCCTATCACGTGACGCTCATTCCCCAATATGTGCTCTTCCTCAATCTCGGCTGGGTGAACACGTTCCTGCCGCTTGTGGTGCCGAAATTCCTGGCGAGCGACGCCTTCTTCATCTTCCTGATGGTCCAGTTCTTCCGCGGCATTCCGCGCGAGCTCGACGAGGCGGCGATGATGGATGGCTGCGGTCCCTGGCGCATCTACTGGAAGATCATGCTGCCGCTCTCCCTGCCGGTGCTCGCAACGGCCGCGATCTTTTCCTTCATCTGGACCTGGGACGATTTCTTCGGACCACTGATCTACCTGAACGACATGAACACCTACACGATCCAGCTGGGCCTCCGGACCTTCGTCGACTCGAGCAGCACCTCCGACTGGGGCGGTCTCTTCGCCATGTCGACGCTGTCCCTCGTGCCCGTGTTCTTCTTCTTCCTGTTCTTCCAGCGCCTTCTGATCGAGGGCATCGCCACCACCGGCATGAAGCGCTAATAGAAGGAGCTGGAGTTTACCCATGGACGAATTGCGTTTTGCCGCGGTCGGGCTCAACCACAACCACATCTACGGCCAGGTCAATTGTCTTCTCAGAGCCGGCGCCCGCCTCGTCGGCTTCCACGAAGAGGACGAGGCGCTGGCCGCGGAGTTCTCGGCCGTCTACAAGGATGTGCCGCGTATCGCGACACTCGAGCAGATCCTCGAAGACGAGCGCATCGGCCTTGTCACCTCGGCCGCGATCTCGTCCGAGCGGGCAGAGCTGGCGATCCGCGCCATGCGCCACGGCAAGGACGTGCTCGTCGACAAGCCGGGGATGACGAGCCTCGACCAACTCGCCAAGGTGCGGCGGGTCCAGGCCGAAACGGGACACATCTTCTCGATCCTCTATTCAGAGCATTTCGAAAGCCCGGCAACGGTGAAAGCCGGCGAGCTGGTCGCCGCCGGCGCCATCGGCGAGGTCGTCCACATGGTTGGCCTCGGGCCCCACCGACTGCGTAAGGAAAGCCGCCCCGGCTGGTTCTTCCGCCGCTCGGAATACGGCGGCATCCTGACCGACATCGCCTCGCACCAGTGCGAGCAGTTCCTCTTCTTCGCCGGCGCCAGCGATGCCACCATTCTCTCGGCGAGCGTCGACAACCGGAGCGTTCCCGACAGCCCGGAACTGCAGGATACGGGCAACATCCATCTTTCGACGGGACGGGCCACTGGCATGATCCATGTCAACTGGCTTACCCCCGACGGCATGCCGACCTGGGGCGACGGCCGACTCTTCATCGTCGGTACGACCGGCACGATCGAGGTGCGCAAGACGGTCGACCTTTCCGGACGCACTGGAGGCAACCACCTGTTTCTTGCCGATCGCAGCGGCGTCGACCACATCGATTGCTCGGACGTCGACCTTCCCTTCGGCCGTCAGTTCGTCGCCGACATCCGCGACAGAACCGAAACCGCCATGCCGCAGGAACGCTGCTTCAAGGCCATGGAGCTTGCCCTTTCAGCGCAAGTGATCGCCGAACGTAACCAGGAAAAGAACTGATATGAGCGTAAAGACAGTCGCCATCATCGGCTGCGGGATCGGGCGGTCGCACATCGTCGAAGGCTATCTGCCGCATCCGGACAAGTTCCGGGTGACCGCGCTCTGCGACCTCAATGAGGAACGGCTGAACGAGGTCGGCAACGAGTTCGGTATCGAAAAGCGAACGACCTCGTTCAAGGAATTGCTCGCCGACGACAGCATCGACATCATCGATATCTGCACCCCGCCCGGCATTCACCTCGAACAGGTGCTCGATGCGCTCGCCTCGGGCAAGCACGTGATCTGCGAAAAGCCGCTCACCGGTTCGCTAAAGGGTGTCGACCGGATCATGGAGGCGGAGAAGCAGGCTCGCGGCGTGCTGATGCCGATCTTCCAATATCGCTATGGCGACGGCATCGAGAAGGCGAAGCGCATCATCGACTCCGGTATCGCCGGCAAACCCTATGTGGGTTCGGTCGAAACCTTCTGGCTGCGCACGCCCGAATATTACTCGGTGCCCTGGCGCGGCAAATGGGAGACGGAACTTGGCGGCGTGCTGGTGACCCATGCGCTGCACCTGCACGACATGATGCTTCACCTCCTCGGTCCAGTCTCGAAAGTGTTCGGACGCGTCGCGACGCGCGTCAACGATATCGAGGTCGAGGATTGCGCCTCGGCGAGCCTGCTCATGCAGAACGGTGCCTTCGTGTCGCTCTCCTGTACGCTCGGCTCGCAGGAGCAGATCAGCCGCCTTCGCCTGCACTTTGAGAACGTCACCTTCGAAAGCAGCCACGAACCCTATGCGCCGGGCAAGGATCCCTGGAAGATCATCGCCGCCAACGAGGCGGTCCAGGCTGAGATCGACGAGGTGATCGGCAACTGGCAGCCGGTTTCGCCGCGCTTCACCACGCAGATGGCGCATTTCCACGCCTTTCTCAGCGGCATGGGACCGCTTCCTGTCACCACCAGGGATGCGCGGCAGGCATTGGAGTTGGTGACGGCGATCTACCAGTCCGCCGATACCGGCCGTGAGATAACGCTTCCGATCGGACCGGAGAGTCCGAAATATGCCAATTGGCGTGCGAACACGAGGTAACGGCAAAGGCCGCAGGGAGGATTTTGCAAATGGCAACCAGCGTCGTTCTTCAGAAGGTCGAGAAGCGCTATGGCGCGTTCGACGTGATCCACGGCATCGACCTGACCATCGACCCCGGCGAGTTCGCCGTCTTCGTCGGCCCGTCCGGTTGCGGCAAGTCGACCCTTTTGCGCATGATCGCCGGCCTGGAGGAGATTTCCGGCGGCACGCTGATGCTCGACAACGACCGGATGAACGAGGTGGCGCCGGCCAAGCGCGGCATCGCCATGGTGTTCCAGTCCTATGCGCTCTACCCGCACATGTCGGTCTACAAGAATCTCGCCTTCGGCCTCGAGACGGCTGGCTTCAGAAAGGCGGAGATCGAGCCAAAGGTGCGCCGCGCTGCCGAGATCCTGCAGATCGAGAAGTTGCTCGACCGCAAGCCGAAGGCGCTTTCCGGCGGCCAGCGCCAGCGCGTGGCGATCGGCCGGGCGATCGTGCGCGAGCCGCGCATCTTCCTCTTCGACGAGCCGCTTTCCAACCTCGATGCGGAACTCCGCGTACAGATGCGCGTCGAGATCTCGCGGCTTCACCGCGATCTCGGCAACACGATGATCTATGTGACCCACGATCAGGTGGAGGCCATGACCATGGCCGACAAGATCGTCGTCCTGAACTCGGGGCGCATCGAGCAGGTGGGGGCTCCACTCGATCTCTACAACCACCCCGTCAACCGCTTCGTCGCCGGCTTCATCGGCAGCCCGAAAATGAACTTCCTCAAGGCGCGCATCGCTGCCGCCGGGGAAGCCGAGACCGCGATCCAGGTTTGTGGCGGCACGATCCGCCTGCCGCGCGCCCTGCGCGGTGCCGCGCCGGGGCAGGAGATAACCTTCGGTATCCGGCCGGAACATCTTTCCGCGCACGACGATGGCATCGCGCTCGCCCCGATCAATGTCGAGCTCGTTGAAAACCTCGGCGGCGAAACCATGCTCTATGGCATTACCCCTGACGGCCAGCACATCACCGTCGCGCTCGAGGGCCAGCAGAAGGTCGAGCGCGGCACCAATCTCGCCGTCCACTTCGATCCTTCGCGCTGCCACGTTTTCGGCGCCGACGGCAAGGCGATGTAAGCGCAGCACCGCCTGCGCGCGAGGGAACGTGACCGACGGGATCGCTCCGCTGTTTACCGCTTGCTCATGGGCCAATGTGGGGCCATGCTCAGGGCATACCCTGGCTGTAAGGCCGAACGCCATTTCTCCCTGGGACGCCAGCTCGACCTCGAAGCAGTTGCAGTGCTGCCTTTTCTCGACTGCCCCGGGGAAGGAGGTTGCCCATGTCTGCGCCCTATATCGACCATCCGTTACAACCGGGCGACCGGGCGCCGAATATCGTGCTGAACGCCATCTCGCGCGAGGGAACAATCGCACTTGATGATTTTCGCGGCCGCAGCCCGTTGTTGATCGGCCTGTTTCGAGGCCTGCTGTGTCCGTTCTGCCGGCGCCATGTCGCGGCGATGGCACAGCTCAACCCAGCACTGCGTGAGAAAGGCGTGAACTCTCTAGCGGTGGTAAACACCCCGGTCGAACGTGCGCGGCTCTATTTCCGCTATCATCCGATACCGGGCCTTCTTGCCGCATCCGATCCGGAGCGAGCTACGCACCGCGCATTCGGCTTACCTCTCCTCGAGATTACGGAGAATGAGACCGAGTGGCCATACAAGGTTGGAATGGATGTGGTCACGACAATGCGGGTCGACCGGCCGGGGGAATTGCCTGAACCGATGAATCCGGACGCAGCAGCCGGCTTTCTCAACACGAAAGATGGGTACGAAATCACCGAAGCCGATCAGCAGGTGAGGATTCCCGGCCATATGCAGCTCGTCGGCCATTTCCTGCTCGATCGGGAAGGTGTGGTGCGCTGGAGCTTTACGGAAGTTGAAGAGGAAGGCCAAAATATGGACCGAGTGCTCAATCCCGAAGAGTTGATGTCGGCCGCTTCCGAGGTGGCCCATTAACAGCGAAAACTCGCCGGTAACCACTCCGGCAGTGGTTGCGTGAGCCCTCGGGATACCAATGCATCGGCCGCCGGAGCTCATGCCCCGATAGAAATTTCTGCGCTGATGTCACATTCGCAGATCCTCCCTCGTCATGGTGTCGGAACCAACAGAAAGGAAAACGAACCATGACTCCCAAACTTGATCCCTTCGCCGCTGCGCCGTCGCTGATGAAGAACTGGATGGGCACGACGGTTGCCGTTACCGCCAGCCTGGAGCCGAGCCTCATCGAACTGGTGAAGATCCGCGCCTCGCAGATCAACGGCTGCGCCAACTGCATCAACATGCATACGGTGGAAGCGCGGGCAAAAGGCGAGACGGAGCAGCGCATCTACCTGCTGTCTGCCTGGCGTGAAGCCCCCTGCTATTCCGATCGCGAGCGCGCCGCGCTAGGCTGGACCGAGACCCTGACGCGGTTGTCAGAGGGTCATACGCACGAAAGCGCCTATGAGGCCCTGAAGGCTCAGTTTACCGAAGAGGAGCAGGTGAAGCTCACGCTCATGATCAATGTCATCAACGGGTGGAACCGCCTTGCGGTTGGCTTCAGCCTGTGGGCCGATCCGGCCGCGGCCAAGGCCGCCGCCGAGGCGGCGGCCTGATGACGGACACCAATCACGAGGACGCAGCGGCGGGATTCGATCCGCTGCGTCCCAAGCTCATGCGCGTCGCCTATCGCATGCTCGGCTCCGTCGCCGACGCGGAAGACATGGTGCAGGAGGCTTTCATCCGCTGGATGGGGGCCGACCGCTCGGCGGTGCGCGAGCCCGAGGCGTTCTTGCGTCGTACGGTCACGCGGCTCTGCCTTGATCAGCTCAAATCAGCACGACGCCAGCGCGAGACATATGTCGGTCCTTGGCTTCCCGACCCGGTCGTGGAAGAGGAGCAGGAGGAAGACGTCACTCTGCCCTTGATGCTTGCCTTGGAACGCCTGTCTCCACTCGAGCGGGCGGCCTTCCTGCTGCACGACGTTTTTGGGCTGGGATTCGAGGAGGTCGCGGCGACCATCCAGCGCGACTCGGCTGCCTGCCGCCAGCTCGCCAGCCGCGCGCGCACCCATGTCCGCGAGGAGAGACCTCGCTTCCAGATCGAGAAACAGAAAAGCCTCGAGATCGCTGAAGCCTTCTTCACCGCCTCGCGCAGCGGCGACATGAAGGCGCTCGGTGCGATGTTGGCAGCCGACGTCAGCATCCACGCCGACGGCGGCGGCAAGCGCCCGGCAGCGATGAAGCCGTTCTTCGGATTTGATGCCGTGATGAAGGTACACGAGAGCTTGGCGGTTCTGTTCCAGAACAACGGCTCGAAACTTGTTCGCGCTGGTTTCATCAACGGATTGCCCGGCTTTGTCACGCTGGAAGGCGACGGCGAACTTCAGACGACTGCGCTCGAAATCGAAGACGGCAAGGTCGCTGCAATCTATGTGATGCGGAACCCCGATAAGCTGAAACACTTGCATTAGCCAGGCCGTCAAGAGGACGCCGGCTACTGCATTGACGCTGTCTGCTCGCGCTTGGCAACCGCGAGGTCGAGGTCTACCATACGCGCAACCTATGGAGACTTCGATGACCTCCAGCTTCAATGTCCATGACGCGGCCGGCTACGAACAGCTTATGGGGCGCTGGAGCCAGCGACTTGCGCCGCTATTCATCGAGTTCTCCGGCCTTGCCGACGGCGAAAAGATTGTCGACGTCGGCTGCGGCACCGGCAGCCTCACTTTTGCGCTCGCAAGGACCGCCGATCTCGCAGAGATCGCGGCGATCGACTATTCGCCGGTCTTCGTCGCCGAGGCGAGCCGGCGCAACACCGATCCGCGCATAAAGATCCAGCAGGCGGATGCCTGCGCCCTACCCTTCGAGGATGGGACCTTCGACCGTGCATTGGCGCTGCTGGTGCTCCATTTCGTACCCGATACCGACAAGGCGGTCGCCGAGATGCGCCGCGTCGTGCGGCCGGGCGGCATCGTTGCGGCGGCGGTGTGGGACCATCTCGGCGGCATGCCCGGGATGCGGATGATGGTCGATACGGTGGCGGCACTCGGCGAAGGCGGGCGCCAGCTCCGCGCGCGCTACTGCTTTCAGCCGATGATGCAGCCGGGTGAAATGAAAAGGACTTTTGTGGAGCAGGGTCTCGTCGATGTTTCGGAAACGCAGCTCATGATCCGCATGGACTACCAGAACTTCGACGACTATTGGGCGCCGATTGCCGCAGGCGAAGGACCGCTCGGCAAGTATGTGATGGCACTCGGGGCCGCGGAAAGGGCACGCACCGATGCCGCCATGCGCGACGCTTACGAGGCCGGCCGGCCGGATGGTCCGAGGTCGTTTGCGAACGTTGCCTGGGCCTGCCGGGGCATCGTTCCCTGAGACTGTGGCCAACAAACCTCAAAGCCGGCGATCATCGAAGCGCTGCACGGTGGCGCCTGCTACCGGACTTCGGGTAACGAAAATGCTGCCGTCCAGGCTGTCCTCCGCGGCACCCGCCGGACGCAGCGACGTGACGACGAGAGTCTTGCGGTCCGGTCCGGCGAAGCAGGGCATGGTGGGCGCCGGCACAGGGAAGCGATACGTCCTGATCAACTCGCCTTCTGCAGAGAAACAGTTGAGAACGCCGGCCGAGACCCCGGCACTCCAGTAGTTTCCGTCCACATCGGTCGCCGCTCCGTCGGGCCGGCCGCTTGCCTCGTCGAGGACGACGAGGCAAGCGCCCGGAAATCGCACCCGTCTCGGAATCGAATTGCCAGCGGTCGATCCAGGGCCCGCGCGAGTCCGAATGAAAGAGAACCGAGCCGTCCGCGCTCCAGGCAAGACCGTTGGAACAGATGACGTCGACGACCTTGCGTTCCACTGAACCGTCAGGCGTAACGCGGTAGAGTGAAGCGACCGGTTGCCGGTCTGCGGCCTCATGCATCGTCCCCACCCAGAACGCACCGTCCGGTCCGACCTTGCCGTCGTTCAGACGTGTGTCCGTCCTTTCGGCCTCAATCGAGGCGATCTCCCTGATGATGGCGCCGCTTTCGGGATCGAACAGAACCACGCGGCCCCATTGCGCGAGCACGAGGCGCCCGGAATGGGCCAGCCCGACACAGCAGGCCCCGTGGTCGAATATCCAAAAACGATGGCCTGTCCCCGAGAGGTCGGCACGATGGAGGGCGCCTTTGCCTATATCGACGAAAAACAGGCAGCTCCGGCGGTCGTCGTAGACCGGGCTTTCAGCCGCTGCGCAGCGCAATTCCAGCAGGCACTCAAATGTTAGGTCGAAAGACATGTTATGAACCATAGTGTCACAGTCTGTCGGTTGCGGCGGCAGCGAGCGTCTCCCCCGACTCGAAGGTTTCCCAAGCACTTATCGGCTGGCGCTTTCTCTAACATTGCTATTGCCCTCGCTCAACTTGTAAATTAAAAATACAAGAAACTTGGCAAGGAGATTTTCATGAAAACGACTGCCGTAGATGTGGCCGACCTCGCCTCTTCCGTGCTTTCGGTGCCGCCGCTGGCGCGTCAGGCGAATGGCGAGCCGACCAAGACGGAAAATCGCAAGATGATCGAATGGCTGCTCTCGGGAGGGGTGACCACCTATCTCTACGGCGGCAACGCCAATCTCTACAATTTCGGCGTCACGGAATTCGGCAATCTTCTCGACATGCTCGAGGACATTGCTCCGCCCCCCGGCTGGATGATCCCCTCGATCGGTGCCGACTTCGGCAAGGCGATGGACCAGGCGACGATCCTCCGGGGGCGGAACTTTCCGACCGCCATAGTGCTCCCGCTCACCTTCCCCGCGACGTCGGCGGGCCTGGTCTCGGGATTCGCTAAGCTGGCGGATGCCGCCGGCCGGCCGTTGATCGCCTATATCAAGAATGATGGCTTCCTCGATGCCGGCGATATCGCGCGTCTTTTCCGCGATGGCGCGATCTCGGCCTTGAAATACGCCGTCGTGCGGCCCGAACCGAAAAACGACGCCTATCTTTCCGCCATCCTCGATGCCGTCGGCTCAGGCGAGCGGATCGTCAGCGGTATCGGCGAGCGTCCGGCTATCGACCACGTCGAAATGGGCCTCACCGCTTTCACCTCCGGGTCGGTGTGCATCGCTCCGCACCTCTCGACCGCGATTCTGAAGGCGTGCCAATCCGGTGCGTTCGCTGCAGCACGGACGCTTCGCGAAAGCTTCCTTCCGCTCGAGGATCTGCGCGACGCGCATTCGCCGATCCGCGTCCTGCATGAAGCGGTCAGGCTCGCCGGCATCTGCGACACCGGCCCGATCGGCGAATTTCTGTCGAATCTCGACGGCGCCGAACGGCTCGACGCCATCACCGCGGCAGCGCGCGCGCTCAAGACGAAAAGCGAAGCCGCGGCCGGTGGGGCCCGGCCGCTTTCGGCGAGCGCCTGACATGGTACCGGGGATAGCGCGGGTAAGGCGCCGCGCTCCTGGGCGACTGACCCTGGAACGGGAAACGAAGACACAGGTGTCGATACCCCCCTCTGCCCTGCCGGGCATCTCCCCCACAAGGGGGGAGATCAAGGAGGCACTGCCGTGCACCACCGCCGCGTCCGAAGATGAGGCTGGCACTGTCGAGGCGAGAAAACGGAGGGCCCGCCGCCTGCCGATCTCCCCCCTTATGGGGGAGATGCCCGGCAGGGCAGAGGGGGGTGCGGACCCGGGCAACTCGGGGAGGCGACGCGCGAACTCCGGCGGGTGCCGCAACGACTGGATCGCACGGGGTATCACCCTAGAGATCACCATGAGATCCCGTGATGCGGGCCCTGGATTCCGTCAGGTGGTAGCGCATGTAAAGACGTGCGAGCTCGCGGTTCTGGCCAGAAATCGCCGTGAATATCTTGCGGTGCTCTTCGAGAACGCGGCGCCGCCGGTCCTCCGATCCCTGCCGCGTCAGGCTGAGCGCCATGCGCATCGAGCCCCGCAGAATATCGCCAAGCTCTTCCAGGAGACGCGAAAAAAGCTCATTGCCCGCGGCTGCGGCAACGGCGAGATGGAAAGAGAAATCCTCCTCCCAGCCTGTCTCACCGCGGGCAAGAGCGCCCTCCAGCGCCGCCAGCGCGTCGCCGATCTGGTTGAGCTGGGCCTTGGTCCGGCGCATCGCGGCCAGTCCCGCGCACTCGGTTTCAAGCGCGAGCCGCGGTTCGAAGGCCCTAAGATAGCTGGCGATCTCGGCCGAGGCCGCAAAATCGGTCAGCTTGTCGGACGGGCGCGACTTGACGAAGGTTCCAATGCCCTGCCGCGAAACCACCAGGCCGTCCGCCTGCAGCCGCATCAGCGCCTCGCGAACAACCGGCCGGGAGACCTGGAAATCGCGGCAGATCCGGGCTTCCGACGGCAATTTCGCCCCCTCGGCCATCTGGCCGCTCGCGATCTGCTCAAGGATCTGGCCGTAAAGAACATCGGCGAGGCGCTCTCGCCGCGCCGGTTTCAGCTTCAACATCACGTCGTCCAAGGGTCCGCCTTCACCTGTCATTTTTCTGAACAGGTGCAATGTAGCCGACCCGCCCACGAATGCAAAGGAGGTGACCGATGACCGGACGCAAGAAGCCAGAGGAATTTCGAAGCTTTCGCTGGTTCGGCGTCAAGGACCTGCGTTCGTTCGGTCACAGGTCCAGGCTCTACCAGATGGGCTATGACAACGCGGAAATCGCCGGCAAGCCGGTCATCGCGATCATCAACACCTGGAGCGACATCAATCCGTGCCATGCGCATCTGCGCACCCGTGCCGAAGAGGTGAAACGCGGGGTGTGGCAGGCCGGCGGATTCCCGATCGAGCTGCCGGCGATGTCGCTGGCGGAAACCTACGTCAAGCCGACGACGATGCTTTACCGCAACTTCCTCGCGATGGAGGTGGAGGAGCTCATCCGGTCGCACCCGGTTGACGGCGTTGTGCTACTTGCCGGTTGCGACAAGACTACGCCGGCGACGATCATGGGCGCGATCCAGGTCGATCTTCCGACGATCTTCGTGCCGGCGGGACCGATGCTGCGGGGTAACTACCGCGGCCAGGCCCTGGGTTCGGGCTCCGACGTCTGGAAATACTGGGCGGAGAAAGAGGCAGGACGCATCACCGAGCAGGAGTGGAACGTCATGGAGCGCGGCATCGCCCGCTCCTTCGGCACCTGCATGACCATGGGCACGGCCTCGACGATGACGGCGCTCGCCGACACACTTGGTCTCTCACTGCCGGGTGCCTCGGCCATCCCGGCTGCCGACGCCGGCCATTCTCGCATGGCGGCGCTTTCCGGTGTGCGCATCGTCGAGATGGTTTTCGAAGACCTGAAGCCTTCGCACATCCTGACTGCCAAGGCGTTTGAAAACGCATTGACGGTGCACATGGCGATGGCCGGCTCGACCAATGCGATGATTCATCTGATTGCCATGGCGCGGCGACGCGGCGTCGACCTGACCTTGGAGGATTTCGATCGCATGTCGGAGAAGGTCCCGGTCCTCTGCAACATCCGCCCGACCGGCGAATTCCTGATGGAGGACTTTTACTATGCCGGCGGGCTGCCTGCGTTGTGGAAGCAACTCGAACCCTTGCTGCATCTCGACGAGCGCAACGTCATCGGCAGCATCGGTGAGGCGATCCGCGAGGCCGAGGTTCACCTGCCGGACGTGATCCGCCCACTCGATAACCCCGTTGCGGAGCGCGGCGGTACGGCGATCCTGAAGGGAAACCTTGCGCCGCAGGGCTGCGTCATGAAGCCTGCCGCGGCCGACGCTCACCTTCTCAAGCATCGCGGGCCTGCCCTCGTCTTCGACGATTACGACGCGATGATGAAGGCGGTGAACGACGAGGATCTTGATGTTACCGCCAACACGGTCCTCATCCTGCGCAATGCCGGTCCTGTCGGCGGACCGGGCATGCCGGAATGGGGAATGCTGCCGATCCCGAAGAAGCTGTTGAAACAGGGCGTGCGCGATATGGTGCGCATTTCGGATGCCCGGATGAGCGGCACGAGCTACGGCGCCTGCATCCTGCACGTCGCGCCGGAAGCATACGTCGGCGGGCCGCTGGCGGCGGTTCGCAATGGCGACATCATCGCCCTCGATGTCGCCGAGAGGACGCTCACACTGGAGATCAATGCGGAAGAAATCGAACGCCGGCTTTCCGAATGGCGACCGCCGGAGCGAGATTATTCGAGAGGCTTCCTGAAGATGCATGCGGAGAACATCCAGCAGGCCCCCGAAGGCTGCGACTTCACCTTCCTGCAATCGCCGCATAAGCTGCCCGAACCGGAAATTCATTAGCACGGGGTGGGACGGATGACGACGCGGCTGCTGGTGACGGGAGCAGGAGGTGCCCTGGGCCGCCATGTCCGGCACGGCTTAAAAGGTTGTGTGGAGGTCCTGCGCCTCTCGGATATCGCCGATCTTGCCCCGGCCGAGGATGGCGAGGAAGTGGTCCGGTGCGACCTCGCCGACCGACAGGCCGTCGAGGATCTCGCGCGCGACTGCGATACGGTCCTGCACCTTGGCGCGATCTCCGTCGAAGCCGATTTCGACGGGCTGCTTCAGGCCAACATCCTCGGCACCTACAATCTTTACGAGGCAGCGCGAAAGGCGGGCGTCAGGCGGATCATCTTCGCAAGCACCAACCATGTGACAGGCTTTCATCGCATCGGCGAGACGCTCGACCACACCTCGCCTCGTCGGCCGGACAGTCTCTACGGCGTCAGCAAGTGCTTCGGCGAGGATCTTGCCCGGCTTTACTTCGACAAATACGGCCTGGAGACGGCTTGTCTCAGAATCGGCAGTTGCTTCCCCGAGCCGAAGAACCGGCGAATGCTTTTCACCTGGCTGAGCCCACGCGATTTCCTGTCGCTGGTGCGCAGCCTTCTCGAGGCTCCGGCCATCGGCTATCTGGTGCTCTACGGCGCCTCGGCGAACCGGCGTGCCTGGTGGTCGAACGCGCACGCCGATTTCCTCGGCTGGCGACCGATGGACAGCAGCGAGCCTTTTCGCCAGGCGATCGAACGCCGCGAGCCCGCGGACGTCAGCAAGTGCCAGGGCGGTCGCCTCGCCACGGTCAAGACCCACGCCGGGGATTAGAACCAGATCATTTCATTGTTTCATTGAAACAATGAAATGATCTAACTCTTTGAAAATACGCAATTCCGGACAGAAAATCGTTACACACTTTTCCTGGAATTGCTCTAGTTCGGGCTGCGTAAATACCCCCCTCTGCGCTACCGGACAGAGGGGGTGCCACTCCAGTTGACATGATCGGGTTCGGCCTCAGCCGGCGCGGACCGTCGACTTTCCCTCGCCGACCAAACGCTCGGCCGCGTCCGCGACCGATATGCGGTCGAACGCGAGCTCGTCTGCGATCGGTCGAAATACGCGATGGTCGAACTCCGTCGCTCCGAGCGGTGCCGGGGGCGGATAGCTGCCGACCTGGTCCTTCAGCGCGTTGATGTATTTCACCGTTTCGGCTTCCGTCGGGTTGAGCTGCGGCAGGATTGCCTCGCGAACTGTAGGCGACATCGGCACGCCGCGTTCGACCCCGAGGATCTTGCCGGCTTCGACGTCGTTGACGAAGAAACTGATGAACTTGGCGGCTTCTTCGCCATGCTCCGTGGTGGCGCCGACGCTCCAGATCAGTGCAGGGCGATAATAGTGACCGGAGGGGCCGCCCTTCTCTGCTCGTGGCAGCATGCCGATGCCGAGCTTGCTCTTCATGATGAGCTGGTAGCCGACCATCTGGTTCGAATAGGCCATGCCGATCGCCGAATAGCCGAGCGCCAGGCAGTTGGTGTCGATCGTATTCTGATCGAGCGTCTGGATGTCGGCGCCCACGGTACCGCCCCGCTTGCGCAGGTCCTCCCAGTAGGCATACCACTCCTTGGCCTCTTCGACGCCGAAGCCCAATCCGCTTTCGTTGAATAGACTGCTGCCGCGTTGCCTGAGCCAGGCGTCGAACACATAGGTGTAGCGAGCGGCGTACGGCCCGCCACCCTTGCCGGTCGCCTTCGCCATCTCGACCGCGATATCGGCGTATTCCGACCAGGTGGTATCAAGCCCCGGAGGGGTGATGCCTGCTTTCGCGAAGGCATCGGCATCGTAAAACAGTGCAAAGGAGTTGAGGCCGAGGCCAATACCCCAGAGCTTGCCGTCTACGGTCGTGAGCTTCAGCACGTCCTCACCGAAACCTTTCACATCCAGCACCGAAGCGATGAACGGATCGAGGGCGAGGCAGGCGCCGCGTTTCGAGTAGTCCGAGATCGTATTGGGCTCGAGCTGGAAGACATCCGCGATAGAGCGACCGGCCATCTGGGTCGCGAGCTTTGTCCAGTAGCCGTCACCGCTGAGACTCTCGCCGACAACGGCGATGCCGGGGTTGTTCTCCTGGAAGAGCTTGGCAACGCTCAAGGTTCGCTTGGAACGATCGTTGGAGCCCCACCACATGGCGCGCAGATTTACGTCTTCTGCCGCAAGGGTGGGCCGCAGGCCACCGGAGCCAAGCGTAATGCCAGCAGTCGCGCCTGCCGCGCCGAGCATGAATGTGCGTCGATTGATCAGCATGCCAGTCCTCCTCTCGTTACCTGCCTCGCGCTCTCCTCCAGCGTCCGGCGGACCAAAGTTCGGCAACAAGACTATGCAAAAATTTAGTTTATGCAAGAAATTGTTCTTGTCTTGCAAATTTGCATTATTTGCGTAACATTTGCGATATGAGCGAAGCAACCACAAAACGATTCCGTCAGTCCGACATCGCCGCCCGCGCAGGAGTTTCGGTTTCCACCGTCTCGCGCGTTCTTGCGAACGAACCGGGTATCAGCGAAGACGTCCGCCAATTGATCCTGAAAGTCGCCAACGAGCTCGGCTATCCCTTGAAGGCCGGCCCAAAGACGCCCCCAAGAACCTTGGCGCTGATCGCGAGCAATGGTGTCACCGGGGTTTTGAGCATTTTTTACGAGGGTATTGTCGAGGGTTTGCGCTCGGAGGCGGCCGCGCAGGGCATTCCCTTTGACATTCGCCTCGTCAGCGAGGCGAAGGCGACGCCGGAGATTGTCCGGGATCTGATGGAATCCGTTGGCGCGCAAGGGCTGTTCCTGGTTGGTATCGACCCCGGTCACGCACTAAGCGAATGGCTGGTCGAAAGCCGCACGCCCGTGATACTGGTCAACGGCGACGATCCTCAACTGCGCTTCGACGGAGTCTCGCCGTCGAACTTCTTCGGCGCCTATGCCGCGACGCAGCGGCTCACCGACGCCGGCCACCGCCGCATCCTCCACCTGACCGGATCGCATCGGCAGACGATCCGCGAGCGCATACGCGGCTTCGAAGCGGCAGTCGCTTCGGTTGGAGGCGAGGCGCGCGTGATCCGCTTGCCGTTCGAGACCAATGCGAGCGTCGAGGCGCATGCGGCGACGCTGGCCGCACTCAAGGAGAACCCCCGTTTCTCGGCTGCCTTTTGCATGAACGACTTTGTCGCCGTCGGCGTGCTCGAAGCGGTGACCGAGCTCGGCCTCAGGGTGCCCAAGGATTTCGCCATCGTCGGCTTCGACGACCTGCCCTGCGCCGAGATGGCTACTCCACGGCTTGCGACGATGCGCGTCGACCGCGTGGCCCTCGGCCGCGAGGCGGTCGGCATGATGCACTTCCGCTTCCGTCACCCGGAAGCTCCCGCCCGGCACGTGTCCCACGCGGTCATCCCGGTCCATGGCGGCACGCTAGACAAAGGACAGCGCTCATGACCTACGATCCTGCCGCGGCCAATCCGCTCGGCACCAATCCGCTCGCAACGCGCAGTGACATGCAGCGCGCCGTGATCGATCTCTTCAATCCGCTGCTGCCATATTTTTCCCAAGGAAAGGCCCGCGTTCGCCTCGACGCCGCCGCCGCTCATTTCGACCGCGCCGCCGCTGATCTCGAAGGTTTCGCAAGGCCGCTTTGGGGGCTTGCGCCCTTCAGCGCCGGCGGCGGCCACTTCGCCCACTGGGACCGTTATGCGGACGGGATCGCCAACGGCACCGACCCGAACCATCCGGAATATTGGGGCGCTGTCAATGGTCGCGACCAGCGCATGGTCGAGCTCGCTGCGCTCGGCTTCGCGCTTGCCCTGGTGCCGGAAAAAATCTGGGATCCGCTGAGCCCTCGGGCGAGAAACAACCTCGCCGCCTATCTCCTCCATGCCCGTCAATTCGACTATGCCGATAACAACTGGAAGTTCTTCCGCATATTCGTCGACGTGGCGCTCGATCGCCTCGGCATCGAATACGACCGCAGCCTGACCAGGCAATATCTCTCCGAACTCGAAGGCTTCTACATTGCGGATGGGTGGTATCGCGATGGCAATGTCCGGCGCATCGACCACTACATCCCCTTTGCCATGCACTTCTACGGCCTGATCTATTCGCGGCTCATCGAAGACGACTATGCGAAGCGCTACCGCGAGCGAGCCCTCGCCTTTGCACAGGATTTCCGCCACTGGTTCGGGCAGGACGGCGCGACCCTCCCCTTCGGCCGCAGCCTCACTTACCGTTTCGCCTGTGCGGGCTTCTGGTCCGCGCTCGCCTTTGCCGATCTTGAGGCACTGCCCTGGGGCGAGATCAAGGGCCTTTGCCTTCGCCACCTCCGATGGTGGGCGGACAAGCCGATGACCCATCGCGATGGCGTGCTGTCGATCGGTTACGGCTATCCCAACCTCCTGATGTCGGAAAACTACAATTCCGCTGGCTCGCCCTACTGGGCATTCAAGGCCTTCCTGCCGCTCGCAGTCGGCGAAGGCCACCCGTTCTGGACGACCCCGGAAACGCCTCCGGCGGCGCTCGACGAGGCGGTTCCCCTTCGCCATCCGGGCATGGTGATGATGCCTTGCCAGGGCGATGTGGTGGCACTTTCCTCGGGCCAGGAAAACCGGCAGATGCGGTTCGGCTCGGAGAAATACGCGAAATTCGCCTATTCGACGCGCTACGGCTTCAGCGTCGAGAGCGACGAACGGGCTTTTGCCGGCGGTGCCTTCGATTCCATGCTCGCTTTCAGCGACGACGGCATTCACTACCGGGTGCGCGAGAGCAATGACGAGGCCCGCTTGGCCGGCAATGGGCTTTATTCGAAATGGTCGCCCTGGCCGGACGTCGTGGTCGAAACCTGGCTGCTGCCGTCGGCGCCCTGGCATGTGCGGGTGCATCGGATCACGACAGCGAGGGAGCTCGAAACAGCTGAGGGCGGCTTCGCCATCGCCCGACGAGATTTCGAGGCCGACACCCTTTTCTCGGCCCCCGGCGCAGCCCATGCGATCGGCGCGGAGGATTTCAGCGGGATCTGCGATCTCGGCTCGTCCGTTGCGCGCGAAGGCCTGGCTCAGAAGGCCCCGCCAAATACCAACCTGATCGCCGCAAAGACACTGGTGCCACAGTTGCGTGCCACCATACCGCCCGGCGAGACCATTCTGCGCTGCGCCGTGCTGGCCGTTCGCGACACCTCAGCCGTTTCAGGTGAGTGGACGAGGCCGCCGGCCGTCCCGGACATTGATGCGTTGTGCGCCCTCGCC
The DNA here is from genome assembly GCF_013488225.1 of Sinorhizobium mexicanum. Lineage (NCBI taxonomy): Bacteria > Pseudomonadati > Pseudomonadota > Alphaproteobacteria > Hyphomicrobiales > Rhizobiaceae > Sinorhizobium > Sinorhizobium mexicanum. Next base: position 542,651 of record NZ_CP041241.1, on the reverse strand, counting down.
GGGCAAGGTGAGAGCGTGAGCGCAATGGACGCACCCGGACGAATGCCATGACCCGCCCCACAATTGCCCTTGCGATGCAGCCCGAAAGGACGCGACACGTCCTCACACCAGAACTTCTAACCAGGTTCGACAGTCTCGGGCGTGTGCTGGATCGGCGACCGATGACGGAGTTCGGCGATGACCGGGCAAATCGGCTGCTGGCGGAAACGGAAATCCTCGTCACCGGCTGGGGTGCCCCGCCGTTCGACAGCGCGGCGCTTGCCGCAGCACCGCGCCTCCGCCTCGTCGTGCACGCCGCCGGGACAGTCAAGGGGCTGATCGGCGATTGCGTCTTCGACGCAGGCGTGGCCGTCAGTCATGCAGCCGAAGCCAATGCGGTGCCGGTCGCCGAGTTTACACTTGCTGCAATCATTTTTGCCGGCAAGCAGGTTTTCCGGTTCCGCGATCTCTACGCCGCCGACCGCGACCGCTCCCGCACCTATCTCCTGCAGGGGCAGCCGATCGGCAACTATCGCCGCACAGTCGGGATTGTGGGCGCCTCCCGGATCGGCAGACGGGTGATCGAGCTTCTTCGTCCTTTCGACTATCACGTGCTGCTCTACGACCCGCTGGTCGGGCAGGATGCGGCTTCCGCCCTCAACGTGGAGAAGGTCGATCTTGATACCTTGATGGCGCGCGCGGACATCGTGTCCCTGCATGCGCCGTCGCTACCCGAGACCCGACACATGATCGACGCACGACGATTATCCCTCATGAAGGACGGCGCGACCTTGATCAACACGGCGCGAGGTGCACTCGTGGACGAAGCCGCACTTATCGACAAGCTGAAGACCGGCACGATCAATGCCGTCATCGACGTCACCCATCCCGAAGTGCCGGAAAGAGGCTCTCTCTTTTACGACCTCCCCAACGTCTTCCTGACCCCGCACATCGCCGGCGCCGTCGGGCTTGAACGGACGCGCCTCGGCGAGATGGCGGCCGATGAAATCGCCCGGTTCGTCGAAGGCAGGCCGCTGCTTTATGAGGTTCGCAAGAGTGACCTGGAGCGCATGGCATGAGCACGTTCGAACCCGGGCTCTGCACGGTCACCTTCCGCAGCCTGCCTGCGAACAGGATCGCGGAGCTCGCGGCGGAAGCGGGGCTTGCCGCGGTCGAGTGGGCGGGCGACGCCCATGTCCCTTCAGGGGACGAGCCGATCGCCCGGCACATCGGGCGTATCTCCGAAAAGGCGGGCTTGGCAACGTCCTACGGTTCCTACGTTGCGCCGCCCACCGATGACCTCTCCATCTTCCGGGACGCCCTCGATAGTGCGATCGCGCTTGGAGCCTCGAATATCCGCATCTGGCCCGGCACACGCCAGCGCGACTCCAAAGACTACAGTGTCAGTGAACGACACTCCGCAGCGGCTGCAATCCGCGACATGGGTGCGGAAGCCGCGCGGCATGGTGTCACCGTGTCGTTGGAGTACCACCCTCAGTCTTTGACCGATGGGACGGATTCTGCGCGGCGCCTGATCGATGCGATCCGGCACGACAATGTCTATCTCTATTGGCAGCCGCGGCCGGGCCTTTCGCTCGGCGACGCTCTGGCCGAGGTCGCTCAAATTGGCCAGCATGTCTCCCATGTCCATGTCTTCGCCTGGGATGCCGGCCGCAATCGCTTCCCCCTGAAGTCGGCGTCGGATTATTGGCGGGCGGTTCTCGTCGCCATGCCTGCATCCCGCTGGACCGGGCGGCGTTTCGCCATGTTGGAATTCGTCGCAAATGACGATCCGATGGCGTTCTTCGAAGACGCCGCGACGCTCAAGCAGATCCTCGAGCGATAAGACGACCAGAAGCTTCTGCCCTGACAGGACCCGCCCTCTCTCGCCGCCTCTCGTTCTTGGAAGGTCGGGTGCGTGGAACTCTTTCCCGCGCTGACGTGTTATCGGAGTCAAATGACCGCCGGGTGTCTCGAATGTCCAAAAAGATCAATGCGTTCACCAAATTCTCGAGTGCTGTTGCGGAATATTCCGGGCGGCCTGTTACCTTCGCGCTTGCCGTGGCCGCGGTTGTCCTCTGGGGCGCCACGGGGCCGCTGTTCGGTTTTTCCGAAACTTGGCAACTGGTCGTGAACACAGGCACGACGATCATTACCTTCCTCATGGTTTTCGTTCTGCAAAACTCCCAGAACCGCGACGCCACGGCGGTCCAGGCGAAGCTCGACGAACTCATCCTGACGAGCGCAGCCGAGAACGAGTATATCGGCATCGAGGAGCTTGAGGACCACGAACTCAAGCGCATCACCGAGATTCTCAAGGAACACGCCCAAGACGAGGATGATCGCGCCCTGCACGAGAAGATAACGCGAGCAGTCGAGCGGCAGCCCGCGGGAAGAGCGTAACGACAACGGCCGCAATCGTGCAGCAGCCCTCGTGAGCACATCCGGCGGTGCTGGAACCAAACCCCATTGAAGCCGTTTGCGTAGCGAACGCAGTTGCCAGGAGGGTCTCGCATGCATCTCGTTGGAACACAGGTCATCCCGGAACAGGGCGGCCGGTCAGGGTTCACGGTCGAATTCGTCGGCGAAGGCGGAGAGATCGTTTCCGTTTCGATGCGCAATGACACGTCGCGCAGCCTAAACCGGCTGAACGCGGTCGAACAGGCCAAGGCGGTTATGCTGGAGCTTGCGCATGCCGACGTGCCGGATAGCAGCGACACCGAAACAGAGCGCAAGGTGAAGACCGCACGGAGCGCGCGGGCGGCCAAGGATACGGCCGAAATGGAACGCCAGCTCGATCAAGGCCTGGAAGACACGTTTCCCGCCAGTGACCCGGTTTCCGTTACGACGCCGAGCGTCCCCGGCGACCGCCCGAAGAAACGCTAGACTATGGCGCATCGATCGTCTGTCGCCTTGGTCACCGGTGCCGGATCCGGCATCGGACGCGCTACCGCACTTGCGCTTGCCGCCGATGGAATGAAGGTCGGCCTGCTCGGCCGTGCTCGCTCGAAGCTGGAAGACTGCGCGTCGGAGATCGCCGCCGGCGGGGGTCAGGCATTGGTGCTCGAAGCCGATGTGGCGGATGAGCTCGCGATGCGCAACGCAGTGAAGATACTCCTCCGTGAATTCGAGCATCTTGATATCGTCGTCGCAAATGCCGGCATCAATGGAGTCTGGGCGCCGATCGATGACTTGAAGCCGCATGAATGGGACAAGACCATGGCCGTGAACCTGCGCGGTACGTTTCTGACGCTGCATATGACCGTTCCCCATCTCAAGGAAAACGGCGGTGGCGCGATCGTCATCGTATCATCGATCAACGGTACCCGGACCTTCACCACACCCGGTGCAACCGCATACACAGCCACCAAGGCGGCGCAAGTGGCGATCGTCCAGCAGCTCGCGCTCGAATTGGCCAGGCACCGCATTCGCGTGAACGCCGTCTGCCCCGGAGAGATTCAAACCGAGATCGATGAAAACACCAGCCTGCGCCATGCGGAAGAGGACGCGATACCGGTCGAGTGGCCGCAGGGCCAGATCCCGATCACGGGCGGCAAACCCGGCCGCAGTGAAGACGTTGCGGAGGTTATTCGATTCCTGGTTTCAGATGACGCGCGGCACGTCACCGGCAGCCCAATCTGGATCGACGGAGGCCAGGGCCTGCTGAGATAGCGAGGCTGCTGCATGTTTCCTTAAATCGAAGCCGATGTAAGGAAATTGTGCGTTCATTTGAACGCACGACGCACGACGCCCTCGATCATTTCATTGTCTCATCGAAACGCTGAAATGATCTAACTCGCAATTCCGGACGGAAAACCGTCACACACTTTTCCTGGAATTGCGCTAGGCTCCAGACTCAATTGGTCCACCAGATGATGATAGCGGCGATGTGGACGGCAGCCTGGAAGGTTGTGGCGAGCTTGTCGTAGCGGGTGGCGATCCGCCGCCAATCCTTGAGACGGCAGAACATCCGCTCGATGACGTTGCGCTGGCGATAGGCCGTTGCATCGAAGGGATGGCGGCGCTTTCTGGTCGGGTTGTTGGGAATGACCGGAATGGTGCCGCGTGCGGTCAGATACTGGCGCAGGGCATCGCTGTCGTAAGCGGTGTCGGCGGCGAGGAAATAGGCGGGTGGCAGGTGCTGGAGTAACGGCACGGCGGCGCGCACATCGCCCATCTGCCCCGGCGAGATCTGCAGGCCGAGCGGCCGGCCGCGCCCGTCTACGACGGCGTGGATTTTCGTCGTCCGGCCGCCGCGGGAGCGACCAATCGCCTGCGTCTGCGCCCCCCTTTTCCACCAGCGGCGGAGCGATGGACCTTCGCGGTGGTACTGTCGATCATCTGCATATCGCATGGACTGGCCGCGACCAGGGCCGAAAACAGCTTCTGCCACAGGCCGCGGCCGGCCCAGCGATGAAAGCGGTTGTAAATCGTGGTTGGCGGGCCATAGACGGCCGGGCAATCCTGCCAACGGCAGCCGACACGCAACACATGGACAATGCCGCTGATGACGCGGCGGTCATCGACCCGGCGCGCACCGGGCCGGTTCTTCGGCAGCAGCGGTTCGATCACGGACCATTGCTGATCACTTAGCCAGAATTCGCTTCCCATGCCTCACCTCCGCTATTTCGGAAAAGAATCATGGAAATCAAACGCCATCAATAGGCTGATTGAGTTTTAACCCTAATCCTCTTTGGTCTTGCCCGCGTCCGACAGCTTGCCGCGATGCGGATCTTTCAGATTTTCGCCAGCCGCGTCCCTGTTCCGCTGGGGATCATCCTTGGCCGGAAGATAGCCCCTCGGCTTCGTCTCCTTCGGTCCTTCCCAACGCGGCGATTGTTCCGTCGTGCCGGGTGCACCCGGTTTCGGCGTTTTCATCATTGATCTCCACGAATATGTTCGAAGGCGAAACCCCACCGGTGGCAAATCGTTCCCGGCTTTGAAAGTCATCGCACCGGTTGCCAAGAAAAAAGGGCCCCACCAATTGGTGGAGCCCGATCTGCACTGTTGTTTGGGATCGCGCGGTCCGTAGGGGCTTGCGGAGAGGGGACTTGTTCCACGCGGTCCGACAAATAAACCGGATGCGCGTCGATTTGTTCCCGATCGGTCTGAGAAAGCTTGCGCGGAGCTATCACCACGACCAGAACCGCTGGCTGCGTGAAGGAGGGGCCGCTGTGCCGCCCACGAGGTAGCCCGCGACAAATGCCAAGGTCGCGACCACGAGCAAGGTGCTGCTGAGCGCTGCCGGATGGTCACGGGCCGTCCCGGCAACCACCGCCGCCTCGTCGCGGACGTAGCGTGCGGCCTCCTGGGTCCTCGTTTTCAGATCGGGTTCCGCCGGCTTGCCGGTGAAGCCGGCTCGTAGTGTTTTCAATGCCATCGTTACGCTCCTTAGTCCTGGTCTTTCATGCCCGGAGTCGGATAGCGCTGCTCCGATTCCTCGAGATCGGACTCGACGAGATAATCATCTCGCTTTTGCCGCGCAGCTTCCCGGATGGCGCGATGCGTTGCGACGTCATCCGGTTCGACGGGCTGTTTCTTCGCGTGCGGATGCAAATCGCTATCCTTCTCGATCGGTCTCTCTTCGGGCACATCGCCGGGGACACCCTTGCGCCGCTTTTCCGTGGTTTTCATCTTTGCCTCCTGAGCGTTCTTGATCAGTCAACGTCAGGCCGGATAGGAAGTTCCCAGCTGAAGCCTCGCGGGCATCGGAAACGATCAATCGGAGGTAGCGGGAAGCCGCGTGCCTATTTCCTCGGCGGGACCGCGGTCGGCGAAGTCGTAGATCAGCAGGGCGAAAGCGGCCGCCATCAAAAAAATGATCCCAATGAGAATAGTGCGCGGTTTCATTCGCAGTCTTCCTGTGGGTGATGAAACGCCGCCTGGGCGTTATCGGTTCCTAAGAGCGCGGAGACGCCCGCGCACCAAAGACCTCCGGAACAAAGCGTCCCGCCCTCGGTTAGGCCCCAGACGACACGCCGGCGGAACCGCGAATGCCTGCCTCATCCAATATGGAGTTTTTGGAAATGAATACCTTTCCTCGCCCTCCCTTTGCACGGCAACCTCAAGCCATGCCCGGAACGACGGATCGAATGGAGCCGATACCGGATCATGGGGAGAATTCCTATCAGGGTTCGGGTCGGCTGGAAGGAAAGAAGGCGATCATAACCGGTGGCGATAGCGGCATCGGCAGGGCGGTGGCGATCGCCTATGCCAGGGAGGGGGCTGACGTCCTTATCGCCTACCTCAGCGAGCACGAGGACGCCCAGGCGACGAAGGCGCTCGTCGAAGAGGCCGGGCGCAAGGCAGTGCTGGTGTCGGGCGACATCCAATCTCCTGACCACTGCCGGCGCATCGTTGATACGGCTGTCGAAGAGCTCGGCGGGATAGACATTCTCGTCAACAACGCGGCTCACCAAGCATCGTTTCAGGCAATCGAGGACATAACTGACGAAGAATGGGAATTGACCTTCAGGGTCAACATGCATGCCATATTCTATCTAACCAAGGCAGCGGTGCAGCACATGCGTGAAGGCAGTGCAATCATCAACACCGCTTCCATCAATGCCGACAGTCCCAATCCGACCCTACTCGCCTATGCCGCCACCAAGGGTGCGATCCATAACTTCACGGCCGGTCTCGCCCAGCTGTTGGCCGAGCGGGGTATACGCGCGAATGTCGTGGCGCCCGGCCCGATCTGGACGCCATTGATCCCCTCTACCCTCCCGGAAGAGGCCGTTGTCGATTTCGGCAAGCAGGTGCCGATGAAGCGTCCCGGTCAGCCGGTGGAACTGGCTTCGACCTTTGTCATGCTGGCGGACCCGATGTCGAGCTATGTGTCGGGCGCGACGATCGCCGTGACCGGAGGCAAGCCGTTCCTTTGACAACGGGGATAAGAGAAAGGCGGCAGGGATAAATCAGCCTGTCCAGCTGTTGACGCGAAATTGCGCTTCCTCCGCCGCCTTGATGAAGGCGGCACGTGCGGCGTCAGGTTCGTCGTTTCCCTCGATCACGCGGTCGCATGCTGCCAATGCTTCGCTTTTTGCCTTTCCATCGGCGAGCGGCCAGTGGTTCTTGAGACATAGAAAGGCGTCGCGCGTGCTCTGCACCCGCAGCACCCGGCTCGGCGCCTCGAGGATGACCACTTCGCTCCAAAGGCGATCCTGCGTCAGGCTCGGCATGTCGAGGCTCCTTCAAGCGGAGGGGACTGGTGCACCTGTCGGCTTATTCCCCCCAGTACGAGGCCCCCGAGTTCCGGGCTCGCGCGCGTGATGTCGGCCAGTGAAATGATGCCGGCCGCGTGCTTGTTTTCGTCAACGACCACGAGGCGGCGTATCTTGTAGTCATGCATCTTTTGGGCCGCCAGCAGGATGCTGTCGTCCTCCTCGCAGGACTCGGCGGAAACCGTCATGAACTCGAACACAGCCGTCGATGTCGACAGTCCCTGGGCCACCACCGAAGCGAGGATATCGCGGTCCGTGACGATCCCAAGGATGGTTCCGACGCCCGGGGCTTCGACCGGCAACGCGCCGACCCCTGCCTCTTCCATCAGCCGCGCGACGGATTGCGCCGTATCGCTCGGTGAAACCGTAAAAACCTGTTTGGACATCACGTCCCGAACGCGTATCGCTCTGTCCTCATGGGCGGCCATTGACGAGACTCCTGCCATTGATGGATGCAGGCACTCTGACTTCCTCATCTGCCGGCTTCTTGAGTGTGAGATCGACGCGGTAGGGTACAATGACCTGGGGCTGCCAGGTGTTTCGCTGCGCCTTCTTGGGGTTCGGATTTTCCGGCGGTCGAAGGAATCTCGGTCGCTTTTGCTTCGATCTTTGCCGCACGATATGCTCCCTTCTGCTTCGTGTGGACATGCGCGGTCTAAGCCGCAATGCCTCCTTAACGCACCAGCAGAGGAGCGGTTCCCCCGTGCGGCAGGCTATTTTCGTCTTTCTCAATGGCCGTTTTTTGGCGTGGCGGGGCTGGCGCCGTCAGTCGCGCGTGCTCGGGCATCCTCAAGAATGGATGACATTTCCGCAGCCATAGCATTCTGCCTGGCAAAGGCCCCGGATGGTACGATCCCTGGATCCTCCTCGTGATCTTGCACGATCAGTTCTTCTTCCAGGATGCGGTTGATCTTCAGCCAGGCATCGTCATTTTTCGCCAGCGCGGAAAGGATAGCCACCAGGATTTCGCGATGGGCAGCTAACCGAAATTCGATGTTTTCCATGCTTCGCGTTCCGATCTCGCGGCCGGGTCAGCTCGCCGGAGCCCTTATTCGAGAACCTGCACGACCGTGTGCGTCTTCGGGTTCACAATGACCCGCTTTTCGTTGACGACCGCATAGCCGTACTCAGGCTGGTCCGGAATGGGGTGGACTTCTACCACGTCCGGCACCGGCTGGCCGACGACGATCTCGCCCTCATATTGAATCGACGGCGTATTCTGTTCCAGCACGTAGGTCCTGACTTCACCAGGCAACACGATAGTATCTTGGGCCATCGCCGACGAACCCACAGCCGTCAGCAGAGCGGCAATCATCATGGCAAATTTATTCATCGTATACTCCTTCCTTGAGAGACTTCCTAAACCCGCGGCGACGTAATTGGTTCCCGGTCGCTCCCACCGCCATGCAGCGCCGCACGTCTTATCGGACGCGCGAAGGACGATGCGGCACTGCATCTTTTGTCCTTGAATCGGCTACGATTTAACGGAACTTGCAGCAGGTGATGATCTTTCCGGGTTACGGCTTGCTTCGGCCGGAGCCCCCTATCAAGGCGCAACCCGCGGCCTTCCGATGCAAAAAGTGTCTGCAACGCTTTGCGACGGCCGAGAAGCAGTCAACAACGACGATCAACCGACGGAGCGAGGGGGTCGAGCGCAACGCAAAAAGAGGTCCCTCGCTAAGAAGAACCTCTTTCAGACCCCTGGTCGGCAGCTACATCAGGTCGGAGTTGCCGTCCTCACTCGCCGCCACCCCCCGACGTGCCACCACCGGTGCCGGCGCCCTCTGAACTGCTGCTGGCGGAGGTCTCCGCGCCACCGGAGCCGGTATCCGCTCCACCTCCACTGCCGTTATCGCTTCCGCCCCCATTGCCGGCCCCGTCGGTGCTACCGCCGCCGGCCCCGTCAGCGCCGCCGCTGCTGCCGCCACCGCTGTCGTCGCCTGTTCCAGTCCCGGGTATGAGAACGACACCGTTGTCTGCGTAGGCATTGCTTGACGACCCGCTACCACCACCCACCGGGATGAGCGGCATTGCGGTCGCGGATGCGAGCCCGAACAGCGACACAGCGATTATTCTGGGGAATTTCTTCATTACGTACCTCCTTTGGCGGGCAAAAGCCTGCCTCAGGCCAACCTTCACGAAACGAAAGCAGGCGTATCACCCCAACCGTATCCGAGGATCGCACGAGACCGCGGCATTTTAGAGATTTGCCTGCCCTTTGCCGGATCTGCGGCGGCAACGAACTGCGCGCGAGACGCAACGATGCGCAATGCATTGCCGACATCGCACTAGGAGTAGGCTACGGACGAGCCGTGCTGAAAAGGGGCGAACTTGCACTTCGACCAGCCTCTCGGCCTGACAGCCGAGGCCCCATCGTCCCCCCAAATATCATTGGTGGTACGAGGAACCAAAAGGCCAGCCAGGCATTGTTCGACAACATCTATCTTCTGTTCGTGCAAAGGGCGGTATTCGATATGCCTGCCATCGGCGTTCATGCGCTTCACAAATCGCATCATCACATAGAGGAGCAGGTCGTCGACCTGATGCCTGCTCTCCGGGCGTTTGCCCGGACATTTACATCAGTCCCCTTCGAGGCGGACGACCTCCTGCAGGAAACCCTGTTTCGAGCGCTGAGAAGCATCGATCAATTCGAGCCGGGTACCAGCCTCAAGTCCTGGCTGTTCACCATCATGCGAAATACCTTCCGGACGCAATACAAGATCCGGACACGCGAGAGTCCTGGACATACGAATTGCGCCGAGCTGCCGATTCCGATGGCGCCTCCACAGGAATGGTCGGTTCTGAATGGCGAACTGCGCGATGCGTTGGCGTTACTGACCCCCGAGCACCGCGAAGTCCTTGTCCTCGTTGCCGGCTTTGGGATGAGCTACAAGGAGGCGGCCGACATATGCGATTGTGCGATCGGCACGATCAAGAGCAGGCTCAGCCGGGCCCGCGAAGAATTAACAATCCAGATGCATGGAAATCCACTGAACTAGCCGCAGGGCGACGTACATCCGCTCAGCGGTTGCGTGCGTTCAGCGCTGCTTGCAGCTGCCGAGCCAGGTCGAGTAGCCGCTCCGGCACGGCTTCCTTCTGTATCTTGCTCATGAGGGAGGCGATCTGCTCGTCGATGGCCTTGTCTGCGTCCGCACCCGCACGTGCCTTGGTTTCGTCCATCCGCTTATCCTTCGTCATGGCGAGGATCTCAGGATAACGTATTGTGCCGGGTTGTTCATGTAATCGCCAGATGGGACGAGGAAAAATGTAAAGCGCAAACCGCCGCGCCTCATGCCGAGGGAAACTATCAAACGCCCGGGAATTAGAACCGCAACAGCCGCCTCGACAACCCGGACCGCGCCGCAAGACATCTACGACTTGGAAGCGTGCTCCTTCTTGCCCTTACGTTTCGTGGAAGCCATTTCCTCAAGTTCCTTTTCGGTCATGGATTCTTCCATGCTTTTCGAAGCGCCCTTGAGTTCGCTCTTCTTCTTTTCTCCTCGTTTGGCGGCAAGTGCCGCCCCTGCAGCCATTTGCTGTGCCTTAGATTTGGCGGGCATCTCTCTTCTCCTTCCGTTGGGCGACCCCACAGCACCATGCGACTTTAACAGTCCCGGAACCAGCAATGGTCGATTATGTTCCACGAGGAAGGGGCCGGGTGCTATTTCCCGGTTTGCCACGTAGGAGCCGCCACGGCCTTCGATTCCGGTGATCCGCGAAAACGCAGAAAGATGGAGAAGATCACCAGAACCAGAGTGGATAGAAATTCCGATTGCCAGTTCTGAAAGCATTCGAACCAGAATTCGGGATTGGTGAGGTGAGTCCAGGCATCCGAGGCGGCTTCGCCATGCGCGACCGCATTGAGGTTTGCCGCAGCGACGCTTGCATGCAGGTGCAGAACGAAAGACAGGACGAACAGTGCACAAAGGGCTATGCCGAGCGAGTAGGAATAGAGTGTTCGCAGCAGGCCGCCACGCCGCACCGGCCACGGAAGCGCGGGGTCATCGGCGCAGCAAGCCGCATCCTCATCGCCTTTCGATGCGGCATCAGGATCCCTCGATTCCGCCGAGCCGCGTTGATAGAGATATGCCGTGAGGCAGACATAGGCGGACATCTGCAGAAACTCGCTCTCCCAATTCTCGAAGAGAGCCGAGAGAAAATGACCCGATCCAAGGTAGGAGACGAAGTTTAAGACCGTGCCGTCGTGCAGGATCGCATCATGATTATACGCATGCACGCCGCTGACCGCCATGCCGACAATCGTTGCCGAGGTCAGGACGAACAATGTGATCGTCAATCCATTGTCACGCAGGAACGACATTGATCCACTCCGCTCAGCTGATCGGCGCCTCAAAATCTTGCGGTGGCGCCGGTCAGCCGGCCATGAGCCAGAAAATGGATGCGAATATCAGGATGAAGAGCGCGACCGCCCCAAAGAAGCGGATCATCCCGGCATTGGTATTATTGCCAAGAGCGCGGTTCCACGCTTCTCCGCCGGTGCCGTCGTCACCCTGTTCCGCGTCGCTCTCTGCCATCGTCTGGCCACCACCGGTTTCCAATGCGGGTACATATTTCACCGCCGTGCGAATGGTCTCGCCATAGTCGCGAGGTCGCGGCTGCGGCGGATCCGCGCGGGCTGTCTCTCCGCCACTTGCACCAGGCACCCATCCGGCCGCGTCTCCTGCATCGGCGACATGTGCGCGCGGCGGGGCCTTGTCTTCCGCCTCGGGGAGGTGAAGTTCCGCCTCCTTCCAGGCCTCTTGCGGTCGTCCTCTTGTCGACGCTTGGCCCGCTTGACTTGCCTCAGGCGATCCCGATTGCGCGCGACGCGGATCTGCGCCGTTACCGCTGCTGTGTTGCTTCGCTGGCATCTCCGGACTCCTTCGTTGCGGGAAAAGCGCAAGACAGGCGTTTTGTTCCGCCTTGCGCACCGGCTGCGGCCCGAAGCTCCAAGCAATAACCGGGTGGGATCGCTTCAGCTCTAGCCGCTTCGTCCGACCTGGTTGTGGGTTCCGCCGGGAACCGTCACGCCTTTAAGGCCGGTGCCGGCAGCCGCCGGCTGCTCGCGCGCGGCGTCGGCGAGCGATACGATGCCGACCAATCGCTTGTCATGGTTGACTACGGGCAGGCGTCGGACCTGGACGTCGCCCATATTGCGCGCGACGTCATCCACTTCATCGTCTTCGAAGCAGTATTTGACATCGGTCGTCATGATGTCTCCGACCTTCGACTGAAGGTCGAGGCCATCAGCAACGCCGCGAACGACGATATCCCTGTCCGTTATCATGCCAACAAGGCGGTCATGATCGCCCACCGGCAGAAAGCCGATGTCGTTTTCCGCCATTTGTCTTGCAACCTCGGTAATGGTGTCGTTCGGGCTGACAAGATGAACGTCTCTGGTCATAATTTCCGACACGTGCATGATCTTGCTCCTTGTTTTGACTTCGAAATTGGTGCCGACGGGCATGCCGCCGGCGGCTCGCAAGCTGCTATCGCTCTATCGAGCCCGCGTCTCGAGGTTTGCCCCGGGAGGGTGGCGACGCAGGGGTTGAAGTTGCATGTGTTGTCCCTTCCGTTTCGAGATCCTGCTTTTCGCCGCCCCTCGACCGGTTTTCCTCTTTTTGCATCTCCCGCGACGCCTGCTCCCAGTGGCGGCGATCCTGGCCTTCGGGGCGACCTTCCCGCTCCCAGATCGCATAGGCTCTCCGCCGGATGAGCTCTTCCCTGTCATTGTTGTCCATGTCCCTTCCTCACCGATGAACTCTGTCGATGGCAGAATTCAAACGGCGCGACCGCTCAATTGTTCCACTGGTTGAAGCGCGGGCGGAAGTGTCTGGGAGGCTCCGGATTTTCATCCGGATTGGGGACCGGCACTTCATCGGGAAGGCGCTCGGGATCCGGCTCCTCGATCGGTGGCTCGGGGTTCCAGGGCGGCGTTGGCGGTGGCTGCGGTGACGGCGGCTTTGGCTCTGGTTCGCGCGGGTTCGGCATTTTTTCTCGACTCCTGAATGCGAGATGGTCCCGAGTGTGGTGCTTTGCCTATCCCCGGGTTCCTATTTGAAATCCCGCTCGCCCATGAATGTTCCAGACGTCGTGCGTTCCACCGGCGGAACGCCTTCGTCCGCCGGAACCGATCCGCCGCTGAGCGGTTGGATTGGCATTGACACAGAATGGAATGCAAGGAGCAGCCAATGGCGAGAAAAAGGGAATCTGATCGGTCCCGTGAAGATTTTAGCCGGTTCCGCGAAAGCGAGCGGGACCGCTACGGCGCACCCTATGACTACGAACGGGAAAGGCGACGTGCACGTGAACGCTTCGGCGAGGCCCCGCGAGGCGCTGACTACGAAAATTCCATGTATTTCCCGGAACCGGAAACGCGCTACGCGGGCCGCTATCGCGGTATGGAAGAGGACTATGATCAGTGGAATCGCGAAAGGGCCTTCCGCGACTACTACGGCTCCGGCTATGGTTATCGCGGGCAACGCCCGTACCGTAGCCACGAAGCGCCGTGGGAAGGCAGGCGGCAACGCGGTTTTATCGATCGAGCGAGCGACGAAGTCGCCTCTTGGTTCGGCGACGAGGAGGCGGAGCGGCGACGCGAGATGGATCAGCATCGCGGCAAGGGCCCCAAAGGATACACCCGTCCTGACACCCGTATCCAGGAAGACGTTAGCGACCGGCTCAGTGACGATGGCGCTCTTGACGCCTCCAACATTGAGGTCTCGGTCTTGAATGGAGAGGTGCAACTCAGCGGTTTCGTCGACTCGAAGTGGGCCAAGCGTCGCGCTGAGGATTGCGCTGACGACGTCTCCGGCGTCACGCACGTGCAAAACAATATCCGAGTGCAGCCGACGGCAGGAACGTCAACAGGGACAATAACTTAGGCGACCGACAGACTGATTGCGATCACAAGGCTCTGCGGGGGGTTCAGTTTACCGCAGAACCCGCCGTTCCGTCTTCGGAAAGCCTCCGATGTCTCATTCGTTCGGCGCGCACCAGAAAACTAAGCATGCGCGCCTCTTCGGCGCGCAATTCTTTGTTCGCGCGGCCGCGCGCGGAGAGCGCTCTGGCCGAAACAGTATTATCGCGAGCGAGTGCAATGATCTCCGGATGGATATAGCTTGTGCGCGCGATCGCCGGGGTGTTGTGCAGAACGGACGCGGCTGCCTCGCTCATCTTCTTCACAGTCGGCCGCTCTCCCCTCCCGACGGCGGCGCGCGCAACCGTAAAGGCCGCAACGCTCCCCGCCCAGGTCCGGAATGTTTTTGCGGAAATCGGCGCTCCCGAGATCTCTGCGAGGTAGCGATTGAGACGCCCCGAATCAATCGGACGCACAGTATCTGTGTCGTCCTTCCAGACAAAAAGCTGCCGGCCCGGCAAGTCCGCAATCTCTTCCAGCAACCGCTGCAATCTTGGATGGCGCAGTCTACGCCTCACCCGCTTGCCGCCTTTGCTGATGAAGCTCAGTTGGATGCAGCCATCCGAAAGCTTGAGGTGGCGCTTGAGCAAGGTTGTCGCGCCGTAGCTCGCATTGGCCTCGACATAGGCAGGGCTACCGACACGCAGGTGAGCTTCATCTAGGAGCGCCACCAGCGCCGCGAGAACCGTGCGGCTGTCTTCGGGAGTACCCTGCATGTGCCGCCGAATCGTGCGACGGATCCTCGGCAGCACCTTTCCGAACGTCGGAAGCTGTCCGAACTTGTCGCCACTTCTGAGCGCCTGCCATTTCTCGTGATAGCGATATTGCTTTCGGCCCCGCGCGTCGTAGCCCGTCGCCTGGAGGTGGCCGCTCTCATCCAGACAGATCCAGACATTCTCGTAGGCGGGCGGCAGGCCCAGTGACGATATGCGCGCTTTCACCACAGGGTCGCAAAGTACCGATCCGTCAGGCAGCCGATAGACGAAGCCTCGACCCTTGCGCAGGCGCCTTATTCCCGGTTCGGTGTCGCTCACGTAAACGAGCCCGTTTTCCTCGAGCGCCAGCTCGCCATTTCTAGCCATGATCCGCCGGAACGAAAACGGTGACGCCTTGTCCTGCAACAAGCTCATGGTCTCGCGCCGCGCGAACAGGGCCAGGGTCGTCGCTTGCCCCGTCGAAACAGGCTGTATCAAGCACGCGCTGCCACCGCTCCGTTCCATTTACGTGCGGAAGCGAGATCTCGCTGTCGGCGCCGGCGTTCAAAACGAGGAAAATGCCGTTCGCTGGCGCCGACTCCGCGACGCCGTTGCGGCTGATGTAGACGCCGACGATACGCAACGCCTCATCATGCCACGCTCCCTCGTCCATCGGACGGCCGTCGGCTGCGTACCAGGCAATCTCGACGTGACCGCCCTCGCCCGGTTCGCCGTTGAGAAACCGCTCCTGGCGGAGCGATGGATTTTCCTTGCGGAACTCCACCATCTTTCGACAGAAGGCCAGGAAGGCTTCGTCTCCGGAAGCCCAGTCGAGCCAACCGATTTCGTTGTCCTCGCAATAGACGTTGTTGTTGCCGCCCTGGCTATTTCCGAACTCGTCGCCGCCAAGGATCATCGGCACCCCCTGACTGGCCATCAGGGTGGCGAACATAGCGCGGCGACGGCGCGCGCGTGCGTTCTTTATTCCCTCGTCATCGGTCGCACCTTCGACACCCATGTTGTCCGAATGATTTTCGGGATGTCCGTCGCGATTGTCCTCGCCGTTCGCCTCGTTGTGCCTGTCGTTGTAGGAAACCGTGTCCATCAGCGTGAAGCCGTCGTGCGCGCTGACAAGATTGATCGACGCGGTCGCACCGCGGTCGGAATGGTTGAATTGTACTGGCGAGCCCGCGACACGCTCGGCGAGCACCGGCACAATACCGTCATCCCCCTTCCAGAACCGCCGGACGTCGTCGCGGAAGCGGTCGTTCCATTCGCGGAACGGGTGCGGGAAGCCGCCGAGCTGGTACCCGCCCGCGCCGATATCCCAGGGCTCCGCGACGAGCTTGACGCCGGCGAGGATGGGGTCCTGCCTGATCGCGTCGAAGAAGCCGCCCTCCCGATCGAATTCTATGTCCTCGCGGCCGAGCGCGCTCGCGAGATCGAAACGGAAACCGTCGATATGCATCACCTGCACCCAATAGCGCAGGCTGTCGAGCACCATGCGCAGCACCATCGGATGGGCGACGTTGAGCGTGTTGCCGGTGCCGGTCATGTCGAAGGTATGACGCGGGTTTTCCGGAGATGGCCGGTAATAGCTCAGGTTGTCGAGACCGCGAAAACTCAGGGTCGGACCGTGCTCGGAGCCCTCGGCCGTATGGTTGAAGACGACATCCATCAGGACTTCGATGCCGGCGGCATGAAACCGCTTCACCATCGTCTTGAACTCGGTGATCCGGCCGCTCTTCATGTAGCGCGCCTGCGGGGCGAAGTAGCCGAGCGTCTGGTATCCCCAATAGTTCCTGAGGCCGCGCTCGAGCAGATGCCGGTCATCGAGAAAATACTGCACCGGCAGGAGTTCGACGGCCGTTACGCCGAGTTTCGTCAGATGTTCGATGATCGGATCGCTTGCCATGCCGAGGAATGTGCCGCGCAGGTCTTCCGGCACCGCCGGGTGCGCCATGGTCATGCCGCGAACATGGGTCTCGTAAATGATCGTGTCCGTCCAGGGGCGGCGGATCGCCTGCTCGCCGTCCCAGTCGAAAGCCGGGTCCTGGATGACACCCTTGACCATGAAGGGTGCGCTGTCGCGTTCATCGAAGGAAAGATCGTTGCCAGTGCCGTCGATCGTGTATCCGAACAGCGCATCGTCCCAGGCAAATGTGCCGGCGACCTGCTTGCCATAGGGGTCGAGCAGCAATTTGTTCGGATTGAACCGGTGCCCGTTGTTCGGGTCGTAGGGGCCATGGGCGCGGTAGCCGTAGAGCGTCCCCGGCCCGATGCCTTCGATATAGCCCGACCAGACATCTCCCTCGCGCTTCGGCAGCGGCAGGCGCGCCGTTTCGCTGCTGCCATCCTCCGAGAACAAACAAAGTTCGATCTTCTCCGCATGAGCCGAAAATACCGCGAAGTGCGTACCCTCGCCGGTATATTCGGCGCCGAGTTCGGGCTTCAGGAAACTAAGTTCGGAGAAAGAAACGTTCATTGCCGTTGTCATTCCCTCCCACGCCGATTCGAAGCGATGGTGCAACGCGGAAGAGAAGAAATTGTTCCTAGCGGGCGCTGTGGGACGGCGGGAGGAAACGCGGGAACTTTCGCCGAAGCCGACCAGTTTCCTTTCAATCACCCGAGGACCAAAGCCGATGCAGCGACAGCAATCGCCGGGACTTTTCAGGAAAACATGGGGCGCCAGTGTGCTTTCGGCGGACGCCGCGTACTTCAGATTGTGGGCACCCGACGAACGAGCGGTCCGGCTCATCCACAATGGCGCCGCTCATGACATGCAGTCGCTCGACGACGGATGGTTCGAGCATTCGCTGAAAGCGCGTGCCGGGGACCGATACTGTTTTCAGCTGTCCGACGGGTCGCTCGTTGCCGACCCGGCATCCTCGGCCCAGCAGGATGGTCCCTCCGGTCCTTCGGTCCTCGTCGATCAAGCGGCATATCGTTGGGAGAACACCTCATGGCGCGGCCGCCCGTGGGAAGAGGCCATCATCTCAGAACTGCATATCGGCACCTTCACGCCGGAGGGCACGTTCCGCGCGGCAAGCGAGCGCCTTGCCCACCTTGCCGACACCGGCATCACCACGATCGAGATAATGCCCATCGCCCAGGCCCCGGGCGCGCGCGGCTGGGGCTACGACGGCGTGCTGCACTTTGCGCCTCACTATGCCTATGGAACTCCGGACGACCTCAAGGCCCTCGTAGATCGGGCCCATTCGCTCGGGCTCATGGTGCTGCTCGATGTCGTCTACAATCACTTCGGCCCGGAAGGAAATGCCTTGCCGCGCTATGCGGCCGACTTCTTCAACAAGGATCGCGCGACTCCGTGGGGACCCTCGATTGCCTTCGAGCAGGACCCCGTCCGACGTTATTTCATCGAGAATGCGCTCTATTGGCTGGGCGATTTCCGCTTCGACGGGCTGCGCATCGACGCGACCGAGCAGATCAGGGATAGCCGCAAGCCGCACATCCTCGTTGAGATGGCGCGCGAGATCCACGAGACATTTCCCGAGCGCCACGTCCATCTCGTCGTCGAAGACGCGCACAGGCGCAGAAGCCTTATCGGGCGGGGACCGGAAGGGGCGGCAGAACTCTTCACCGCCTCGTGGAACGATGACCTCCACAACGCGCTGCATGTCGTGGCGACGGGAGAGACAAAAGGCCATTATCAGCCCTTTGCCGCAGAGCCCTGGCGGAAAATTCGCGAGGCCATGGCCGAAGGCTTTGCTCTGCCCGCCAAGGGCGTGGAGATTTCCTCGCACTGGACAGGCGACCAGGTGCCGCCCCAGGCCCGTGTCAATTTTCTGCAGAACCATGATCAGATCGGAAACCGCGCCTTCGGCGAACGCCTCGTCTCTCTCGTCGGAGCGGACATGATGCGGGTGCTGACGGCGACGCTGATGCTCGTTCCGCAAGTTCCGCTGCTCTTCATGGGCGAGGAATATGGCGAGACCCAGCCGTTTTGCTTCTTCGCCGACTACGAGGGCGAGATCGCCGCGGCCGTTCGCTCCGGACGCAAGGGAGAGGCCGAGAATTTCGGCGGCATGCCGCGCGGCAGGACCGCGGCCGATTTGCCCGATCCGCTCGATCTGCGGACGTTCGCCGCATCGAAATTGCAATGGGATCGTGCAGCAAGTCCTGCGGGCAGGCGGCATCTCGCTTTCGTCCGCGAGCTTGCCGACATCCGCCAGCGGAATATCGCGCCCCTGCTCAAGCGACCCGGTGTCCCCGGCCACCGTATACTTCCAACCGACGACGGGCTCGTCGCGGTCGACTGGTTGTTCGGGAGCGCCGTCTTGGCTTTGCGGATCAATCTCACCGACGAAGCAAGGCCCGTTCCCCCCTGCAGCGGCGAGCCGATCTTCACGACCATGGCGCCCGGTGACTGCTCTCTCACAGCGGGTGAACTGCCGGGACCGGGCGTCGTCGCCGCCGTCACCACGACCTAGTCGGTCGCCCAAGGCGCGACGGAACATGATTTCGATCCTGGGGTTAGAACGTCGACCCAGTCACGGCGACGGGCGTGCATGGAAGCGAGGAGCAAGGCTCGAAAACAAATGTCGCGAGTAGCAGCAAAAACGGGTCCGGCCCTTTCCGGCGAGCATGCCAAGGCGCGCTCCATTGCGGCCTTGCGGAAGCAGGCGGAAGGATGCGAACGCTGCGACCTCTACAAGAATGCGACACAGCTGGTCTTCGGCGAGGGCCCTCTTGACGCCCGCATCGTCCTCGTCGGCGAACAGCCCGGTGATCGAGAGGATCTGGCGGGGCATCCGTTCGTCGGCCCGGCCGGCCGGATCCTCGACGAATGCCTGCACGAGGCCGGCGTCGATCGCTCAAGTTGCTATCTCACCAATGCGGTCAAGCACTTCAAGTTCGAGCAGCGTGGCAAGCGGCGTTTGCATTCAAGGCCCAATGCGGGCGAGATCCAGCGTTGCTCCTGGTGGTTGGGTGCCGAGCTCGAACAGCTTCGACCGGACCTCGTCGTTGCGCTCGGCGCCACGGCGTTGGTCACGCTGCTCGGTCGGAGCGTCGGGGTTACGAGGAATCGCGGTGAACTGATCGACGCTCCGGCCGGCTATCCGGTCCTGGTAACGATCCATCCGTCCTATCTTCTCAGGATCCGGGACGGCGAGGATGCAGCTGCCCAGCGTGCGCGCTTCGTCGAGGATCTGGCGAAGGTCGCTGCCTATGAAGCGGATCACGGTGCACCCAGGCGGCGCCGTCTATGACGGCTGGTCAAGCTCCGGATAGTGCCGGAAAATCCCCGCCTCATTGAAGGAGAGTCTTCGATCAGAGGCGAGATAGCTGCGGATATTCGGGCGCTCGGCGACCGCGTCGTGCAGGGCGATCAAACCCGGGATGCTCGCTTCGTAGCTGCGCATCGCCTTCGGAAAGGCGTAGCGAAGCCCTTCGACGAGCTGGAAGAGCGAGAGATCGACATAGCTCAACCGGTCGCCGACAATATGTCCCCTTCCCTTTGGATTCTGGGCCTTTGGATTCTGGCCCTTTGGATTCTGGCGCAAGACCCGCTCGAAATAGCCGAGGAACTTCGGCAGGCGCTCCGATAGGAAATCGGAGGATCGCCGCAACGCCTCCGGCTTCTGGTCCTCATAGTAGAGTGATACGCCGATTGGGTGGTGCGTGTCGTGGATCTCGGCGACGAAATCGGTGATCGTCAGTTGCAGGCCGTTGGCAACGAAACGGAGGCCTTCCTCCTCGGGCGCCAGGCCGATCTTCGGGCCAAGGTAGAACAGGATATTGGCGACGTGGGGAATGAGAAGGTCGCCGTCTTTGAGAAATGGCGGCGCAAACGGGATATTCGCTCCCTCGCCGTCCATCAGCAGCTTCAGCATCGCCGTCGTGCCCCCCTCCTGCCCATCGGGATCGCGGGCGACATCCACATAATCGGCTCCGGCTTCCTCGAGCGCGAGGCGAACGAACTCGCCGCGCCCAGGGATCCCGTCCCAGTAGTAAAGCTTGTAAGGCATTGAACGATCCCTCACTTGGGCCGGCGCCCGAAATCCTTCCGCAATTCGACCTTCGCCTCTTCGAGAACGTGCCTCTGCTTCCGGCTCAAGCCCGCACCCGCCCTATTGATATAGAACGTCAGCATCGACATGGCAGAGCGAAACGGACTCGACTTGCGCCGATCGCTCGCCTCGGCCGACCGTTTCAGCGAATGCGCAATCCTTGCCGGGTCGTCCGACTTGAAGACGCCCTCCTCGAGATCGAGCGCGTCACTGTTCTCGGTCACATCCTGCGACCATTTCGTCTTCTTGCTCTTCTTGCTCATAGCCGTTTCTCCTTGGTGACCTATCTCCAACGGAAGCGAACGGAAATCGTTCCGGGAGAGAGCCAATGCACGTCGATGACCTGATGTTTGCCGAAAGCGAGGGCATACCGAACAATCCGCACCTTCCTGTCCTCATCTATCACGACGCTGTCGACGCCAGCGGGGACGGTGCCACGCGCATCGAAGACAGGTTTCATGCCAATGGCTGGAGGGGTGTGTGGCGGGACGGCGTTTTCGACTTCCAGCACTATCATACGCGCGCCCACGAAGTTCTGGCCGTTGCAAGAGGCAAGGCGCGCCTCCTGATCGGCGGGCCGGCAGGCAAGGAGCTGGAAGTCATGGCGGGCGATGTTCTCGTGCTCCCCGCCGGCACCGGTCACTGTCGGATCGCCGCAAGCGCCGACTTCCTGGTCATCGGCGGCTATCCTCCCGGACAACACGCCGATATCCAGCGCGGGCCGGCAAGCGATGCGGATCGCCAGGCGATCACCTCGGTGCCGCTGCCCCGGCTCGATCCGGTCTTCGGCAACGATGGTCCGGTGGTGACACACTGGCTGGACGCGACGCGTTGAACGGCCTCAGATATCGATCAAGGCAACTCCGAGATCAGGATGGTGCTTCCGCCTGAGATGCGCGGGCGTTTCAGACAATGTCACCTCGAGGGTCGGTTTGACGATCCCTTCAAGAAAATGCCCGCCGCGCGTCGTCCCGTCACTAATCCCAAGCACCACATGGGCATGCAGGCTGCGCTTGCCATCCTCGCCGAGCGCAATGTCGCCGATGAGGCTTAGCACTTCGCATTGTTCGTCGATCGGCAGGCGGCGATAGTCTCGTTTTTCGAAATCGTACCAACCGACGACCGCCTTCTCGAACGCACCGATCGCCATCAGCGAGGCCGCGGTGATCTTCTGTGCTGCGGCGAACTCCGAAATGGCGGTGAGGGCTTCCTCCCCGGGGTCGAGAACGAGGAGGTATATCTCCTCTGATGTCTCTCTTGAAAGAAGTCTCCACCTCATAGGTCGATCCACATCTTGAGCGTTAGCGCAGCCAGACCGGCAGATCCGAAGCCTGGGCGCATTCGCCCGCACGGTCTTTCAAGCCAAGCGTTTCCCATGCGAATTTCTGCGCGGCGATTTGGGCCATTTCCTTGGTCGGATAGCAGTCCGGCAGCAAGTAGTCCCGGCCGCCGCACGACAGCAACGCCCGGTGGCTCAACAAGTCGAAATGAAGCTGCAGGTTTTCATCCGGTTGCATCGAACCCTCCCTCATGCGGCTTCAGCAAAAACGGCCGTTACGGGCGGAAGTTCCAGTTACCCGGCGAAAAGTCCTCAGTCTATCAAGCGGAGCGGGGAGGCCAGGCCATCCGGTGTCAAGATCGGCTCAAATGGGCGATCCGTGATCATGACCAGCGCCCCCATGTCCAACTCAGGGGCGCTCCAAGCACTGCCCGCACAGGCCCCGATGATCCGGTTGGCCATGTGATTGAGCCGTGGCTGCCATGGCCGTCGGTTCGTGGCGGCGCTTCTCGGTTGAACCGGCCGGACACCCCTTCGTCAACGAAGCGCGGCTATGACCGCGTCCGCGAGCGCTGCCGACGATGCGGGATTCTGGCCGGTCAGGAGGTTGCCGTCCTCGACGATGTAGACGTCCCAGTTCCGCCCTTGCTCAAAGATCGCGCCGGACTTGCGCAGCGTGTCGGCGAGCAGCCAAGGCGCATTCTCCGCGGTCCCGAACTCAATTTCCTCCTCATCGGTGAGGGAAGTCATCCTGCGCCCGGCGAAATGCCATTGGCCGTTCTCGTCCTTCGCCGCCAACAGCGCTGCCGGGCCGTGGCAGACCGCGGCGATGACCTTCTCTTCCCGATCGGCCGCGACCATCACGCGGCCCATATCCGGGTCCTTGTAGAGGTCCTCGACCGGACCGTGCCCGCCGGGAACGACGACGGCATCGTAGCGGCTCACGTCTACCTCAGCGAGGACCAGAGGCCTTTCCATTCGGTCGGAGTTTTCGTCGAGATAGTTGCGCATACGGTCCGCAAGTTCCCGCCCCACGATTGCGGGATCCAGGCTGCGCGCGTCCATCGTGGGGGCGATGCCGCCAGGACTGGCAATGTCGACCTGGAAACCAGTCTGGACGAACACCTCGTCCATCACGACGAATTCCTCGGCCCACACGCCGGTTTCGTAGATGGAGCCGTCCGCACGGGTCCACTTGTCCGCTACGGAAAGAACGATCAGGATATTGGGCATTTCTCTTCCTCCTTGCCTTGGTCGCTTAATCACTCGCCAAAATTCCCGGACCATTCCTGGACCGGTCAGCACAGTGTCGCTGCAAAGCACGCATCGATGTTGCCCGAAGCTCGCCGATTTTTGCCTGATTCTCCGGGCCAGCGGGCCGGCTGCGACCATCCAGCTCTGTTGGCACGACGAAAACGCGGTAAGCGCTGGCCAGGTAGAAGATCGTAAGGCTCCTGCCAACCCGGAACTGCCGTGAGCCGGTCCGGCCAGGCTCGGGCTTGCGGATAACTGCGCGCGAGATCGTAACCGATCTCGTCCTCGGGATAGGACAGGTAGGCGCGCATCGAGACCTCGGCGATCGTGACATCGGCGCGCGCAACGAACGACCGATCCCGAAACTGGTTTTAGAGAATTCCGAGAAGTCGTCGATACGGCGGCGAACGTAGCCGAGCACGGCTGGATCGGTGCGCTGAGCGTGCGCATGGAGCGATCGGCGGCCATGTAGCCGGACGGTTTCCGATTATCCCAGAAAAGCCACCGAAGCACGTCGAGGCGGGCGGCGGCCCCGCCGGCTCGTTGCTATGCCGCTGCTTCCAAGCCGCCTTTGGCGGCCTTGATATGCTTGACGGGCGACAGGCCGAACATCCTGCCATATTCGCGTGTGAATTGAGGCACGCTTTCATAGCCGACCGTGTAGGCGGCATGGCTGGCAGACGCGCCTTCCGCAAGCATCAGGCGCCGCGCTTCGATCAGGCGTAGTTGCTTCTGAAACTGCAGAGGCGACAGTGTCGTTATGGCCCGGAAATGCTGATGGAATGAGGAAGCGCTCATTCTGGCTGCTTCCGCAAGGCGTTCGACAGGCAACGGCTTTGCGTATTCCTCACGAATAAGCGCAACCGCGCGCGCGATGCGCTGTGCATGGCTTTCTTGACAGCCGAGTTGCCGGACCGCAGTTCCATGTCGCCCGGACAGGAGCCAATAGTGCATCTCGCGGATGAGTTGAGCTTGCAGCACTGGCACGGATTCGGGCCGCTCCAGGAGACGCATCAGACGGAGCGCGGTATCCGCGACCTCCTGATCGGTAGGATCAATGCGGAGGGGCACATTCTTCCCCTCCCGGGCGACCTTCATCTCCACCGACAGCTCCGCAATGACCGTCGGATCGAGATATAGCGCGAGCGAAAGATAGGGCTCGGTGGGGCTTGCACGGGCGATCCGGCTAACAGTCGGCACATCCGCAGTAATGAGCAAGGTTGCCCCGGCTTGGTGGGTGAAGGTCTGATCGCCCAGCGAAATCTGCTTAGTCCCCTGCACGACGAGGCACACAAGCGGGCGGTTGATGGCGTACTGAAGCTCGCTCTTCGTGGTTTGCCGAATAGTGATCAGACCCGGAATCGGTGTCCGGGCCAAGCCGGTCGGATCGGAATAGGCCTCCGTATGGCGGCGAACGGCTCTGAGAAGACTGTCGGTCATGACACGAGGTAATCACATCCGGATCGAAGCATAAAGCCCGTTTGGAGGCATAAGCAAAGATACCCGAAGTTTGAGCAATGTCGTTTCCGCTCGTATCGCGTTGGTGCGGTACGAAGCCTACGGCTCGCTACACTCTCATCGTCATCAGGTACAGAGGCAAGTCACCCTCCGACACGAAATGCGCATAGCAGCCGGCACGGTGCTCCGCTGCGGGCGAGCCCCTCCCTTCACCTTCCCGGCCGCGCCAACGAGCGCCGAGGCAATAAGTAATACTTAGTTTATCTCTTGCTTAATTAGACTTTAGTAGCATAGTCTGGTCTCCTTCGCTTTGGGAGGAGCACGATGGTTGAACGCATTGGAGCCGATGAGCTTTCCAAGAAAACTGCCACTAAAGTGTGGAATATTCACGTTTTTTGCCAGCAGCAACGTCTCTGCCAAGAAGAAGAGAAGCGTTTGACCAGCCTCTTTGGCGATTTCGCCACGGCGTCCGAGTTGCTTCACAATGTGAAGCGCGCACCGAGGTGGCGATATTAGCGGGAGCAAGCAATTGGGATCCTGCACTCATCTTTGGCCCGCGCCAACAATGCAATGGCAAGCTGCTCCGTACTGGCGCGGGCGACCTCGCCTTCCCTCACCTTTCCGGTCTCACAAGTGACCTCGCGATGTCGATGATGTCGTCACGGCCGGCGGCCGGGTCCTCCTTGTTCCAGGCGACCCCGGACCGATGCGGCATCGACGCCCCTCACCTTTCGGAGCTCGAAGTTGCGGTTCGGCATGCCTTCCGTCCATTCCGGCGCAAAGCCTGCCGCTTTCTGGCGTTGGCGGCGTGAGCGCGTGTTACTTTAGTGGGCGGTGGCGAGGTTGTCGGCGGTCGCATGCCATCCTGTGAACGAGCTTCGCATCAGTGCGATCAGGAAATAGAGCAAGCCAGAAATGATTGAGAGCAAGATGATCGTCGCGAAGAGGCCAGCCGCCTCGAAGGCGTTCATCTTCGCGATTGCGAGATGGCCGAGTCCCGCCGTGCCGGCAAGGAACTCACCGATGACCGCGCCGATCATGGAGAAGATGATTCCGACCTCCATGCCGGTCAGCACCGCGGGCATTGCGCTAGGCAGTTCGAGCACGATCAGCCGTTGCCACGACGTGGCGCCCAAGCTTTTCAGCACATCGCGATGGCCGGCCTCGATCGACTTAACGCCGAGCAGCGTATTGCTGAGAATTGGCAGGAATGCCAGCACCGCAGCGATCACGATTTTGGAGGTCATCCCGAAGCCGAACCAAAGGATGAATAGCGGCACCAGGACGATCTTGGGAACCACCTGTATGGCGATGATGATCGGCTGAAGCGCTCGCTCCAGCGGAGGCAGCTTGGCAAGCACGACGCCCAGCATGACGCCGATAAGAGCGGCGAACAGGAACCCTGCCACGGCTTCGTACAACGTCACGCCGAGATGATAGTAAGTAGACGGCTGCTGCAGCATTCTGATCAGTTCCACCGCAATATCCACTGGACGCGGCAGGATGAGCGGAGAGACATATCCACCCATCACATAGGCTTCCCACGACAAGAGCAGGACCGTAGAGATCAGGACCGTCAGGACCCAAGGCTTCTTGAGTGCATCCGACATCAGTGAATTTCTCCGAGTTTCTGGCGCAGGTAGCGCACGATTTCTTGGAATTCGGAGGTGCTTTGCAGGCTGACTGGACGCGGGCGGGGGAATCTCACATCCACGATCACGTCGATCTTGCCGGGCCTGGGGCTCATCAGCACCACGCGATCGCCTAGGAAAACAGCCTCAGAAATGGAATGGGTTACCATGACGGTGGTACAGCGGCGCTCCAGCCAGATGCGCTGCATCTCAAGGTTCATGTCGTCGCGCGTCATGGCGTCAAGCGCACCGAACGGCTCATCCATCAAGAGTACTTCCGGCTTGCGGATCAGCGCGCGCGCGATGGCCGCGCGCTGCCGCATGCCGCCCGAGAGCTCGCGAGGGTATCGCTTCTCAAATCCGGTCAAACCGACGAGCCCGGCGAGTTCTGCGGCCTTTGCACGCCGTTCCGTCTTGCCTACACCACTGAGTCGGAGCGGCAGCGCGATGTTGTCCTCTATCCGCAACCAGGGAAAAAGGTTGGCGTCCTGGAATGCTATGCCCAAGACGCCTTCCCGATGTTCGGACTTGCCGCCGATTTCCATGAAGCCGGACGTATGCGTCTCAAGTCCGCCGATCGTGCGCAACAAAGTCGTCTTTCCGCAACCGGACGGCCCGAGGAGAGACACGAACTCGCCCTCCTCAATCGAAAGATTGATGCCGGAAAGTGCGTTCGTGGTGCCGGAAGAGGTCTTAAAAACCTTCTCGACATCGCGAAGCACGATTTTAGGCGGCTGCTTCGCAGCGACGATCCACCCACCCGAAGCCTGCCGTTCGTTCCGACGGGTAGCGAATTCAGACACGGAAAGCCTTTTCCACGAGAGCGTTGGTATAGAAGTCGTCGTCCGATTTCTCGCCCAAAACGCCGATCTTTCGGGCGGCATCGAGACCACTCGCCCATTTCTCGGAATTATTGAACAGAAGCCGATCCCGACCATCGATCAACCAATTGCTGACGTTCTCCTTGATGACGGCCGATGCAGTCTTCTCGTCATCGATGCCATGCAGCCCCAAGGTCCGCAGCGTCTCAAGGGTGTTCTTGTAACCCTCGTCATCAAGGATGTCTTCGATCCCCGCGCGGACGCCTTTGAGGAAGGCGACAAGCTCCTCCCCGCTGTTTGCGATGTCGTCGTCCATCGCCACATAGACCTGGCCTGGCAGCGGCATGAACGATGTGAGGTTCAACGCGGTCACCTCCGCTCCCGTCGCCCGCGCCCTATTGATTGACTCGGCGTTGCCGATAAAGCCCTTGAGACGCTCGGCCTGGACCAGCGC
Source organism: Sinorhizobium mexicanum (assembly GCF_013488225.1). NCBI lineage: Bacteria > Pseudomonadati > Pseudomonadota > Alphaproteobacteria > Hyphomicrobiales > Rhizobiaceae > Sinorhizobium > Sinorhizobium mexicanum. The sequence goes on along the minus strand of NZ_CP041241.1, from coordinate 514,906 downwards.
GAATGACCCCGCGTTGTCCGCGCTCGTCTGGCGCGTCACGTCGGAATCGGCCAGACCGCCTGCCGCAAGCATCGCCTTGAGCATGAGGTCAGTGGGATCGTTCGGCGAGGTAATGCCGATCGAAGCGCCTTTCAGGTCCGCGGGGCCATTGATGGGATTGGTGCTGGCGCTCACGATGAACAGCGGTGAATCATGGGCAAGCGTCGCGATTGCCCGGCACGCGACTCCCTTCTCGACCGAGGTTGCCATGACGATACCGGCGGTGCGTCCGATCTTGATCTGACCGGACATCAACTGTTGCATCGGCTGAATCCCGTTCGCGCCGGGAATGATGTCCACCTCGAGGCCTTCAGCCTTGAAATGGCCGTTTGCATTGGCGATCAGCACCTCGGCAAAGGATAGTGCAAACGGCGCGGGGGTCATGTAGCTGATACGGCCGGATCCCGCGGCGAGCGCGAAGCCAGCGCTCCTTAGGCCGACGCACGCGGCGGCGGCGAGCGCAAGTCCGCCTCGCAACACGGCTCGCCGGTTAACTCGGCCGCCGGCAAGCGATTGTTCAGGGCTAACTATGCTGGACATCGAAATCTCCTCCCACGAAACATGACGTCGATTTCTGCGACCGACCAGGCACCCATACATGCTTGCAATCATAATGGTCGGCAAGCATACGCATCGAGGGCCGTGTCGAAAACTGCAGGCGCGTGCAACATGATGCGCTTGCCCGCGGCACAGTTGCGGCCGCTGTCTAGGCCGCCGAAGAGTCAGCCATCGTGCGCAAACGCGGCATAACTTCGGATGCGAAGAGATGCAACGATCCGTTCATTTCATCTGCCGTTAGATCACCGAACGCCAGTTGCAGGGAGCAGAAATTGGCGCCGCTGGCGGCGAGGTCGCCCGCCAGGAAGTCCGCAACGTCGCGCGGCGTGCCGGCAATACCCCGGCCCACGGCCATCAGTTCCAGAAAATCATTCTCAAGGCCGCTGACGCGATTCTGCACACCGTGGCGGCGCGTCACGTGGCGGAAGGAATGGAGGAAGGCGCTATAGGCACGCTGTACGGTCTCGATCGCCTGTTCGCGTGTCGGAGCCACATAGACTGCCCGGTTGAGGCCGATATGCGGAAGAGGCTCGGTCGGCCGCACTTCCCTCAAGGTCGTTCGGAAGGCGGCGATATATTGCGCCGAGTTTTTCGAAGGCTGGTTGCAGACTATGTTAAAACCGGCGCGCGCCGCCCGCTCGGCGCTCTCCACCGAATGAACGCCATACCAACGCGGGGGCATGGGCTTCTGGAGGGACTCGAGTGCAAGTTGAAGGCTGCCGAACTTGAAATGCTTCCCGTCGAACTCGAGGCGCTTCTCGCGCAGGCCGCCGGTGATGACTTCGAGGGCCTCCGAATAGATCTCCTGCGCCTCGCTGGGATCGACACCAAAGTAAGTAAGCTCGAACGGGACTGAGCCGCGACCGAAGCCGATATCGAGACGGCCGCAGCTCAACTGGTCGAGCAGGCAAATCTCCTCTATCAGCCGGATCGGATGATGGGTGGGGAGCGAATAGACCATGGTCCCGAGCCGGATCGACTTCGTACGTTGAATGAGCGCCGACAAGACGACGCTCGGCGAGCCCGAACCGCCCAGAGGGGTGCAGTGATGTTCGGTGACGTGATACGCGTAGAAGCCTGAGCGCTCCAGCGCCTCGACGAAGCGGATCCGGTTCTCGTAATGCTCCGCCAGCGGCAGCTTGCTGCTGATGTCGAGATGATCGAGGACGCCAAATTCCATCGCAATAACCCCATTGACCACTTGCGCAAACAGAAGACCGGAGCGGCTTCGACGCATGTCCGACCGGATCGGAAGTTTGCTGTTTCCGTGCTCCAATCTTTAGCCAGCGGGCTCAGGACGGCTATCTCGAGCCTGCAAGCGACTGCGATCCAGCGCAACAAAGCTGGCCGATGATGCGTCTTCCGAGGATATCCACCGTTTCATTCGGCGTCGCGCCATAGGCGAAGCCGATCAATGGGGCTGAAACAAAAGACCGGACCGCTTTACGCGATCCAGTCCTAGGCAAACCGGTAGCTGCGGTGCTTCTTCCGAGAGCGCCGCGCGTCTTATCAGACGCGCGCTGGACGCCGTAGCGCTTTGAATTGCTACGATTTAAGGAAATATGGCTAGGCGGCGGTGCGCGTCGGGACAGGTGCTCGCAGGCCCTTCTTTTCCAATAGCGGCATGACGTCCCTGCTGAACTGCTCGATGCCGCTGATCGGATCGACCCAGCTCATCAACACGCCGTCGATCCCTGCATCTGCAAGTTCTGTCAGCGTCTCGGCAATATCCGCCGGTGAGCCGATGACAGGCAAACCGCCGGGACCCGCCCCGAGATTTCTGCGGTAGCTGATTGCTTCAGCACCTTCCAGCGGCCGGTTGCGCAGCTTCAGGATCGCCTCGACATGCTCCACATCGGCATTGTCGACGGCATAGTTCTCTAGATAGCGCTGGGCTTCCTCGTAGCTGTTCCGTTGCACGACATAGCCCTGGATCCAGATCTGGATATCGCGGCCATGGGTCTCCTTGACGTAACTGCGGTAGGCGGCCGCCTGAGCCTTCATTCGTTCATGGCTCTCGGTCCGGATGAAGGCGATGTCGCAATGCTTGCCGACGAACTGCTTGCCCTGATCCGATCCGCCGGCATTCATCATCAGCGGCCTCGGCTGCTGCAGCGGCTTCGGATCAGACCACGCCTCGTCGATCGCCAGGTAGTTTCCCTTGAAGCTCGCCGGCTTGTCTCCCGCCCACAGCAGCTTGAGTATCTGCGCCCATTCGTCGGCATAGGCATAACGGCCCTCGTTGCCGATATCCTCGTGGCCGAATATACGCATGTCCTCCGGCACCCAGCCACACACGACATTGAGGGCGAAGCGGCCCCGCGTAACATGGTCGATCGTCGCCATTGCCTTGGCTGCATAGACCGGATGCATGTGCATGACATGGACGGTGCTCATGATGGAACTGTAGCTCGTGGCGGCGCCCACTGCGGCCGCCCAGGTCAGAGTCTCGAAGGTCTGGGCGCTCTGATGGCGAAAGTCCGGGGTCTCGCTGGCCCAGCGCGAATAGGGCACGATCGCTTCGAAACCGGCGGCGTCCGCACGGCGAACAGCGGCAAGGACATTGTCCCAACTCAGCCGATAACGCTCCGGCACCAGGGTTCGCGCCCCGCTGTTCCCGTTCAGATGGAAGACGCCGAGCTTCAGTTTGTTGGAATTGGTCAACGGATTCGTTTGCATGGCTGTCGCAGGCTCCCCCTCATGGCATTCCGTCGGCAGTTTAGCAGCCTCTCGCCCGAGAGCGATAGGGACAACGACCAAAGCGCGGATTCATTGCCACCACTGTGCAAATGTCCTCCTCAACGGAAGCGTTTACGCCTTGCGGCGCTGTTCTGGCATGCGCCGGGCTGCAAGAACCTGCCTGGCTGTGCAATGCTCTTTGCTGACTGCGCATCACCGCTTTGGCCTTCGTCGGCGAAACCCCGATAGTCGCGCCAGTTCAACGAGCGAGATCGGACGGTCATGCATCACTCCTGGCACAATTATGATGTCGCCGCCGCGACCCCGGGCATAGCCGCCATCCAGGCGGAGTTGGCCCGGAGAAGCGCGGCCATACTCACCTTGCCTCAGGCGATCCCCGAGCTTCGGTACGCCGAAGGCGACAGAGGCATCATGGCGGTGATGCCCGCCGCCTGCGGGGCCACGCGCCCCATCGTCGCTTTCGTGCATGGCGGCGGTTGGGCCAGCGGTTGTCCGCGAGAACGATTCCATCCGGCTTCGGCCTTCGCGGATGCCGGCTGCGTGTGGGCGGCAATCGGATATCCCTTGCGCCCCACGGCGACTATGGTCGAGATGATTTCGGCAGTGAGAGCAGCGATCGACCACCTGCGCAACAACGCCGACTCTGTTGGCGGCGATCCGGGCCGGATTCACCTTGTCGGCCATTCCGCTGGCGCGATGTTGGCCGCGGCCGCTGCCTGCATTCCCGGAACCGCCAAGATGTTATCCGGGCTGACGCTGATCAGCGGCGTGCTCGACCTGCGGCCGCTGCTTGTGAACGACAGCCCCTACGACCTCGGCTTGACGGGCAGCGAGGCGGAGGCGCTCAGTCCGCTCCCCGGGCGGCTACCCGACACGCCGATGGTCATTGCGCTCGCCGACGGCGACCCTCCCGGCATGAAAGCCCAGATGCTGGCGCTTCACCTGTCGCGCCCCGCCGGAGGCTCCAGACTGGTTTATCGCCACGGCCGCAACCATCTGTCGATCCTGAACGATCTGACCGATCCGGACAGCATTCTGTTCCAGGCGATCCTGGAACAGGCGACGCGTTCGGCGGCGCATCCGGGTTGACGTCCCCGATGCTCTCGAGGCGCGGCTCGATGCAGGGGTCGTGCTGGTGCTGCAATGGATTGTCCGCGCGGCCCGGTTTGCGATTGGCGCTACCGAAAGGCTTGTCTAGCGTTGTCCGAAATTAGCCTTGGGAACAGGAGACGAACTGATGACTGATCGCGCGCGTCCTTTCATTCTTGGCATAGGTGGCACGCCCAAGCCGAGGTCATCTTCGGAGAAAGCACTTGAAATCAGTCTGGCGGCGGCAGCCGGAGAGGGAGCCGAGACGTTGCTGATCGGCGGTGACGACCTGATCATGCCGATGTACACCGCCGCCGGTAATACGTGGACTGCCGAGGTGACCAACCTTCTTGCGGCCATGCGCCGGGCCGATGGCGTCATCATTTCCTCGCCCGCCTATCACGGTTCGATCTCGGGTCTGCTGAAGAACGCCCTGGATTACACCGAGGAGATGCGTACCGACGAACGACCCTATTTCGACGGCAAGCCGGTCGGACTGATCAGCTGTGCTGCCGGCTGGCAGGGGGCGGGCCAGACGCTCCAGGCGCTTCGTTCGATCGTTCATGCCTTGCGCGGATGGCCGACACCTCTCGGCGCGGTGATCAACACGTCGCTACCGGTCTTTGACAGCGAGGGCGAGGTCGTGGACATGGCGGCAAAGTTCCAGCTGGAGACGGTCGGGAGACAGGTCATGCAATTCTGCCGGTGGCAGCAGCGGTCGGACTTTCAGCCGGCCATAGCCGTCTAGCGCAATCAGGCACTGAGGTCACTGTTTCAATGAAACAATGAGACGATCCACAGCGCCGCGCGCCTAATCGGAGGCGCAAGGGACGCTGTGGCACTTGACTTGCTGCATTCTCATGGGTGGTCGCCTGGCCGACAACTCTGGCTGCGGAGCCTTGTCGGCAGCTGCAGACGGATGGTTTGCAGGTCAGCAGGCTCCGGCGCGGCGTAGCGTGAGCTGCGGGCTTTCCCCAAACAGGGACTTGTAATCCCTAGAAAACTGGCTGGCATTACAATAGCCGTAGCGGCTGGCAATTTCAGATACCGTCCGTGGGCCCATCGAGGACTCCAAGAGATCGCTGCGCGCCTTGTTCAGACGCATGCGCTTGAGGAGCTTCATCGGCGTCATGTGGCGGTACTGCTTGAAGCCGTAATAGATCGTCCGGGGGCTGACGCCGGCGACCTCGGCCAGATCTTCGATTGTTACGTCGTCGGCCAGATGACAGATAAGGTGGCTCTCCGCGCGCCGGACGTAATAAGGCGCGATTGCGCTACGATCTCCATTCACATGGTCCGAGTGATTGTGGGGCAGCGAACGCAGCAGGATATGAAGAAGCGTCGATTGTGCCGGGCCTGCAACGAGGGGATCGGAGAAGATCGGTGCGCCCGTGGCGGCATCGCGCACGATGGATTCCACGAACTTGATGAGCGTCGGCGCCTGCTCGGCCTTCATCAGCGTCAGCGGCTGGAATCGGATCGTCTGATCCGCATCAAGCCCGTATTCCATGACCAGCAGGCGGTTCAGGGTTTCGAGCGGTAGCCCGACGTTGATGAGCTCGCTTCGGCCCTGCCAGGTCCGTTGTATCTCCCCAGCAGAGCCGACAACGAGGATGTCGCCGGTCTGGACTTCAACCGTGCGCATGCGCTGCTGGGCGGAAAACGAACCGGCAAGCGGGATGTAGAGGGCAAGATCCTGTCCGGCCGATCGCTCCGTCCGCGTCCGGCATTCTTTCGGCCAGTCATAATGAAAGTACTGCAAACTGATGCGGCCGAGCCGCAGGTTGGCGCCCGAATAGAAGGAGTTCTCGTCCGTCGAGTCGGCAAAGAAGCGGCAGCGGCCATTGGTCAGTATGCGCAGATGCTCCTGTGCGGTCTGCCATCCTCCCCGACGGGCATTGCGCAGCGACTGCAGTCCTTCGGCGCAGACATTCGACAATGCGGCGGTGCCCGCCAGACGATTACTTCCCGCTATGGCCAGCGACACGAATACCTCCCTGAATTCGTCGTCTAGCTCTGCGTAAGGCGGTCATCCTTCTCCTCGGTTGATACCGCAACAGAGCAGGTGAACTGTAAAAACCCGGACCCACGCCAACAAGAACGAAATTCCATTGTGAGCGGAAGGTTTTTCCTTTAGCTTGAGTGAAAAGGTGTTCCCCGGTGAAACTTCGTCAGCTCGAATTCTTCGTCCGCGCCATCGAGATGGGCAGCTTCACGCTTGCGGCTGACGCCATGCACATTTCACAGCCGACGCTCGGGCAACAGATTCGCGATCTGGAAGACGAGATCGGCATGAAACTGCTTGAGCGCGGTGCGCGAGGCGTGAAACCTACAGCCGCGGGAAAGATCCTGCTCGTCAACGCCCAGGACATTCTCGCGCGCGTGGAGAAGGCGAAGGCCGCCATGGCGGCGCTCCGCGCCGAGGCGAGAGCGAAGATCCGGTTTGGTTTTCCGCCGACGCCGGGCCGGTTGCTCGTCCCCGAGTTGATGGTGCGACTCGACGAAACCCATGGCATTCAGCTGCAACCGCATTCCGCAATGACCGACGATCTGATCACTCTGGTCATCGATGGGGCGATCGATGCCGCTCTATGCTACGATACCGATATCGCGCATGGTCTTGAGGAGGTGGCGCTGGTCGAAGAACCGATGTTCCTCGTCGGCGCGCCATCGATTGTCAAACCGGAAGAGGGCGACGTACCCTTTCGGGACCTATCCTCCTTTCCGCTCGTGCTGGACGGCCAGATCCGGAACACACGGCAGCGCATCGAGGAAACAGCAAGGCAGCACGATGTGCGGCTCAACGTCAGTTTCGAGGCCGAGGCCATAGAGCTACGCCGTGAGCTTATGCGCTTGCGACGACGATGCACCGTGGTGCCGATCGGTGCGTTCTTCGATGCGATCACCGCCGGCGAGCTTGCCGCGCGCCGTATCGTCGATCCTGAGGTCACTCGAACGCTGCGCTTGGTGACCCGACGCGATTTCGACGCGGATATGCGCTCGATGATTCTCGAAGCACTGGGGGTTATCGTCGCCGGAAACATTGCGGGCGCGCAATATGCCTGGCGCGAGGTACAACAGTTCCGCCGACCAGTTGTTCGCGATCGCTAGATCGTGACTGGGAACATTCTTCTCGCTAAGGGAGCCGGGCACGCGGGCGGACCGTGACCCCGCACGCCCGGCGGCTACCATGGCGGAAGGAGAGGACCATCATCGTAGGGTGGTAAGATACTGGGACGCGCCCCCGGAGAAGAAATCCAGCGTGAAGCCGATCAAACGGCCGAAAACGACCACGCCGATCCACAGCGACAGCGACAAGGCTGCAGCGATCTTGGCCGGAGCGGGCAGGCTGACATCGCGGTCCCACTGGGCAACCGACCTGAAAGTGATCAACTCAAACACCAGCATATTGATGCCGGCCAGGACCATCAGCCCCATTTTGATCAGAAACGCACGGTTGTTGTAGTAGGTTTCAGCATTGCTGACGAACATCAGCGCACCCGAAATGACCGCGAGCACAAAGGCCGCCCAGACCCAGGGCAGGGTATCGCGGCTCACTGCCGTCACTGCACGCGTCCCGGAGGTCAGCCCAAGCAAACGCAGATCCATGATTGCAATCACGCCGACCACCAACGATATCGCAATAACATGGACGGATTCGATGGTCGGGAACATCCAGCCGGAGATTTGAATGGCCTGGGCAACCGAACTTTGACCCAGCCAGGAAATAAAATTCTGCATGATGTAATTCCTTCGGACCTGCGGATCACGCGTTGACGTAGCCGATCCACCGGCCGCCAAAAACGATGCCGAGCCAGACAAGCAGGCTCAGGACGGCATAGCCCCTGATCCGTGTTTTGTTGGCGGCATTCTCCCAAAATCCCGGATCCATCCGGGCATAGCCTTGAAAGCGCAAGGTCAGCACCAGGGCAACGAGCAGCAGTGCCATCTTGATCCAGAACGCAACGTTCCACAGCGAACGGACCGGCTCAGCCACAATCAGCAAAGTGCCCGTAACCGCCAGTATGGGAAGGCCCCACCACAGCCAGGGCAGATACCGATGCGCTACCTGGGGGATGCTCAGTCCGCTTCCGCTCAGCCCCAGAAGGCGCGTATTGAGCATCAGCAGCGACGACAGCACAACCGCGATCGCCAGAATATGAATCGATTGTACAGCCGGGACAAACCACCATCCCTGGACCTGCAACCACTGACTGATTGCCGTTTGCGCAATCCACTCAGCGAATGTGAGCATTTTCCTCTCCTTGAATTACCGTCCTTTGCCTCTCCCTAGGACGGCCGGTGACCACGCGACAAGGTCAAAAACCCCGGCCCGAAATGACTGCAGGCCGAGGTTATTCTCAAGAATTACTTCTTGGCACTATTGTATTTCAGCAGCAGAAGTTCCGGAGTAGCACTTTCCACGTAGCAGATATATTCATCATGAACTGCTTCTGCGTCGGTCTTGGCGCGGCTCCACCAGATATGGTGCTTGATTGGCTTGCTATAGGTCTTCGGATCGGTGATCGTTTCCAGCATGTGGAGGGTGTTGCCATCCTCGCTCAGCCAGTATTCTTCGGTGAACTCCGTGCCGTCATCATAGGTGAGGCCCGGCTGCTCAAGCCAGGAACCGTTGAGGCCTGTGGTCTTGACGAAGAACGTGTCCGGCTTGCCGTCGCCGCTGCGATCCTGCCATTCGCCGTTCGAAGCACCCCACTGACCACGCACTTCCTGATTCGGCTGAATCTTGAAGTCGCCGACGTAGGCCCGGCGGATGATGCTGTACTGTTCGTTCAGGAAGACTACCTTCTGGTGACGAGCGCCTTCCTCGGTGCGCACGATTTCCAGCTTGTAGGGCGAGGATACGATGCGGGCACCGCCTGAAGGAATACACCTGTTCGCCGGATTCGTGCTCATGTCACGATTCACGAATTCCATGTACTTTTCTTTGCTTGCAAAGTCCTCCGGCTTGATGCGGTCAGTCGGACGCAGTTCGCGTGGCTCACGCCCATCGGGTGCAATGGTGCGCCAGTTCGCCACCCATTCAGCAAAGATGTTCGGCAGGCCATCGGCCGTGCGCGGAATCTTGGTGCTTTCGAGGGTTTCCTTTGACGGAGGAATCTGCACCCAAAATGGCTGGGGCACCTTCTTGTCCAATTTACTTTCGTGTCGGACAACTTTCTTCTCAGGTGCAGCAGCATCGGCAGCGTGTGCGCCACCAGCCATCATTACTACTGCAAGAGCTGCACCAAATGTAAACTTCAAGCTTTTCACGTTCATTTGTCCTCCCAAAAGGTCACGACCAGCCATCAAGCTTCAGGTTCATTCTTGTAGACGTCCGCGCCGTCCTTCTGAATCAGGCGCACGAATACGCGATTGCTGCCGTCACGCGACTTCTGTGCGTTGATCTTGATGTTGGTGCCGACGGGCAGCTTTGCCTTGGTCAGGCCGGCGCGCTGAAGGCCCAGAACGCTGCTCATCTCGCCAACCCAGAAAGCGCCCGCAGCATCCTGAATGACCAGCTGGCCATGCGGATTCACGTAAAGGAACTCCACAACCTTTCCTTCGACATCCACGCGCTCGTCGGTGTAGAAGGCGCCGGTCGAATGGTGTGCAGTTGCTGGGATGACAGCTGCGGTGGACAGGACCGTCGCAGCCACCAGGGTAACAACAGATTTCTTCAGCATTGTAACTCCTCCTTGAGTTGTAGATCGCCCGTGAGCAGTAAACTCTCGTCACAGCCGGCGATCAAATTCCTTCTGACACGCGAAATTCACGCTGCTGGTTATTCCGCCGCCGTCTTCTCTGCGTGTTATTTCCCTTGGCCAGGCCGACGAGTTGCCGACCGGCAAGCGCCGTCACCGGGTCACGAAGTGGAACCGACAACTTTCTCGATTGCGGTTTTGCCGCAAAGCTCGTCTTCGGCCGAAGCCATCCCCGAAACACCAATGGCGCCCAGAAGCGTCTTGTCGGCCGCTCGGATCGCCGCGCCCCCTTGCAGGCCCAACCGGTTGAACGTCAGCACCTGAAGATCCGGCGGGTTCTTCGTCAGCCGGTCCATATCGGCGCCGCTGAGGCTGCCGGTCTGGCGGGCAGTTTCCGCCTTGCCGAGGGCATAGGCTCCGGTTTGTGCCGTCGCGCCATCGGTGCGCTCGTAGTACATCAGCGCTCCACCGGCATCGACCACCGCCACGGCGATGTCGCGGTCCGGACGGGCTTCCTTGGCCCAGGCAAAGCAGGCGCCGGCCAAGGCCTTGGCACCACTTGCGGTTAGTGCCGGGCGGCTGACCACCGCATCCTGTGCGGCAGACGCACCGGCACTCAGCGCCAGCGCAAAAGCCGCAATCAAACAGTTCATTTTCATGCTAAAGGTCCCCTTCTCCCATCCCGGGAAGACTTTATCGAGGTTGTCCGCAGGTATTTTTCATAGAGATAAGCAAGCACTGCGGACATTTGCGGGAGTAACTACTTCATCAGAATACACGTTGTGTAAAATGATAAATTGCGTTCCCCGTATAACCTTATAATTACTTCGAACTTCTCGTATATACGCACAGATCTACGCGGCGTCGCTGACAAGTCAAGCGACGCTGAATAGCATAGCAAGCGCCGGCAAAGCCGGCATTTACGGCTTAATGCAGCCCACCCACTCCGAGCAGGGTTTCCACCGTGTGCTCGTCCTGCGAAAGCTCCTTCGGCGTTCCCGACCAAGCCATCCGGCCGCGCTCGAGGATGATCACCTCATCTGCGAAGTCCAACGCACTCTGGATGCGCTGCTCGACCAGCAAAATCGTCATCTCCCCCGAGGCCGCCAGCTTGCCGAAGGCTTCCATCAGCTCTTCGCAGATGACCGGGGCGAGGCCTTCCAACGGCTCGTCCAGCAACAACACCGAAGGCTGCCCCAGAATCGTCCGCGCCGTCGTCAGCATCTGCTGCTCGCCCCCCGAAAGCTGCGAACCCAGGTTGCGGCGTCGCTCCTTCAGTCGCGGGAACATTGCATACGCTTCTTCGATCGCCGATTTCGGTCGAGCCTTCAGACCAACAAACAGATTCTCCTCGACCGTCAGCGTCGGAAAGATGTCACGCGACTGCGGCACATAACCCAGACCCTTCAAGGCACGGGTGGCGCTGTCGGCCCCTTCGATATTCTCGCCGTTCATTTGAATAGCGCCGCCATAACGGCGTGTCTGGCCTGCGAGGGTGGCAAACAGCGTCGATTTGCCCATGCCGTTGCGCCCAAGAATGCCCAGCCTTTTCCCGGCGGAGACGGAAAAAGAAATATCCTCCAGGACGCGCGTTGGGCCGTAACCCGCGCAGAGGCCGGAAATCTCAAGCGACGCAGCTGTCATCGGCATAGCTCCCCAAATAGGCCTGGCGGACGCGGTTGTCCTTGGTAACATCCCCAGGCAGGCCGTCGAAGATGATCTCGCCCGCAGCCAGAACGACCACGCGCTTGGCGAAGCGGAACACCAGGTCCATGTCGTGCTCGATCATCAACACGGCCAGATCCGAAGGCAGATCGGCAATCGCCCGTTCGATCCGCGCGGTATCGCTTTGCGGCACCCCGGCAGCCGGTTCATCCAGCAAAAGCACTTTCGGTTTCAGCGCAAGCGCCAGAGCGAGTTCCAGCAGTCGTTGCTGGCCGTAGGCGATCTCACTCACACGACGGCCCGCAAGCTGTGCGATCCCGAGGCGCGACAGGAGCGAATACACCTCTTCCATCACGTCGGGCATGGCGCGATGGCTGGAAAACATGCGGCCAGAACGCGATTCCCTTTGCAGGATCGCCAGAGCCACATGTTCCTCGGGCGTCATTTCGGAAAACAGCCGCGTTACCTGAAACGATCGTACCAAGCCCAGACGCACCCGTTCAGTCGGACCGAGCTGGCTCACATCGGCCCCGGCCATATGAACGCTGCCGGAACTGGGTTTCAGGTTTCCCGTCACCAGATTGACAAAGGTGGTTTTGCCGGCGCCGTTCGGTCCGATCAGCGCCACGCGATCTCCCGATTTCATCACCAGCGACACATCGTTTGTAACCGCCAGGCCGCCGAAGGTCTTTTTCAGGTTCCGGACCTCGAAAATCGCACTCATGCCTGTTTCCTCGCCCGGCGCTCAAGATAGGCTGCTGTCGAGCCGTAAAGACCCTTCGGAGCAAACAACACGACCGCAATCAACAGAGCGCCGACAATGGTAAGCCAATGGAAAGGATTGGCGGCCGAAACGACATCTTCGAACCATATGAAAGCCAGCGTCCCCGCCAATGCCCCGTAAAGTGAGCCCGTGCCACCCAGAACCAGCATGACCAGTGCCTCGGCGGAAAGCGTGAAGGAGAGGCTGTCGAGGCCTACCACCTGAGTAGAGATCGCATTCAGCGCACCACCTGCACCGGCCACTGCCCCCGAAATCGCGTACATCCTGATCAGCGTTCCATGAACGGAAGCGCCCATGGCCCGCACACGGACTGGATCCTGCTTGATGCCGCGGCACAGCATCCCGAAAGGCGAGCGCACCAGCTGGCGCAGCACCAGAAAAACGACGACCAGGATGACGATGCCAAAAGCATAGGCAGTGCGGCCCCACAGATCGAACTGATACACGCCGAAGATCGCATCTGGCGTGATTCCGGAAAGGCCGTCGCTGCCCCCTGTCCAGCCGGACGCCTTGTTTGCCGCTTCGTGAGCGAGATGAACGAGCGCAATCGACAGGACGAGTTGAGGAAGACCGTGGGCGCGCAGGACGACAAATCCCGAGAGCAGCCCGGCGACGGCTCCGGCCGCGACCCCGATCAGCAACATGACGATGGGATCGGTGATTCCGAAATGGACAGCGGCAATCCCTGCGCCATAAGTCCCGGCGCCGAACAGCGCCGCCTGCCCAAGCGTTGCCACGCCGCAATAGCCGGTAACCAAGTCGATGGAAAGCACCAGCAGCGCGATCGCAGTAACTCGCGTCAGCAGCGCTAGGTTATTGGGAAAAAGGAAATATCCGCAGACTGCGACGGCGATGATGGCAATGGCACCTATGGCGTCCCGATTGAGGCGGGCGCGGCGATCGCCGACGTGGTTAACAAGGCTCATGGACATGTGCTCAGTTGGTCCTTCCGATTAGGCCGCGCGGGAACAGGCAGACGATGGCAATAACCGCGAGGTAGAAGAAAAACTCACCGAACTCGGGCATCAGGTAGCGTCCAGTGGTATCGATTCCGCCCAGGAGCAAGCAGGCGCCAAGCGCCCCGACGATTGATCCTGCGCCTCCGACCGATACGACGACAAGGAACGTCACCATGTAGCGAAGGGCGTAGTAAGGCTCGATCGGCAACAGCTCTGCTCCAACGACGCCGCCGAAAGCGGCGAGCCCCACGGCAACCGCAAAGCTGACCGCGTAGACGACCTGGGTCTTCACCCCAAGGGCGGCAGCCATCGCCGCGTTGTCCACTGCAGCACGCAGCCGCACGCCGAAAGCAGTGCGCTCGATGAACCACCACAGGCCGACGGCGACCGCGAAGCCGCTGCCGATCGCAAACAGCCGGTGCGCCGAAATCGTGCGAAACCCGAGGCTGACCGAATGGCGCAGGGCCTCCGGGGTGGGAATGGTCTTGAGAGTTGGCCCGAAGACATAGTTTGCAATGCCGATGATGCAGAAGGTTATGCCAATCGTCATCAGCACCTGCGCCAGTTCCGGCGCACCATAGATGCGGCGATAAAGCAGCCTCTCGATCGGGATGGCGATGACGATCGTACCGGCAACAGCCAGGATGACCGCCGCCGCGTAACCAATCCCCATGTCGCGGGCGGCATAGGAGGCGATATAGCCCCCAATCATCGCGAATGCGCCATGCGAGAGATTGACAACCCGCATAAGCCCCATGGTTACGGAAAGGCCGATGGAGATCACGAACAGCACCATGCCGTAAGCGAGTGCATCGACCGCTATGCTCAAGACCGTTTGCATGAAAGCGCCCTAATGTATTTTCTGCCTGGCAGCCGCCCTCCCGCGCAAGGGCGGGAAGGCGGCCGCGGGGGAGGAAACTTACTTGACGTATGCCAGACCAGGATCGCCCTGCTTTTCGAAGGTCTGGATTTCCTTGTTGTAGTAGGTCCCGTCCTCGGCCTTGGCGACTTCGCGCAGGTAGATGTTCTGCGTGATGTGACGGCTTTCCGGATCGATCGCGACCGGACCTCGCGGGCTCTCCCAGGAAAGGCCCTTGATCGCATCAACGGCCTTGGCGGCATCCTGCTCACCACCCGTCGCCTCGATCATCTTGTAAATCACATGCATGCCATCGAAGGCGCCGACGGCCGGGAAGTTGACCTCGGCAGGGTTGCCGATGGCCTTGCCTGCGGCTTCGACGAACTTACGGTTTGCGTCCGAGTCGTGCGAGATCGCGTAGTGGAAGGTCGTCTGCATACCGACGGCCGCATCACCCAGCGCCGGCAGATCGGATTCCTGCGTCAGATCGCCCGGCGCGAAGAACTTGATTCCCGCGTCCTTGAGGCCGTTCTCGTTGAAGGCCTTGACGAAGCCGAGCGTCGTCGGGCCGGACGGCAGGAAGGCGAAGACGCCCTCCGCGCCCGAATCCTTGATGCGCTGCATGATCGGCGCATAGTCGTTGGTGGACATCGGCATGCGAACCGATTCCACGGTCTTCCCGCCAGCCGCCTCGAAGGCAACCTTGAAGGCCGATTCAGCGTCGATGCCCGGCCCGTAATCGCTAACGACCGTGATGACCTTTTTTGCACCGGCGTTGAAAGCAACCTGCGCGATGGGCGACGAAACCTGGTACTGCGTGAACGAGGTGCGGATCACGTAAGGGCTTTTGGTGACGATCGCCGAAGTGGCGGCATTCATCACCACCATCGGGACATTGCCCTGCTCGAGCAGCGCGGTCGCAGCAAGCGCGTCGGGCGTGAAATAAAAGCCCGCCAGATATTGCACACCTTCCTTCACGATCAGCTCCTGCGCCAGGGCGCGGGACTGAGCCGGATCGGCGGCTGGAATATCGCGATACACGATCTCGACAGTGTCGTCGCCAACGGTGTTGCCGTTAACCGCCATATAGGCGTCGATCCCGGCCTTGAAGCTTTTGCCTTGCAGCGCGAAGGGGCCCGAGAACGGCCCGACAACGCCGACCTTGATCACGTCCGCATGGGCAACGCCCCCCAACAATGCAAATGCAACTACTGCGAGTTTTAGTGTCTTCACGATGTCCTCCCCTATGAAAAAGTCGATCCCTAACCGACCAGTGGCAAATCCGCGCATCTGATATAGTTTCGGGTATCTGCGGGACCGGCAGATGTAAAATGAAAAGAGGAGATTGCAACATAACCGCTGAATTATCGTAGCTGTTCTGATCAACCGTGGAATAGTCACGGAAATCGCGCGCGCATCTGGAAATAATACGCGCGCGGACCATAATTTAGAGATGCGAATGATTACCGCAAATGCGGAACATTGGTCGTCCTTTACCATACGAAAAGGAATGAATTCCTTCAGCAAGGATGCGGACAACCTCGTGATGCATCAATGAAAGTGAACCGCCAGCTTTGCTCCGTCATCTTTCTACGGAGCGTCATGGCGCCAAAGTAAACAATGGGCACCCGAAATCGGGTCCGGCGATCTGCAACTTATGATATATACGCTCGCGTGCATCACGCGTAGCATCTATCCCAATCCGATCGCGGGCTAGCCTCGCTTCCGGGTGTTACCTCGTCGAATGCAGCGGTCAGATCGTTGTCGATGCGGTCACCGTGTTGCGCAAGATCGTCATAAGGGCATCTGCTGCAAAGCTTGGCGTGTAGTCGACCCGCTTGGTCAGCCCCACAGGGCCTGCAGTTTCTGTGGTGTCTACGGGTAGCAGAACCAAAGTGCCAGCCTCCACGTCATGCCTGACGACACCTTCTGAAATGGCCCATACATAGTCCGATGCGCAGGCCAGACCACGTCCGAAATTGCTCGAGACCGACTGGATGGCGTCGTCGAACTTGGTGATGCCGTGCATCAT
Source organism: Sinorhizobium mexicanum (assembly GCF_013488225.1). Lineage (NCBI taxonomy): Bacteria > Pseudomonadati > Pseudomonadota > Alphaproteobacteria > Hyphomicrobiales > Rhizobiaceae > Sinorhizobium > Sinorhizobium mexicanum. The sequence goes on along the minus strand of NZ_CP041241.1, from coordinate 498,516 downwards.
GAACATCTTTTCCACCGACTGACGGATGATCGACCCGACGGGGGGAATGATCAGGCGATAATTGGCAATTCGATCAAACTGCAACGGTTCTTCGAGCAGGGGATGGCCCGGGCGGACCGCCAACACCACCCTTTCCGAACAGAGATGCTCGAAAGTCAGTCCGGTCATCTTCTCCGGATCGGCCATGCGGCCAATGACGAAATCCAGATCCCCCAGCCGCAGTTGCGACAGCAAATAATCGTTCAGGCCGGTCACCACCACCAGCTTTGCCCTGATGCTCTGGTCGGCAAATTCCTTGACGGCGGGGGGCAGGACACTCGACGATGCTGTTGGCAGCGCCCCTACCCGTACAATCGTGCTGTTCTTCTCGATATCTTCGAGAATGTTGCAGCCCTGTCGCAACATGTTCACACTGCTCAAGGCATAGTGCAAAAAGACCTTCCCGGCGTCGGTCAGGGTAAATTGCCGATACCCGCGCACAAACAGTGCAGTACCCAACAGTTCTTCCAGGTCCTGGATGGTCTTGGTGACAGCTGGCTGCGTTATATGGAGTTCCATCGCCACCTTGGCGATGCCCCCCAAACGCGCCACTTCGAGAAAACAGACGATGTGGCGCAGCCGAAGGCGCGGATTGAACAGTCTTCGCGTCATCTTTCTCTCCTCACCCATTCCCGCCGCGCGACGCATAGCCCGGCTGGGAACCTGCGGTATTCTTTCCGTAAAGCTGCTGCCTGTTTCAGGCGGCATCAGCCTTGACGGACCTGCACCAAAAGCTAGGCGCAGACCGAAAGATCGCCGGCATTGCCGCCAGCGCAAGTCGCACTCCCAACACCTCCATGCGGGCGAGAGACCCAGATCCGTGCTGAAGTTGAAGCCGAGGGTCTCGAACGGATCGTATTTGCCCCCAATAGCATCGAGGGCCAGTATGCTCCTGCAATCATTGTTGCCAGACTGCAAACAAAGGCCAGACCTGGCAGGCGCCGGATCGGTGCCCGATCAAGAGTGCGACAGCATCCGCCATCCCAACGGCCAAAGGAAGCAACCGGTCATCAGGAAAGCAGCCCCACCGACCGAGCAACGCAACAGCCGATAATGGAGCAATGACATGGCCGTGAGCACATGGGCCCCGCTATGCATCCCGCTCCGCTTCCGCCATGGTGCCTGCCGCGGCACCAACGCTATCATCATGTTGCTGGCCCTTCGGCGAGGCTACTCTCCCACCGCCACCCGGCTCGTCGCTTCGACATGGAAATGCAAAGTCACGTCGGTACCGACAAAGCTGCCATCCGACCAGTCGCCGGTTCCCACACTCCACTGGGTGCGATCCAACTTCATCTCTCCCTCGGCGACGGCGCTCTCCCCATTGACCGTCAGCGTGAAGGGCAACTCTACGGGTAATTCTGCTTCCTTGATGCGCAGTTTTCCTTTGGCCAGCCAGCCATCGCCCCGCTTTTCCACCGCGGTTGCAGTGAATTGCGCTTTCGGAAAGGCTTCTGTCGCAAACCATTCAGGCCCGACCGCCTGCGAGTCGCGGTCTGAAGACCCGCTTGAGAAAGAGGCCGTCTCGACGACCACCGAAATATTCGCGTTTCCCGGCGCCGCCGGGTCGAACACGATGTCTGCGTCGAATTTGCCGAAACTACCGGAAAAGGCGCTGCCTGTCTGAGTGCCCTCAAAAGTGAGCGTGCTCTTTTCCGGCAGCATCTGCCACTCGATCGCCACGGCGGGCGAACTGATACCGAAGATCAGCGCGACGGCGGCGCAGACCAGCTTCCAGGATTGGTACATCATTCTAACCTCAGTATTCTGGCAGGCGCATTTACCGACGCAGGCGGGCAGCCAAGGCCCAGCCGAACGGCAGCATTCGCACAAGCGTTTCATCTTTCAGCATGAAATGGCGCTTCAACGCGCCGGCAGCGTGCAGGCCGACACAGGCCAGCAGCAGCCAGACTCCCCATTCGTGCAGGAGGAAGGCCCAGTCCTGAACCTCCTTGTCGGCAGGGGTTACCGATGGGATATTGGCAAGGCCGAACCACGTCATCGGCAATCCCGAGGCAGAAGCGCCGATCCAGCCCAGGATCGGCACGGCAAACATCAGCACGTAAAGCGCCAGATGCACGATCCTGGCCAGCAGCAGCTCCCACGCCTTGGCGTCCTGTGTCAGCGGTTCCGGAGCGCCCTTCTGCCAACGACGCAACAACCGCAGGGCCGCGAGACCCAGCATGATCAGTCCCAGCGATTTGTGCAGATCGAACAGCTTGAAGGTCCGCAGGGAGAATGGCTGGCCGCTCATGTAGTATCCAAGAAGGCCCAGACCCAGCAGAGCCGCAGCCATCCCCCAGTGCAGCGTCTTGGCGAACCAGTCATAGGCTTCCGCCGGTCCGACCGCGTCACCAGCGGTATCGCTGTTGGCGTGCTTCAGGGGCATTTCTTCTTCCTCGTGCTGGCATGGCCCCGGGGCCGAAGCCCCGGGATGCGCGATATTATTTTGCGGCGGCAAGCAGTTCGGTGCTGATTTTCACCGTCACTTCCGGGCCAACCATCGGGGCCAGGGTCGCAACACCGTAGTCGGCACGGGTAATGACCGTTTCGGCATCAAAGCCCACCAGGAGCTTGTCTTTATTTTTTGACGCCTTGTTGTACTTGACCTTGAGCGTAAGCGGCTTGGTCTGCCCCAGCAGGGTGAAATCACCGGTCACGTCGGCCGTGGTATCGCTGGTGCGCTTGACCGAGGTGCTCTTGAAGGTCGCCGTGGGGAAGTTCGCGACGTTAAAGAAGCGCGGACCTTGCAGGTCTTCGGTGCGCTTTTGCTCCATTGTGTCAAGCGAGCCGAGCTTCAGCGACACCGAGAGATTGGCGTCTTCGACTTTCGCCGGATCCAGATCCAGCGTGCCTTCGAACTCGCGGACCACAGCGTAGGTTGTGGACATTCCCACATGATTCCATGCTAGCAGAACCGTGGCATGGTGCGGGTCGATATCAAACTTGGTCTGTCCATTGACCAGGTCGATACCTTCCTGAGCGCTTGCAGCCCCAAACGACATGCCGCAGACAATTGCCGCCGTTGCCAGAGTTTTGATGAATTCGTGCTTCACTCTCGTTCCTTTCCGTCGGGGTGAAATGGGCGGCCCGGCGCCACACAGCGCCTGTCCACCAACAAAGCAGGAAGGCATCCCCCTCCTAGCCGTCTCCGCCAGGCGCATCGACAGGAGCAGGCAACCCAGCTCCGACGCGCCTCATGCTTCTTTTCAAGAATCTCTTTGCCAGTGCCCTCCCAAGCACTTCTGCCTCCCGCAATCCGCTGAAGACGCGGCAAAATAACTCACGCGGCGGCCGTCCTGTAAACTGACATTTGCCGCCCTCGCTATAACCCGCAGGTTATTTGGGAACCCTCGCATGACCCGTCGGCGGGCGGCCACGACACAAGCATCGGTAGAATTAGCAAGGCTCGGAGGCTCCCATGCCCCCCGCCATGGCCCCGTCGTTGCGGCGCCGCGATGCCGGTCCTTCAACATCCGGTCCATGGCATGTTCGATTTGACATTCGAAATCATCATGCCCGGTAAGGTTGCGCGCATCAGATATGCCGATACGCGTGCCTTGTTCCGTTCCCGCGGGAATCATGAATTGGTTACGAACATCGCTAGGCGCGCGAATTGCAGACCGCGCCGCAAGCATTGAGCAACCTCGTGGATGCCCGCGGTGTCATCAGTCTTCGCCGATCCATGCGCGGCAGGCGGGATGCAGGCCTCCCGCACGATCACTGTGCGGCAGCGGACGGATGCGACCATGCCGACATGGCTGCGCATGACAGCCAATCCGCGGTGGCCAATGCCTGTATTCATCTCGCAAGGAGGAAAAAGCTTCTGGAGAGGCCAGATCCGAATTTGCTGCGAATTCGAGGGTTCACGGCAACAATAACCGGCAAGGAATACCACTCGCATAAAATATAATTCCAAGCGGCGAAATACATTCGGTATCCAGCAGGCCGAAAACGCCGAGCAGCGCCAGTCAGCATGACGTGTCGAGCAACGCGTTTGGGAAGGGGCCGCGCCGACACGGACAGTGCCATAGGAGGCAATCATGCGTATGGCGGCCGATATCGACGCCCTCGCGCCGGCGCTGAAATGAGCGCGCTCGATAACGTCTGCTTATTTTGCTAAGGGCAAATGGAATTTGATAAGGCCCCGCCTCGTTTCTACCCTGCTCAAGCCATCGCCCCGCGGGGCTAAGACCACGACAACGTGAACGTACAGCGCAGGAGAACACATGAAATCTCTGTCGAATATCCTCATGGCCGCCGGTGGCCTCACTGCCTTGGCTCTTTTGGCCCCGCCGGCCGTGGCGCAGGATGCGAAGGCCAATATGACGTTTTTCGTTACCAGCACCAATCCGGGCAAGGGAGCCGATCTCGGCGGGCTTGAAGGTGCCGATGCCCATTGCGGGCAATTGGCCAAGGCGGCAGGCGCAGGCGCCCGCCAATGGGCCGCCTATCTCAGCACTCAGGGTGACAATGCCGTAAATGCCCGCGACCGCATCGGCTCGGGCCCCTGGGTCAACGCCAAGGGCGTAGAAATAGCCGCGAACGTCGAGGCCTTGCACACGAAGCAAGTCAACATCAACAAGGAAACTGCCCTGACCGAAAAGGGCGAGCAGATCAGCGGCGTGGGCGACGAAACGAACCTGCACGACATGTTGACCGGCAGCCAGCCGGACGGCACCGCCTTTGCCGCCGGCGAAGACCGCACCTGCAACAACTGGACGTCCAGCACTGAAGGCGCCGCAATGCTCGGTCACCACGACCGCCGTGGTCGTGAAGCGGGGATCAATTCCTGGAATTCCGCCCACCCCAGCCGCGGCGGCTGCGGCACAGAAGCACTGAAATCCACGGGTGGCGGCGGGCTGCTCTACTGCTTCGCTAAGAACTGAACTTGATGGGGCGGGCCTTGCGCCGAGAACACAAACTCGTGTTCGTTGAGGGCAAGGCGCTGCCCCGCGTTTCCCGCCAGGCGTGTGAGTGTCTGGTGTCTCCACCAGTTCAGTCGTCTGGTGGCGAATGAAATCCGGAGGGCAGGAAGGATTCGCCCGACGCCGCTTCGCTTTCATTGCTGATGACAGCGGGAGGGCGGCGAACGCTGAACGCGGCCGCTATCGCCCGGAACCCGATCGGGCGGTAAGCCGGCTGGTCGCTTGGCGCGGCGCTGTCTTTAGATTTGGGATCCTTCAACGCTCGTCCTTCCGTCGCGCACCTGCAGCGAATTGCAGTAGATCAGGTCTCAAGGTCGATGCCGGCTCTATGCGTATGACGAGAGTCTAACGAGGAAAAACGATCGCTCCAAGTGGCAAATGTTGTGAACGCACCCGAGAGTCAGCAAGCGCGCCAGGGAGTAGAACCCGACCTTGCGATCCCGGTATATGCGCGGCCGGGATCGTTCGCAGAAAGCCGATCAGTTCGTCGCGGCCTTGATCCGCTCGAGCGCCTTGGCGTCGAGGTCTTCGACGCCGGGCGGGATGTGTGCCGCGAACTTGATCTTCGTCAGATCTTCCTCGGTGAAGGCCCCCAACCACTGCGCGCATGTTATCGGGCAACAGGCTGATGCCGTCCTTGACCGCAATGGTCTCGCCTGCCGCGGCCGAAACCTTGGCCACGATTTCCGGACGCAGCAGGAAGTTGATCCATTTGTAGGCGGCGTCGTCCGCCTCGCCCTTGCGCAGTAGCGTAAGGGGACCGCAGCCATGACGTCACGGAACGGGGTCTATCACAGCGGGGTTCCTGTCCGGCCGGGATTTTCAAGGTGTGATAGAAAACGTTCTCATCGGCGCCCCCAAAACCAAAGTATAGTTTCGGCTTGGTTGCTGCTAATTTAGCGTAGAACCACGAAGCAATTCCTGATCGCCTTCCAGGTAATACATTGCGGACGCGCAGTTCCGACTTCGGGCGTAACGGACAATATCGTCGACAGGAGACAGTTCAATGTTAGTCCAAAAGCTGAAAAAACTTCGAAATTTCGAATCAGCAATTCTGGCTTGGGCAGTTATTCTTATTACAGCCAGCGCACCCGCCAATGCACAGTCAGCCGCCGATTTGTACAAAGATCCAGCCAATCCAGCACTGACCAAAGGCAACATGAAACTCGACGTTTCAAGAGCGGCGCTCGTCGTTATCGATCCACAGAATGATTTCATGAGCCCCAAGGGGCTTGCTTGGCCCGTCGTGGGTGAAAGTGTTACCGAACATCAAGTTGTTCCCCACCTGGATCAGCTCTTCGCCGCCGCAAAACAGGCAGGAATGGTGGTCGCGATATCGCCCCATCATTATTACCACTGGGATCATACCTGGAAGGTGCAGGGTCCGCTCGAGATCTTTCAGCATGATGTTGGCGTCTTCGACCGGAAGGGTCCTTATACATTGGACGGCTTCGAGGGATCTGGCGCAGACTTCCTACCCGATTTCAAGAAGTATATCGAGGACGACAAAACGATCATTGCCTCGCCGCACAAGCTATACGGTCCCCAACTGAACGACCTCTCCTTCCAACTCCGCAAGCAGGGCGTCACGCAGATAATTCTCGCAGGAATGCTTGCGAACATGTGTGTTGAATCACATCTTCGCGAATTCCTCGAAGAGGGATTTGAAGTAGCGGTCATACGAGACGCGATAGCCGCAACTAAACTGCCTGAAGGCGATGGCTATCAAGCGGCGCTGGTCAATTTCCGATATATGGCGAACGGACTTTGGACCACCGATGATGCCGTAAAGATGATGATCACGCAATGAGGCATGGCCGTCTCGGGGCAGCCGGTTCGGCTGCCCGTCCCGATGGCATCGAGTCCGGGAGCTCGACAGTCGCTTCCCACCTCACAAATCGGGAACGGCTCGCGGGCCGCGACTGGGTGATGGGCGGCGCTGACTACAGCATCGCCGATATTTCGCTGCTCGGCCGGGGGCGCACCATGATCGGTTTTTTGCGAAGCGCGCGAGCTGGTCGGCTTTGATCGCTTTCTTCGCTCAGCCGTGGCTTCGCGCCGAGTGGAAGCGTCGATGCAAGTGCAGCTCCATGCCGGTCTCCACCCACCTGAGACGATCGGTCGATGGCGACGGAACCGGCGCATTGGCGAGTCGCCCTTTGCATTCGTCGCCTTGAAGGAATCTTGACCCTCGGCCCTGTCGTGACTCGCTCCGCGACGAGCACCACCAACGTTGACTACCGGAGCGACTGTGAAACGACATGAACGATATGATCCTCCCACCTCGCAAGTACGTCTTCCTGTTCAAGGTCCTTGTTGAACATCGTTGATAACGTGTACCGGTTGGAAAGGTAAAAGAAGCTCATGGACAACATGGTGAGAAACACCTTCAAAGCATCGATATCGCCCTTCATCACGCCGTCCGCCTGACCGTGCCGGATTAACGCCTGCAACTTGCGCACCAGTTGGTGGTTGAGCAGTTTTCCGTTCGAGGATCGGTCAAGAAAGCGTGCCTGATGTAGGTTCTCCGTACCAAGAAGGCTTAGAATTTCTGGATTCGTCAGAAAGTACTGCCAGATAAATCGAGCGATCTTCTCAACGCCTTCCATGGGCGTGAGGAGGTCGAAATCTAAGGATTGCTCGGCACTCCGCATCCTGGCGAAAGCATGATCCAGTACCTCCGCATACAGCCCCTCCTTATCGCCAAAATAATGGTAGATCATACGCTTGTTCGAGCCTGATCTTCGCGCGATGTTGTCAATTCGCGCGCCGCCCATGCCATAGGCGGCGAATTCGCCCGTGGCGGCCCGCAGTATCGTGTCTCTGGTGCGTTCTGGATCTCTCTTCAAGAGCCTACCCGTGTTGCCCACTCCGGCCGCTAGCGTTTTCGATCATGCTGACATTCCAAAATCGAAGGGCTCAACCACCCGGCCCGCCTGCGGATTTCGGTATTCGCCCGCCAAAGACCGATACTCCCCGCCTTCCGGCAAATCCTGCTCGTCATCAGGATCACAGCGCCTTTTCGAGTTCCGGCAGGACGTCGAAGAGGTCGGCGACGAGGCCGTAGTCGGCGACCTGGAAGATCGGCGCCTCCTCGTCCTTGTTGATGGCGACGATCACCTTGGAATCCTTCATGCCGGCGAGATGCTGGATCGCCCCGGAGATGCCGCAGGCGATGTAGAGGTCGGGCGCGACCACCTTGCCGGTCTGGCCGACCTGCCAGTCGTTCGGGGCGTAGCCGGCGTCGACGGCGGCGCGCGACGCGCCGACGGCGGCGCCGAGCTTGTCGGCGACCGGCAGGATCATTTCCTTGAACTTTTCCGACGAGCCGAGTGCGCGGCCGCCGGAGATGATGATCTTCGCCGAGGTCAGTTCCGGCCGGTCCGACGACGACAGCGCATCGGCAACATGGCTGGAAAGACCCGGATCGGCGGCGGCCGCAACCGTCTCGACCGCGGCCGAACCGCCCTCGGCGGCAGCGGCGAACGAGGCGGTGCGCACGGTGATGACGCGCTTGGCTTCGCTCGTCTGCACCGTCTGGATGGCGTTGCCGGCATAGATCGGCCGCTTGAAGGTGTCGGCGGAGACCACCTCGATGATTCCGAGACCTGGGCGACGTCGAGCAGTGACGCGCGGCAAAACGTTCTTGCCGACCGAGGTGGCGGCGGCAATGATGGTGTCGTAGCCGCCGGCCAGCGCGACGATCGTTGCGGCGAGCGGCTCGGCGAGATTGTTGCCGAGGCTGGCGTCGTCGGCGACCAGGCGATGCGCACAAGCGAAGCCCTGCTTACGAAGCTGAAGATCACGGACGAAAAGGACTCGCCGGTTGTCAGCCTCGACCAAATCGAACGGGCCGGCTATGCGAGCTTCGATGCCGTCTACGTTCCGGGCGGCCATGCGCCGATGCAGGACCTTCTGATCAGCCCTGGCCTCGGCAAGCTTCTCCGGCACTTCCACACGCAGGGTAAGGTAACGGCGCTGATGTGCCATGGGCCCATCGGGCTGATCTCCACACTCAAGGACGCACCCGCCTTCGAGCAGGACATGGCCGCTGGCACCGGGCCGAAAGCCTCCCCGGACTGGATTTATGCCGGCTACAGGATCACCGTCTTCAGTAACGAAGAGGAAGAAATGGCCAAGCCCCTGCTCGGCGGCGGCGAGATGAAGTTCTACCCGCAGGATGCGCTAGAACAGGCCGGTGCGGTTTTCGTCAGCAACAAGAAGCCCTTCGAGCCGAATGTGGTGACCGACCGCGAGTTGATCACCGGCCAGAACCCGGCCACGGCAAACGCAGTTGCGGCCGAAATCCTAAAGCGGCTCGCCCCCAAGGACAAATAGACAAAGGCTCGAAGGACCAAGCCTGTCGAACCCGCTTGCGCGTGATCTTGTCTGTTGCGGGTCAAAGGGCCGGCACAAAGGGAACCCCGCCGAGGCGGGGTTTTTGACAATCTGTTCGCGGCGTCGTCAATTCCACCTCTGACGGCCGTACCAATCGTCAATATCTCGTCTTACGAGGTCCTTTTCGATGCCGTAGCGTTCCTGGATCTTACCTTCCAGTTGCTCGCGCTTGCCGGCAATCTCGTCGAGATCATCGTCGGTAAGTCGTCCCCATTGTTCCTTGATCTTACCTTTGACTTGCTTCCAGTTACCTTCGACGCGATTCCAATCCATGACTATCTCCTGGTGCGTTTGTTTGCGTGGTGCAGGAACTCGCTATGGCTGAATTTGGTTCCTGAGGCCTGTCCGGATGACCACCTGCCTGGAGAGGGCGACGGTCGGCGACGGAGCCCCGTATCGCTGCTCTGACTGCACCTTGATCCGGGAACAATCGTTCTGATCGGTCGTTAGCCAAGAGATATTGGAGGCACCAAACGAATGGAAAATACATTCGAGAAGGAAGTCACGCGGCGTTCGCTTGGGACCGAGGGAGCGTTGTTAATTCTTATCGGGCGATTGGCCATGCGCGGCGTGGTCAGCGCAGACGAGGCCCAGGAGATGCTGAAGCTGATAGCCGAGAGTTGCGATATTTCGGCCGCTCGCGCATCAATTCCCCTTCAGCTTGTCAACCAGCTTCGTAGACTCCGCAAAGGCGACGGCTCGTCGGCGATCGGCGCCCAATCATTTGACAAATCATGAGCGCACTGGACGTGGAGAACCGGTTCCGGGCGGGAGTTCTTGGCAATTGGCGGCATCTCTGTGTCGATATGCAGAAGATGTTTGCCGAGGACACGCCATGGCACGTTGCGTGGATGGAGAAGGTGTCTCCCGAGGTCGTTGAGGTGGCCAGCCGTCATCCGCAACAAACGATCTTCACCCGTTTCATTCCTCCAAGGACTGCTGCTGGAATGCCAGGGGCGTGGGCGGCGTATTATACGAAATGGTGGATGATGACCGGTGAGCATTTGCCCCCCGACATGATTGAGTTGATTGAGCCGCTCGCCGCTCTCGTTCCACCTGCCGAAATACACGACAAACGCACCTATTCACCATGGTTTGACGGCACTCTCCACGCAAAGCTTCAACGTGACCGGGTCTCTACGCTCGCCATCAGCGGCGGCGAAACGGATGTCTGCGTTCTCGCCGCTACGCTGGGCGCAATTGATCTCGGCTACCGGGTCATCCTCCTGACGGACGCCGTATGCAGCAGCGCAGACGATTCACATGACGCCTCGTTGGAGCTGTTGGGCGAGCGCTTTTCTGCGCAGCTGCAACTCGTAATGACCGAAACATTTCTCGAAGAGGCTACCGCTTAGTTTGAGGATCGTGCCTAAACAGCGACGTTTAGCGGCGTTCGAGGAAACCGAAGGCCCCCCGAGCATCCCGTTAGTTCGGATGTTGAAACAGTAGGGAAACGAAGCGCGATGTTGCGGCAAGCCCGAAACCTTGCACCAAGCTCTCGACGGGGCTGATTGAGCCCATGGCGGAAGCCTAAAAAAGCTTCGCCATGGCGCGCAGCGCCGTGAGATCCCTGACGCCGCTTTCATAGAGTTCGATCAGCCGTCCGGCGAGTTCCCTTGCTTCCTCGCTGTCGATCGACAGGTTGCGCTCTTGGACGGAAATCTCAAGGACATCCCTGAGCATCTCGAACTCACCCGGCAAGATCGGATGAGATGCGTTGCCGGTGTATGTGGCCATGATATTTGCCTCCTGACGCGGTGCGAAGCGCCACTTCGGGACGGCGGAGGTCCCGAAGCCGAGCAATGCCCTCGCCGAGGAGGAAGGCTAGCACTGCCTACCAATCGGCTCAATGACAAAGGGAGCGCGAGCCGTGTTGCGCGAGCAACTCTCTTCAACGAGTGATCCGCAGGACGGTTCATAGTCGAGAGATCTTCGTGGAGCGCCTCTCGCCGGTCCGAGAGCTGCGACAAGCATGACAGCGCCATGCTTGCAGCCCGAACATGGCGGCACTCAAGCGGCCGGGCGGACGGCTACACAGACTGTGTCGTCCCGGCTGCCGGCCGGAAGGCGCGGGTTGTCATTTTCAATCTCCGCTCCCGGTGTCGTCGTTCACTTGTTCCGAGACGCCGATCTCCAGTTCCGCGACAAGCGGTAGGTGATCGGAAGCGACGCGCGCTGAGGCAGTATTGTGCACCCCGCAATGTCTCACCTCTATTTCTGCACCGACAAAGATGTGGTCTATCCGCAAGAGCGGCAATCTCGAGGGAAAGGTCGGTCGCGGCTTTGCATCGGTCTGAAGTTGCGCATCCCTAAGCTGTCGCGCCACGAGCCCATAGGCGGCCGAACGCGCCGTCGCATTGAGGTCGCCCGCCAGCACCACGGGCGTCTCACGCTGATCTATTCCACCCAGCCAGCCTGGTCCCAAAAGCGTCGTTACCTGGCGCACGCGCTCGGCACCACGGAGCCCGAGATGCGTGACGACGATTTGAAGCTTGACTTCAGCCAGATCGACCTCCACCCAAAGTGCCCCTCGTGCTTCTCCGACCGACGGCAGAGCGGCGGCTTTGACCAAGCGCATCGGCAAGGCAGTCAGCAGCGCATCTCCATACTTTTCGTCCTTCAGGTGGAGAGCCGGGTGAAATTGCGCCTCCATTTGCAGATGCGCGGCGATCATGTGTGCCTGGTCAATTCCGCCACTGCGCGCGCGGCCGACATCCACTTCCTGCAAGGCGATAATATCGGCGCGGCATTCGTTGATGACGGCAGCGATACGGGCGGGGTCGAGCTTGCGGTCGGTGCCGAAGCAACTGTGCACGTTATAGGTGAGGAAACGTATCCGCCGTCGCATGCTCTTGTTTCTGTGGTCGCGCGTTTGGAACACGCGGGAGGTGCATTTCGTTCCGGTGGAGGTGTGGGAACGGCAATTATGGTCATGAAGCTGTTTGCAAGATTGCTTGTCGTTGCCGCCATCGGTCTGGCGGGGTGGTTGATCTATCGCACGCTCAGCCAGTATAGCCTGGACGAGATCGCGACCTCGATCATGCAGATCCCTCCGGGACGTCTGCTCACCGCTGTCGGGTTCGTTTTTCTTTCTTATTTCAGTCTGACATTTTTCGATGCGCTTGCCGTGCGCTATGTCGGGCGAGAGCTTGCCTATACGCAAGTCGCCATCGCCTCATTCACCAGCCTTGCGATTGGCCACAACGTCGGAGGCGCGGCTTTAAGCAGCGGAGCCGTCCGATATCGGTTCTATTCGCGCTGGGGGCTGAATGCCGAAGAAGTCGCAAAGATCATTCTCTTCTGCGGAGTCACCGTCGGCCTGGGTCTCATCACATTGGCCGGTCTTTGTTGTCTGATCGTGCCGGCGGGGCCCGCGCGGATCATCGGATTGTCGCAAACCGGCGTCCTCATCTTCGGCGCAAGCTGCATCGCCGCCTCGGGTGGCTATCTGGTTCTTGCGCGATTTTTCAAAGGGTCGGTTCGGGTATTTCGCTGGAATTTCGAGATGCCGTCGCCACGGATTGCGATCTGCCAAGTGATTGTCGGCACGGTCAATTTCCTTTTTGTCAGTGCGTGTCTCCATCAGTTGCTGCTGGCCTTCGGAAATCCAGGCTTCTTCGATACGGCGACAGCGTATGTGAGTGCCAATGCGGCGGCACTTGTCAGCCATGTTCCGGGAGGCATCGGCGTGATCGAGGCAACGGTAGCGTTCCTGCTTGGCAGCTCGGCCGGCATCGGCGCTTTGATCGCCTTTCGGGCGATCTATTTCTTCCTGCCGCTGCCGCTCGGGTTGCTCTCGCTCTCGATTGCAGAGTTCGTCGTTCGTCGAGACGACGCAGGAAACTTGGCGAGCAAGGCAAAGACCTGACCGCCCCAGCGTCGTATCAATTTGTGCATCCGGTAGAATGGTCGTATCGGCCTGCGCGGATCGACAAGGCCAGTGCCCCAGACAAGGTTGGTCGCCCCACCGCGGTCGACACCATCGAAGGCGCGTATGCCGCGGCGGCGGGTGTTTAATCGGTCGAAGGCAGCGATGAGGGAGCCAGTGTCCCTTAACGCGCTCTCGATTTCGCTCGCGTCGACGTCGAGATGTTCCGCCAAAAGCCCGTTGCGAACACCGACGATTGCAGCACTCTGCTCTTCGTTTGCCGCTTCAACCGCGACGTCGCATTCCGTGTCGAGACTTTCGGAACGGTGATTGAAATTCGATGAACCGACGCGGAGAAATCGGCCGTCGATCGCCACCACCTTGGAATGAATCAACACCTCCTGGTCCGATCCATCGCCCGCAGGCACGACCGGGTAGCCGACCCGCAGCCTGCCATAACGATCAGCCTGCTTCAGCCGTCGAATGAGGCGGTCGCGATTGCCCCCCATGAAAATCTTCTCGAGCAAGCCATGCGAGTTGCGGGTGGTGACAATGACGATTTCAGGACCCTCCGGCTCCTTCAGTCGTCGGCAAAGCAATGCGCCGATCTTCCGCGAGGCGAAATACTGGTTCTCGATGTAGATATGGCGCCGCGCACTGCGTAAAGCGTCGAGTGTAAGGCGCAACGCTTCTCGCCGGCCCCTTCCTTTTCTGATCGCGGGCTCGGTGCGCGCGATCGCAACCGAGCAGTTCTGCAGGATTGGGACATTGCCGGCTGGCCACGCAACTCTCGTTGTGCGTGGCGCAGCGATCTCATCGCCGGTCGACGCCTTCCAGCGGGTGCGACAGAGGTCTCCGATCGTGCGGCTGGCGTCGCCATCGAGCACCACCTGGACGTCATGCACCGGATCGTAGGGTCGACCATCCGGATCGCGCCGGAGCTCGTTGTCGGCCAGATGGGCCGGCGTATCCCAGCGCCGCGCGGTCAGATCGATGCCACCGGCGAAAGCGATACCATCATCGATGGAGATAAGCTTCTGATGATGCGAACCGCGCAGCGATCGATGGTTTGCGAAGCGAAGTTCAATCCGAGGATGCGCGGCCCATTTCTGCTTCCGAAACAGCCGCAGAGACTTTCCAGAATAGATCGGCCCCATCGCCCAGACGAGAATGCGGATCCTGAGGTTCGGGTTTTGCGCGACCAAACGCTCCAGCAGGTTGCCGAGCGCTTCCGCATGCGGACTGCCGGGGCGTAATTTGATACGTGGATCAAAGTCCCATCCCGTTATCCAGATCTGCTCTTCGGCCTCCTCGAGCGTGCGTTCCAGACAGGCATAATAGGCGGCGGCATCGATGAGAAAGGATAAGCGCCTCGCCGGCACGTTGCGCCAGGCATTTTGCGCCTCCTTGACAATTGGTCGGCGCTCCCCACGCTCTCGGTCACGTGGCCTTCTGCTAAACATGCTTTTCCAAGCCAAGCCTATTCATCCCATCTGTTGCGACTGCAAATTGAAGCCATTTCACCGCGATTTGTTCCTGCGGCGGCGGAACAAAGCATCCCGCTTTGATGGCCTCATGCGGTCAACCAGTCAGGACAAGCTCTTCTCCGCTGACCGTGCGCGCGCAAATCCCAAGCCGTTTTGCAAACTCGGTACTCGCCTGACAGCCCTGCCAAGCGTCGCGCTGCGACGCCGGAACATCTTCAGCCTCTGCCGGTTCGTTCGGGACGTCGTTGGAGATGGAGGTGCGACATGAAGCAAGCTTTGAGAGATGCGGTGGTGGTCATCACCGGCGCCTCGTCCGGAGTGGGACAGGCCACGGCCGAGGCGTTCGCGCGACGCGGTTCGAAACTTGTCCTGGCCGCGCGCGATGCCTCCGCGCTTCAGCGTGTGGCGAAGACCTGCCGTGAATTGGGGACCGAGGTTTTGGTCGTACCGACCGACGTGACGGATGCGGACGCCGTCAGGGAGCTGGCAGAAAAGGCAACGAGCTTCGGCAAAATCGATGTCTGGTTCAGCAACGTCGGCGTCGGCGCGGTTGGCCGCTTCGTTGATACGCCGATTGCCGCCCATGAGCAGGTCATTCGCACCAACCTGATCGGCCACATCAACGATGCACATGCCGTCATTCCGATCTTTCTGAAGCAGCGCCACGGCACCTTCATCAATATGATTTCTCTTGGTGGCTTTGCATCAACCCCCTTCGCGACAGCCTACAGCGCCAGCAAGTTTGGTCTCAGAGGTTTCTCCGAAGCGCTTCGCGCCGAACTCGCCGATGAACCAGACATCCATATTTGCGATGTCTATCCGACATTCATGGACACTCCGGGTGTAGCCCACGGGGCGAATTACACCGGCCGCAAACTCAACGTTCCGCCACCCGTCTACAACGCGCGTCGCGCCGCTCGCGCCATTGTCCGTCTCGCGGAACGTCCGCGCACCTCGACCACGGTGGGCATCGTCGCGGAACTGGCCCGGTTTGCGCACTTTCTCGCACCGAACATCACGACGCGGCTGCTGGCGCGGCTTACGTCGCATTATTTGAGCCAGGCGCCGCAGACGGAGAACAGCAACGGCAACTTGTTCAGAGCGCCGGCCGTAGCTGGTGGCATTGACGGAGGTCTGCGATCATCCCGCAGGATTCCTGTCGCAACGGTGGCGGCCGTGGCAGTCTTCGGATTGGCAGTCGCCGTCCTGATCACCGGAAAATCACGCGTTTCCTACAGAGGAGTCCTGAGATGAAGGCTTTGACCTGGCACGGCAAGGGCGACATCCGATGCGAGAGCGTGCCCGATCCGAAGATCGAGGACGATCGCGATGTCATCATCAAGGTCAACGCCTGTGCGATCTGCGGCTCCGACGTCCATATTTTCAACGGCCTCATCCCTTCGATGGAGGGGGGCGACGTCCTTGGCCATGAAACGATGGGCGAGGTGGTCGAGGTGGGCAAGAGGGCGACCGGATTAAGCATCGGCGACCGTGTCGTCGTCCCTTTCACCATTGCCTGCGGCGAGTGCTTTTTCTGTCAGCGCGGCTTCTATTCGGGTTGCGAACGAACCAATCCCGATCGGGAAAAGGCAAAGAAGCTATGGGGCAATTCGCCTGCCGGGCTGTTCGGCTATTCGCACCTCCTCGGCGGTTACAGTGGTGGACAGGCTGAGTATCTTCGCGTGCCCTACGCGGATGTGGGGCCGATCAAGGTTCCGGATGAGCTTACAGACGAGCAGGTGCTGTTTCTTTCCGACATTTTCCCGACCGGCTACATGGCCGCCGAGTTCTGCGAGATCAAACCGGCCGACACGATTGCAATCTGGGGCTGCGGCCCCGTCGGCCAGATGGCGATCCGCTCGGCCTTCCTGCTCGGAGCCGAACGAGTGATTGCGGTGGACACGGTTCCGGAGCGGCTAAGGCTCGCCGAAACGGCCGGCGCGATGACTCTCGATTTCATGCAGGAGGATATCTATGAACGGGTCATGGAGCTAACCCATGGCCGGGGAGCGGACGCCTGCATCGATGCGGTCGGCACGGAGGCAGATAGCCGGGCAAGCCTCGATTCCTTTGTCGATCGTGTGAAAGTGGCCACCTACATGGGTACCGATCGCCCGCATGTCTTGCGGCAGGCGATCCATTGCTGCCGAAACTTCGGAACGGTCTCGATTGTCGGTGTCTATGGCGGATACCTCGATAAAATACCGATGGGATCAGCAATCAACCGCGGACTGACGTTGCGTATGGGCCAGACGCCGGTGCAACGGTATCTGCCGTCGCTCCTCGGTCGGATCGCAAAGGGCGAGATCGATCCTTCTTTCGTCATCACTCATAGGGGTAGCCTCGACGAGGGGCCGGTGCTCTACAGTACCTTCGCTGACAGGAAGGATGGGTGCGTGAAGGTCGTCCTGAGGCCGTGATTTGCGGCCGTCAAAATGTCGCCTTCGGCCACCAGACACCGCCGACGGCCCGGTAGCGCTTGAGTACGCGGGTTAGCCAAGTCTCGACACTAGTCGTGCAGCTCGCCTTCGCGTTCGGCCTTGGCGAGATCGTCCTCCGTCAGGACACGTTCGTCAGGATCGGCAGCCTCGCGTCCCTGCGGACTGAAGCGCAGCTTCTCCATGTACGGCGTCGGCTTCCTGCGACGATAGTCGCCAAACTCCTTGGCGTAGTAGGCGCGCGCCTGCTCCACGCTTTTCGCGCCGGTCACAATGTCATGCATCAGATTGAGCGCCAGGAGGTTCGCCTGTTCGTCGTGGCAGCGCGCCGAGACTTCACCGGCCGTGCGTTCAACGATCACGCTACCGTCGAACGCCGCAAGCTCGGAAAATTTCTCCGGTGGAACCCGGTAGTCGATGACCGACTCTACCGAGTCATTGTGAGGAGCGGGAAAGTTGTGATCGTAGAATATCTTCGATGCGACGATCCGCTTCCAGGGACCAGGCCGATACCACACCAGCTGGCTGTCCGTCGCCTCATGGGGTTCGCCGTACTGATCGATAACAAGCTGGGCCGCCTCGCGAGACTCCTCGGGCCAGTCCTTGACGTGTTTGGAGAATTTCCGTTCGGGCATGATCTACCTCCGTGTAAAGGCACCAACTGACGCAACACCGGAAGGTTCCGGGCGGCAGATCTCATGACCGTGGCTGGGTCAGCTGCGCCGTTCGCAAGGCTGCAAAAGCTTCCTCCGCGGAATGACACAGAAGGTTGAGTTCGGTCGGCCGGCGCAGCGCTATCTGGATATGATGACGCCCGAACATCCGGATTAGACCATATCCGGGAAAACGGCCGTTCCCGGCCGCGCGGTTGTTCCACCGTGTGATCCTGCCGTATGACCACGGTGTATAGGAATGTTCCGCGTCAAGAATGCGGGCGCATTCTTATAAAATGTCTTCTTGAATTCCGTGCCTACGTCCATATGGCAGTTTCCTCGCTCCGTGAGCCGGAGTCTCGGAACCCTTTGCCGCCCGACAATGTTCCCGATTCGTCGTAGTCGGCTGCGGAACAATCAAAAGCAACGGCGGTTCGACCCTCGTGAAACATAGGAGGAAGAGATCATGAGCCCTTCTGGTGTCGCTACCTTCGACAAGACACTCCAGGTCACCAACACATGGTTGGATGACATCATGAAACAGCAAGGACCAGATCGCCAAGCCGCGTGGCATATCCTTGGTGCAGTCTTGCATACGATCCGAGACCGCCTGCCGACAGACCTGTCCGCCCATCTTGCCGCCCAATTGCCCCTGCTGGTGCGCGGCGCCTATTACGAGCAGTATCAGCCGTCCAAGCAGCCGGCGCAGCTGCATTCCCTGGATGAATTCCTCGACCAGGTGAAGGAGGAACTCGCCTTCACTCGGCCGGTCGACGCGAAAGATGCGGTACAGACGGTTTTCGCCGTGCTGTCGCATTACCTTGATCCTGGTCAGATCGCGAAGGTGCGCGAAAGCTTGCCCCAAGACATCCGTGCCTTATGGCCGGATCCGCTTTCCAGACACTGAATAAGTGTTCTGGCCATAGTGGCGGACGACAAGCGGAATGGCCCCGAAATCGGAAGCCGACGACCAGATTCTGCGTGGCCGTACATACTTCAACGATCGCCAGCGCCGCGTGATCGATACACCTCATCGTCTCTCGCTGAGGCGATCGGACGTGTCGGCCGCAAGTCAGCAGTCGCAAAGTATGCGGCAAGCGCTGCGATGTCGTTGTCGGAAAGCGGCCTCGCTACCTCCCGCATCACGCGGCCATATCCGCTGTCCCCACGCTGTCCGTCGCGAAATAGGCGGAGTTGTTGCTCGACATAGGGACCGGGCTGACCGATCAGCGACGGGAATGCCGGATTGCGATCCCGGCTTGCGTGGCAGACAAGGCAAGCGGGAATACGCCTCGATGGGTTTCCTTCGGTCGCAAGTTTCTTGCCTGCTTCGATAAGCACCGTCGCGGCGCCTGCTCTTCCCTGTGGTGGAGGCAATGCCGCGAAGTGGGCGGCGAGGTCTTGCCAATAGCGACGACCGACGGCCTTTGCGACGACGCCCATGACGCCGCTCGGTCGGCGGTCGGCGGCGTAGGCTGCGAGACTTTGGAGAAGATAGGATTCCTTTTGACCTGCAATGACCGGCGTGGCCGTACTGCGGCCCCTGCCATCAGCGCCATGGCATCGCGTGCAATCCGCGACAGCCTGTTCAAAGGTCGCAGGCCGGTCAACGAGTGAGCCCACCGGGCCGTAGGCGAGGTCGCGATAGGCCTCGGCGCCGAGCGCCGGCAGCCGACGCAGGAATGCGACCATCGCCCAGACCTCATCGTCGCGCTTTTGGCTGGGCCAGGCCGGCATTCCCGTAAACCGCACGCCATGTTTGACGATGCGAAAGAGTTCGGCATCGCTCCAGCTATTGACCCGCTCGGCGAGATCCGGTGGTTGCGGCAGCATGCGCAAGACGGCAGGCGAGCGGGGCTCTCCCGGTGCGCCGTGGCAAATGGCACAACCGCGCGGAAAATGGCCCGCCGCCGTCTGGACTGCGTAGTTGGGAAGTTCTGAAGGGACTTCGACGGCCAGAGCATAGGTCCTGACTGCTGAGCGCATTGCGAAATGCAGGAACCAGTCGGTGACCTTCCAATGGCCACTCGATGCGCCGACATTGAAGAAACCGATCCAGGCCGCGAAAATCACCGCGAACGGAAGGATCGCAAGAGCAAGAGCCAGGTGTTTCCAATCGACATGCATCAGCCTTCAGCTTTCCTCTGGTTGTCCGGCGCCAGCAGGCGAGCGAGAAGCACCAAGCCACCCGCGAGATAAACGACCGCGCCGGTGGCGAGCATGATGATTCCACCGAGCACCTGGTCCTGCTGGGGGCTGATGGGGGCGCCGAAGCAGACCACAAAGCCCGTTCCGTAGAGCGGTCGCGGGCTGAGCGCGAGCAGCACGCCCATCAAGGTCATGTGTACGGAGGTAAGAAGAAGTGCGAAGACCCCGGTGGGCGGTGTCGCTCGCTCCCTTCCGCCACACTGGCCCACCGAGGTGAGCCACAGGAAAAGGCCGGCGGCAAGAAAGGTTGCCTGCTCAAGCAAGAGCGCGATGACATTCGTCCGGGCGAATGCACGCAAGATCGGCGTATGCCATGTCCAGACGACAACCAATTCCACCAATGAGGCGATCAGGGGCGTTGCCGGCGCAAACAGAAGGGCCGCGACGGATCGGTGAATCCTACGCTCGCTCAACCCCACCGCCAGCAGCGGCGCCGCCATCGCGACGATGCCCATATGCGCCAGCATATGGCCAGCAAATGATCCTTGCGAACCAGGCAGAAGAGAGCCGCCCGCGATCAGG
This sequence comes from Sinorhizobium mexicanum, assembly GCF_013488225.1. NCBI lineage: Bacteria > Pseudomonadati > Pseudomonadota > Alphaproteobacteria > Hyphomicrobiales > Rhizobiaceae > Sinorhizobium > Sinorhizobium mexicanum. Next base: position 477,975 of record NZ_CP041241.1, on the reverse strand, counting down.
GCCAGCAGCATCACGCCTGACAGCAGTGTAATACGCCTCATCGCCAACACTCCGTCACGAACAATATCGGCAGTGCGACGAAGATCACGGCAATGAAACTCAGGCCGGAAAGCAACAACGTGGCGAAACCCTGGAAAAGCGTGCGGTCATGGCGCGTCGGCTCATCGTGCGGAGGGTCATGGGCGCCGAAGCCCCACTGCCGCCAGGCAAGCCAGGCGGACACCAGGATAGCGACGAGCGCGAATGCCGTCGCAATACCTACGCCGATGCGGACGGCATCGAAGCCGATCGAGAATTTCTCCCGTTTGGCGCAATAGATCGCCACGCTCAGGTAACAGATCAGGAAGTGACCGCCCCAGACGACCGGAGCGGTGAAAAGCGTCCAGAGGGACTCCGGGCCGCTCGGACGGGGCTGTGGGAGTCTCGTGCGCATGGCTATCTCCACCCGGCTTGCGGAAAGAGCGCAAGCACCGGAAAGGTGAGTGCGGCCGTAATCACGAAGAAATGCCAGAAGAGCACGACGTTGCTGAGATCCGCATCGTATTGGCGCGTCAGGCTCCCTGCGAAACTCCGCGCAAGGCAATAGATTTGCATGACTGCGCCGACCGCTGCATGAGCGAGCACCCATATGACCAGGATCCAGACAATGGCAGGATAGACGTGTGTGGTCGGCTGCATGACGTGCGCCCAGGGCCCCGCGAGAGCAGCGACGCTTGCGGCGCAGGTGAGGGCGAAGGACGCTGTAAGACAAAGCCGCATGATGAGCACATAACCCACGGCGTTGTACCGTCGCGCCAGAACAACCAACCCCCATGCCGCTGCGAAGAGCGCCAGCGCGAGCAGTGGCCAGAAGGCCCCCGGACCAGCGATGCCGCCGGTGAAATCCGGGTGGACCGTCCAGTAGAAAAAGTATCCAAAAACGAGGCTTGCAAATGCCGTGCTATCACCAACCATGGTGATAAACATTGCCCACCAGCCGACCGACGCCGGGCCTGAAGAGTAAACAGGCAATGTGAGATCGAGGCCGATGTCCTTCTCGGGCTTTTCCGGGATCCCGGCCGTTCCGGTCCAAAGCCACCAGATGATGGCTGTGAAGGCGATGATCGCAGCCGCAACGGAAGCGATCCACCAATGAAAGGTGAGGGAAATGAAGGCTGCGCCGAGCGATGCAGCCGAGATGATTGTAAGGTAGGACGTCCCACCGACGCGCAGGACTTGCAGGGGCCTGGCATCGAGCACGGAGGTGACTAGGCCCTCCCGCTGGCCCTCCTCTGCGTCTGGGAGGTAGCCGCGGCCTTCGCTGATGTCGCGCGCTAAGGTTTTCTGGTCCCACAGGGGATAACGGCTGGTGATCACGGGAATGGAGCGGACACCCCAGTTCTCCTCTGGTTCCGAAATCCATTCGAGCGTGCCGGCGTTCCACGGGTTCAGCTCACCACGTCGATAACGATGCTTGGGACGTACGACGTCGAAGACGACGAGCAGCACGCCGGAGGCAAAGACGAAAGCGCCTGCGGTGGAGATCAGGTTCAGCCAATCCCAGCCGAGTTCCGCTTGATAGGTGAACACCCTGCGAGGCATGCCGCGCAGGCCCGTGAGGTGCATTGGAAAGAACGCAAGGTTGAAGCCAAAAAACATCAGCCAGAAGGCTATGCGTCCGAGTAGATCCGAAAGGTGCTTCGCGTCTATGAGAGGATAGTAATAGTAGATCCCGGCTGTGACCGGGAACAGCATGCCGCCGATCAGCACGTAATGGAGATGCGCGACGACAAAATATGTGTCGTGCGCCTGCCAGTCGAAGGGTGCGAGCGCCACCATGACGCCTGTAAAGCCGCCGATGACAAAGATGGCGATTCCACCGGTGCCGAATAACATCGGAACCGAGAAGATGACGCGGCCGGCAAGCATGGTTGCGATGAAGACGAAAATCTGCACGCCGGTCGGAATGGCCACCGCTTCCGATGCTGCCGAGAAGAACGCCAGCGAGATCTGTGGCAGCCCAGTTGCGAACATGTGGTGGACCCACAAGCCGAAGGACAGGAAGCCGGTGCCGACGGCGGCGAGAACGATCCAGGAGTATCCGACGATCGGGCGCTGCGAAAACGTCGGCACGATCATGGCCATCAGCGCGATCGCCGGCAGGAAAATTATATAGACCTCCGGATGGCCGAATATCCAGAACAGGTGTTGCCATAGAAGCGGATCACCTCCGCGCTCAGGATCGAAGAACGGCCAGTCGAACATTCGCTGCATTTCGAACAGGATGTCTCCGGCGATCAGCGGCGGAAAGGCGAACAGGATCATTCCCGCGACGATCAGCAGGTACCAGGCAAACAGCGGCATCAAATTGATGCGCATGCCGGGGGCACGGCATTTCATGATGCCGACGATGATCTCGACCGCGGCGGCTATCGAGGCGATCTCGATGAACGAGAGGCCAAGCAGCCAGATGTCGGCGCCCACGCCAGACAATTCTGGGTCGGTGGCGAGCGGCGGGTACATGAACCATCCCGAAGACGGTGCCGCGTCGAAAAAGATGGAGCCGCACACGAAGACGCCGCCGATCAGGAAGCTCCAGAAGCCGAATGCACCGAGCCGCGGAAAGGGCAGGTCTCTTGCGCCGAGCATCGGCGGCAGCAGGAAGATCGCCGCCGCCTCGAAGATCGGCACGGCGAAGAGGAACATCATCACCGTTCCGTGGAGTGTGAAGGCCTGGTTGTAGAAATCTGCCGAAAGCAGATCGTTCCGCGGGATTGCCAGTTGCAGACGCACCAACAGTGCCAGAACGCCAGCAAACAGCATGAACGCGAACGCCGCCGCCGAGTACCATAGTCCAACCTGGAAGTTGTTGACCGAAGTCCAGTAACGCCAGCCGCTCGGATTGGCCCAAACCGCGCGCAATCGCTCCTCCTGCGCCTGGAGGATCTTTTGTGCGTTGGTATCAGGCTGAACACTCATTTGAGCCCCTTGAGATAAGTGGCGATGGCCCGGATCTCCTCTGGTGGCAACATGGAAAAAGACGGCATTCGGGTTCCCGGCTTGAGTGCGGCGGGCTCCGCGACGAAGCGAGCGATCGTCTCCTCGGTGTTGGGGAGGATACCCGCCCCAACGGTCTCCCTCCCCCCGATGTGGGACAGATCCGGGCCGAGGAGACCGCGTGCCTCGGTGCCGTCGATCCGATGGCAGCTTCCGCAACCATGTCTCATGAAAAGATCCCGGCCGGGGCCCGGCGCACCCGGGGCGGGCCTTGACTGGGTGTCCAGCCAACGTTCGAAGTCATCCGGCATCATCGCCACTGCCGAAAAGGCCATCAGCGCATGCGACGTCCCGCAGAACTCCGCGCAGGCGCCGCCATAGCTACCCGCCCTCTCCGCCAGGAGGGAGAGTGTGTTGGTGCGCCCCGGTATCATGTCCATCTTTCCGCCAAGCGACGGTATCCAGAACGAGTGGACGACATCGTCGCTGCGCAGAACGAACTCGACACGCTCGCCCACCGGTAGCCTGATCTCGTTGGCTGATGTAACCGGCGGCCTCGCCGACTTCCGATAAACGACGCGCCACCAAAACTGAGTACCGATTACTTCGACGCGTAAGGCGCTGTCCGTCGGCGGGCGCAAACCCGGCATCAACCACAATGTGTATGTCAGCAGCCCGAACAGGACCGTGGAGGAAAAAACCGGTCCTGCCCACAGGATGAGCCTTCCAGCGGCATCCTCGCTCCAGGTGCGACGTCGATTGCGTATCGCGTAGACAAGCAGGCCGGCAAGCGCGAGCCATATGAGCGCACCGGTGATAACCAGGACCCAGAATAGAAATGAAGTAGCATCCGCTTCCGATCCGGCGGCGTCGAGCGCAGATTGACGGCCGGCGCATCCGCAGCAGAAAAGCGGCGAGCCCGTCGCAAAACGCGCAAACGCAGAGCGGCGCTGCTGAGGATGGCAACCAAAAATCACGGCGATGTCCGTCTTTCAGCGCATAAACCAATCCGGAGGAACCGCTGATTGCGTCCAAAGTTCCGGTGCTCGCCTCAGAGCCCGAAGGGGTCTACGGGACGCCTGGGCTTACACGCTCCGGCATCCTGTCATGGGATCCGCCCCATCAAGCCTTCGTTTTCTTCCCGACGCGTCGTGACAGGCGCCGTCTGCGCCGTCGATATTTCTGATAGGTTCGCCAGCCCCTGAAAACCATGTAGCGCGTTCCGCTATTCGCTGTGATGAGCAGGTATGGCGAACGCAGGGATGATCAAGATCCGCTAGGACGATCAACAATGATCCTAGGCGCTGATCGCCGATCCAGGAGGCTACGACGATGAGCGCATTGCACCTCTAACTTCTCGTGCACTGCACTGCGTCTTCTCGAACCTTCGAAAAAGTCTTGCTGGATGAGGTTTCAAGCGCGATAGTTGTTGCGGTCTGGCGGATGTTTCGCGCTAACGGACGCCTTCGAGATCTTGAGCCATGGATGAACGCGCCGTCATTGAGCAGCATCTCGCGCAGGCAGAACGCCACGTGACTGATGCGATCCGCCACTTGAAGAAACAACGCACGATTCTCGACGAGCTCGAGCGGGACGGACACGATACATCCTTGGCGGGTGAACTTCTTGCAACCTTCGAAGCATTATACGAATCCCACTTGGCCGACCGCGACCGATTGATCGGAGAAAGAGCGGGTTTCGTGCAGCAACCGGCTGAGCGCGGGACAATTGACCATCCGGACCCACCCGGTCGGCGGGACAAATGACCGGCGGACCGTCCGGCAATCTTTCGCTATCGGCCTAGTCCCCAAGAAGTCAGGCGATCTCTGGCGCGCTCTGCCCAGCACGGTCCACGTCGCCATCGCCTTCTCCATCAGCAGGACACCAACCTTGCCAATCGTCGCACAGGGCCTCCTTCGCCTGTCGGCCGTCCAGACGGCAGAGAAGTCTGTTGAGCAGCTCTTCGGGCGCGAGGGCACTATCCGGCGGCAGGTAGGCGGCGATATCTTTCCGGCAATCCTCTATCAGTCTCTTCATCTTGTCGGCATCAGCCATGGTGATCTCCTTGTAGGCCAAACATCTCACCGCCCTAACTGTTCCCCGGGTCTTGCCTGAGCTTAAACGGCTCCTACTCTTCATGAATCAAAATGGAGGAAGGAATGGCAGACGATCCAAAGAAGCAAGCCCGCGATCGAAAGTTGGCATCCACCCAGGAGCATGAGGTCGCCTACATCGTCAAAACGGCGAAGGTGACCCGGCAGAAGGCGCTGGAGGCGATCCGCGAAGCGGGGCCGAGCCGGGAAAAGGTCCTGGAGTATCTGGAGCGCAAATAGGGCGGCGGGGTTTCCCCGCATCCCAACTGACGGAACGGTTGCGAGGTCCCGCGCCGCCCGGCCCAGAAGGGGAACTATCGGGGGCACCTCCTCGGGACCTCGCGCGCCTACAGCGGCCACTGGCGGGCATTCTTGGGTAGGCGCTCACAGTGCAAACTGGTGCGATGAGAGTGCTCGTCAACGGCAATAGGACCTTTAGCGCACCTCCTTGGGACTTAGGTCCACGGTTGGAGTTGCCGGCACGCCTAGACTGAGTTGCTATCAATTGAATCGCCTATCTATCTCCGAACGCTGATTTTGCGAGCTCGGCGCCCGATGTCGAACGCGCAGCGCCGCGTTCCTGTGGCGGCATTGGTCGCCCGCGGCAAATCCACTTGACGGTATATCGTGAAGATGTTCCTCGATCGCGTTCCTGCCGACGAGGGCAATTTGCGTGTTCGCGATCAAGCCGCTTTCAAACGGTCGCTCAGCTCGGTCGCGTCCCTGACGCCCGCCTGGTAGAGCGAGAAGAGCCTCTTTGCGAGCGCTTCAGCTTCGGGGCTATTGCATTTGATCTCGTTTGCTTCCAGCGCGGCATTGAAAATGCACTGAAGCAGTTCGATTTCCCCAGGCTGGAAAAGATCGGAATGAAAGTCGCGGGAAGGATACATTGCGCGTCTTCCTTGATTGGGGCGAAAGCGCATATCTCCCAGCCAGTGGCGCCCGTGTCACTTGCCACCGATGCTAGAATTGTGCACCTCACCGAGAGGCTTCGCTATTAAAAAAGCAAAGTGGGCTGGCTTTTCACGCTGGCGATATGAAATGCATCATTTTCGCGGAATGGAAGCCAGGGCCGGCCGAGAGACGCAAGCAATTGACGTTATGCACGATGCACGGTTCCGCTCCGTGGGACCTTTGCCCATCTACGTCGGACTAAAGTCCGTGGGTAACCCCTTGCTATTGTGACAATATCGGGTTCGGTTACTAGGAGGCATCGCGAGGGACCAGAGCCACCAGTGACATCGCCTCGAGCCAGAGAGCGAGTCCCAGCGGCCCAATGTCCCAAGCAACGTAACCCGGGCTCGGCAGGCCGTCGGTCGCCGGGCCTTTTGCTTTTTCTCGGTCCGCAGGGTTCCGAGTGCTTTTCATGCGGGGTTCCGGGCGGGCACGACGGGCGAACATCGCGGCCGGGAAAGAGCGATGCCAGCCGGAATTGGAGGGGCCGACATCGCTAGTTGCCGGCCCTCGTCGAACCGGCAGCCTCCGTGAGGATCGCTAACAAAAGCGACCGATCTTCAAACGATATTTTCAGTGCATCGTTCCGCTCTTGAAACTGCATAGGACCTTTGCCCGACCTGTGTCGGGCTAAAGTCCCATAGATCGAATCCGCTACAGAGGCGTGGGACCCGCGGAGAGACTAGGTGAAATTGACCAGCTCGCGCTCGCGATCGACGCTGTTGTGGACGACTGGGCCCGGCTTGCCGGGGAAGATTTAGGTCGTCGGGGTTGGGTCGATTGGTCATGTCGCGATGCGGCTGCACCCCTTGCCACAACGCGCGAAATTTCACCTCGAACGATATAGCGGAACTCTTCGCGCTCAGCACGGTTTGCTCCACAGCGTAATCAGATGCATTGCATCCCCAACAGTCGAGCGAAGAGTACAATGTCAATACGTCTCACAGCACTTACTGCCCTCCCGCTTCTCCTGTCTGCGCCGGCATTTGCGGACTGCCGTCAAGAACTCGATAAACTCGACGCAGCCATCGTCTCGGCAGAAACCGGGGCGGCTGGCAGCGGATCCGGCGCGCCCGTTACGGAGCACCAGGAAGAAGTCATGCCCGGCAAACAGAAGAAGGGCGCTGGAACTGAAATAACGGGGTCAACGGGCGCCCAGACGAAAGCAACCTCACCCCATCAGGAGCAAGTAACCGGGAAACGGACCGGTCAAACTGCCGATAAACCAAGCCAGCTCGCGACAGAAGCCCGGAAAATGGCCAAAGCCGGTGATGAGCAGGGCTGCATGAAGAAGCTGGCGGAAATCAAGGACGTGATCGGGGAAAAGTGATCGGTGCCACGGTCGAATGTGATGGAGCGTCGAGCAGCATGAGGCGGCTTCGATTTCCGGTCGTTTTTACGCAGGAAAACCGCGAGGCAGGTAACCCGCTTGACCAGTGACGTCATGTCGGCCGTGCCGAACTTCTTGCGAAACTGAATGGGCTCGCGCTCCCTAGGCCCGAACTACTTGCGTTCGGCGACAGTGTCAGCACGGTGAAGAATGTCGAGTTCCGGGCTGAAGCGGCGACCGGACGCCGTCGGGCAAGGCGTGTGAAAGACCCTCAGGTATCACTTGATATGAACGGCGCCCTGTTTTCATTGTCCCCAAATTTGATGATAGTGGCGATCCGTATACGTTGGAGCAGGTTCGACCCGAGGCGAGTATGCCGCGGGGCGCCGCCTTCTGGAGATCCCGCCAGCCGTCACGGCCAAGGCGATCGTCATGATTCGAATACTTGGCTACCTCTACTTATAGTTTTCTGCGCTCGCCCTTGGATGCGCAATATAAATACTCGCGGTAAATTGGTTCAAAAGTAATACTTGAAAATAGACTCGACCGAAAAGTCTTTCTCTGGTTCTATCCTCACGTACTGTTTCCGGGTAGCTTTTGAGGGCGTAGCAGATGGCTTACGATTGGGATGGAAAGCGCACACGTCGGCTCCAAGTGCTCAGGTTCATGGGAGCTCTGGCTATACCTGCTCTCCTGTTCGGCTCCGCCATTGCGGCACTGGAGTGGACCGACACGGATAATCCGGCCGTAAGGACAGCTCGCCTTCGATAGATCTCCAGCGAACCTGCCCCCTTTTGGGGTTTCGCGATGTCGCCGGTGGCTCTGTCCCTCACGATGCCTCCGTGCGTAACCGACACCGATATTGCCACGATAGAAACGGCTTACCCACGCACTTTAGTCCCACGCAGGCTTGGTCCGATGCGGGAAGCTAATGGGTTCAATGCATGTTGCCGAAGACTTTAGGCCCAGCGACAACCAGGAGAATACGAACGGAGCAGATGAGTCCGGCGGGTGCGAAATCCATGATCGATTCACCTTCGTCGGCATTCAGGATAGCCTCTATCAATTGGCTGCCGAAACCACGTGTCCGTGGCGGTTCGACGGGTGGTCCACCGGTTTCCTTCCACTGCAGGTAGAGGGTATTCTCGTCCCGCCGCCACTCTATGTGCACACGACCCTTGTCCGCCGACAACGCACCGTATTTCGTTGCATTCGTGGCTAGTTCGTTGAAGAGAAGCGCCAGCTTGATCGCCAGCTCCGGCGACACGTCCACTTCCGGCCCGCGCATTGCAAACCGTTCAGATATGGGGCCGAGCACGGCCTGTAAAACGCCCTTCAGGTCTCGCTTGGAAACTGGATCCGACATTCGCAAAACGGCCGACATCGAATTGAGGCGCTGGCTGAACACCCGCCGTTGGCTATGGTCAACGTCCTTGAAGGTCTGCCTTGCCAGTGCATTGGTCATCTGAAGAAGATTGCTGACGCGGTGCTTCATCTCCCCGGCGATCAGTTCTGATCGACTTTCGGCCTGTCTCAATGCTCGGATGAGAAGATGCACGAGCTGGGCCACCGCGATAATCAGTATGCTGGCGAGGAAGAAGGTTGCCAATACCATCCAGGACTGCGCCGTGAGTGCAAAAGAGTTCTGTGGCGGCAGCCAAACATAGGCGGCGATTGCTCCTCCCAGGACAGCGGTCATCAGACCACCGTACGCGCCGCCGAACATAGAGGCGGCCATCACCGCCGGAAACATGGTGATGAAAGGCACGCCTGTAACGAGAGGATTGATAAGGTAGCGAATCAGGCTGGCGATGGCCACGGCTAGCGCCGCAACCGCGAAAGCGTGCGAAAAGGAAACGGGCCCCTGGGGCAAACGGGAGACAAGCCGCTTGGTCAGTCGGAAGCCAGACGCTTCGTTCACTTGTTTTCCCCTCAAGCCCAATCCCAGCAAAGGATATCCCCTGGCTGAAGAAATTTGAAGGAGGGTCGTTATTGGGAGGCCGACCATACGCTGCTCCCGAGGGCAGGCCGCCTTGAAGCTAGTGCAGCCCGCAGTCCAGATCTCTTGAAACAGTGCGCACCTGGTACACGGGGTCGCCGCCATGGCAATGCGCCGCCTACGCGGCGCAAGGATGACGCGGCCGCGCCTTAACGGCGACGAGGTTACTTGGCCAGGTCGCGCGCTGTCTGAAGGTGATGCTCGAGGGCGGGAAGCGTCTTCGCCGCCCAGGCCTTAAGATCGGGGTTATCCCCTTCTTCGGCGTAGCGTTTGAAGACATCCACAGCATCCTCATGCGCCTCAACCTGGTCTTCACGGTATTGCTCGTTGAACTCCGCACCTTGGAGCCCTTTGAGTTCGTTGAGCGTTTCTTGGTTATCCTCAGACATGGCCGTGGCCGGCGCAGCTTTGACCTTTCCGCCATCGATGAGTGCCTTGAGTTCGGCGGTCGTTTTCTGATGATCCTGGATCATCTGCTGGGCGAATGCCTTTGTCGCACCGTCGGTTCGCTCAACGGCGACTTTGCTGGACTCGAGTTCGAACATGTCACTCATGGAGACTTCCTTCACGAAGTCCTCCGTTTTGGGGGGCACTCCGACCAAGGTATTTACACCCGACTTCTCCGCCGCTGACTGCGCCAGGGCAGATGTTGCCACCATCATCACGGCGGCCATCAAAGCAATCTCTCGCATCGTCTTTCTCCTTCATGCAGCCGTTCGAACAAAGGAGAATCGAACTTGTTCCCTGGTGCCCATCCGGCTCGTCCCCAAGCTGAAAACCTGTGACCGACGGGCGCCTGCGGCGGGAACATAGCGGCCGCTCAAAGATTGGGTGGAAGCTCTCGGAGACCAGCGTATGCGCGATATACGCCCGCTCGGGTTCGACTGGCTCCTGACCTTGGCGAGCGCATTGGCGCTGTTCACGGTCGGCGCATGCTGGCTCTTGACGATGCCGGTTGCCAGGTTCGAATCCACCGGATCGACCTCGGCCGAAGGGAGCGCATCGCGCGGCAAGATCATCTTTGCCGCAGGAGGGTGCGCCTCCTGCCACGCGACGCCGGGACAGCCGGATCATCTGAAACTCGGTGGCGGCCTCGCGCTTGCATCACCCTTCGGAACGTTCAGGGTTCCCAATATCTCGCCCGATCCCGTGGATGGGATAGGATCGTGGTCCGTCGCCGATTTGGCAAACGCCTTGATCAGCGGCGTCTCACCGGAGGGCACGCACTATTATCCGGCGTTTCCCTATCCCAGTTATACCGGCATGCGGATCGAGGACGTCAGAGACCTCTATTCATATCTCCAGACACTGCCGCGCATTTCCGGTCGGGCGCCTCAGCACGACCTCTTCCCCTTTTTCCGGATCCGCCGCTTCGTCGGCTTCTGGAAGCTCCTGTTCTTTCGCGCAGGCAAATCAGCAGCGGTCCTGAACAAGGATCCCGTCCACGACAGAGGAGCCTACCTCGTCGAAACGCTCGCGCACTGCGCCGACTGTCACTCGACGCGCAACATCTTTGGCGCCATATGGCCGGCCACCCGTTTTGCCGGCGGGCCGGATGCGGAGGGAACCGGTTTCGTGCCCAACATAACGCCGGCGCGGATCGGCGCCTGGTCCGAGACGCAACTCGCCGAAATGCTGAAGAGTGGCAGGACGCCCAGTCACGGGAGAGTGGGATCGTCGATGAGCGATGTCGTCGCCAACACATCGCAATTGCCGGAAAGCGATCGAATTGCAATCGCCAGGTATGTCAAGTCACTGCCATCTCGTCCAACGCCGCATCCTTGAAGTCACTGTGCGTATAGATAGGCTGCGAGATGCCTCGCCTCCGGCTCGGTGATCCCGGTCGCGGGCATGGCGGAATGCTGCGAAAAGCGCTGTGGAGAGACGATCCAGTTTACGAGATTGTCCGAGGTATTTTCGACGACGCCGGCAAGATAGACGCTCTCGCGCAGATTGACGAGCGGACCGCCAACCTTGCCATCGGCGCCGGGCACGCCCGGAATGACGTGGCATCCACCGCAGCCATATTTGCGAAAGATGGGAGGCGCTTGCGATGGATCGCCCTGGGTCATAGCCATCGCCACGGAACGCCGTTGCTGCCTCTCTTTCAAGACATTCGCGCCAACCATGATGAGAGGCAGCACGACGACAATGCCGGTCAGCAGGAGCGAAGCTCTAAGGCGAGTGTAAACGGCTTGCATGGGATCCTCCTCTGCTCGACCTTGCGATCCAGAGCGCCAGCAGCGCCAGCCCCGCGCCGCCATAAAGGATGCCGCCGGGCATCCACATCAACATGCCGGCGAGTTGCTGATCCTCGAGCTGCGTCAGGCCCCACTCCGGCGCCGTCTGCGTCTGGACCGGATAGACCACGCGCGGCGCAAGCGCGATCAGGGCACCGAGCGCGCTTGTGTGCAGCATGGTGAGGAAAAGATGAAAAGCCGCAACGCCTCGGTCGCTCCGCCAAAGCATCGACCACCAGAACAAGAGCGCCGTGACGAAAAAACTGAGATGTTGCAGCCGATGAAGCACCATATCGCCCAATGTCGCATCAAACAGCAGCGGCGCATGCCAGGCCCAGATTGCTGCCCCATGCATGAGGGTGGCAACGCTTGGGCGGGTGAGCCAATCCCATGCGATCTCGACGTGTTTCTCCTTCATACCCCGCCTGATGAGGCGCCGGATTTTTCTTGGCAGCCCCCAAACAAGGCCCGCCACCGGACGGGAGAGAACGAGAAGAGGTGCCGATACCGCCATGACGAGTTCATGCTCGATCATGTGCAGGGCGAAAAGGTGCTCCCCAAGGAAGTGGACCGGCGATACCAACGCCACCGCGAGCACCAGCCATCCAGCCCACCAGATCAAGGCGGACCTTCCAGTTATGCCTTGGCTGTTGCGCGCGCGCAGCCATAGCCGGAAGGAACCGAACGCATAGAGCAGTCCCGCAATGGCGATCGGCGCCACAACCCATGGATCGAAGCTCCAGACGAGCATTGAGACATGCGGCTCGGCCTCGTGGGCGGCAGCCGGCCTCGTCAGAAGGGACAGCACCAGGGCGGCGACTATCACAGGCATGGGTCCAGCAGCATGGCAGCGGCTCCCTGCAGGAAAACGGCAAAGGCGAAAGCGAGGCCAGCAAGCACGTTCAGCCTGGCAATGAACCGGTTTGCCCGAGGTTCGCTTGGTCCGAGACGGGCCTGAGAGACAACGGTTCCGAGAAGTGCCAGGGCCACAGCACCAAACGAGGCAATCACCGACCAGGAGACGCCGGCGCCGCAATCGATGTAAGGCAGGATTTGACCGAGCTGAGTATTGATCGCCCAAGCGCCGGGCGCGAGAAGCAAGCCAGCGTATTTGGCGATACCAGTGCTCATAGCCGGGGCACCCAGTAGATACAGACGTAGAGGGGGAGCCACGCGACGATCACGAAGGTCCAATAGAGGCAATTATCCTCGACGTCGCCGTAGCGGCGTGTGTTGTCGCCGTGCCGGCTGAACATCAGGCAGGTGAGCACAAGCGTATCGATGAGGTCGGTGACGATGTGAGTGGTATGAAGTCCCAGCAACGTCCACACGATCGAGCCATAAGCATTTTCATCCCAGCTGACATGCATGGCAGGAAATTCGAAGATGCGGGGTGCGAGCGGCGCCGCCTCGAGGAGCGACATCGCGATCAGCCCGATACGGACCTTCACCAGCGCCCTCGCCTTGGCCCAGCGTAAAACGAGGATATTCGGGACGATGCTTGCCAGAAGGAGGAGCGTCAGAGCGGTCCCCGCGAAAAGATCGGGCGCCGGCGCATCGATGGGCCAGTTCGGAGCGATGCTGAACAAGTAGAAATAGATGGCAATCGCCAGGGCGAAGCCGCTGCCCTCGATGAGCATGAAACCGCAGGTTCCCCACCAAGCGGGGCTAGCGGTACCCATCCCGTGCAGGGGCAGCTTCGATACATCCAGCACCGCCCTCTCTTTCATGATGTGTCCTCCGCCGTGCCCTTCGGCCAGAACCAGCCGATCAAAGTGACCGCAATCGGGATCGACCCCCAGACGACCGCCCACGGCGTGAAAATCGAGCCGATCAGCATGATCGAAGTGGCGATCGCCGCCCAGAACGGCCAGATAGAGTCTCGCGGCGACGATTCTCGCGCTTGCGGCAAGGCCTCAACCACGCTGCTCGCAATGAGTTCCCGGCGATCGACGCGCAGTCCCGTCGTCACAGCGAGTTCGTCGGGATGCACCCAAAGAGGATTGCAGGCATCGACAACCGGGATCCTGCGAAAGTTATACGCTGGGGGCGGCGAAGACGTCGCCCACTCCAGCGTGCCTGCCTTCCAGGGATTTGGGCCCGCCGGTTCACCTGACCGCCAGGCGCGCAGAACGTCGATGAAGAAGACGACAAAGCCAGAAACCAGAAGCAACGCGCTCAGGCTGATGAAAAGGTTCAGCCCGGCCCAGGGCAGTTCCGGCTGGTACGTGTAGACTCGGCGCGGCATTCCCAGAAGACCGAGAATGTGCATCGGGAAGAATGTGAGATTGAAACCGAGGAAAATGAGGCCGAAGGCCCATCGTCCAAGCCGCTCGCTCATCATTCGGCCGGTCATTTTTGGAAACCAGTAATAGATGGCGCCGAGCAGCGGAAAGACCGCGCCACCGACCAGCACATAATGGAAGTGCGCAACGACGAAGTATGTGTCGTGGACCTGTGTGTCGAACGGCACGGATGCGACCATGACGCCGGTGAGGCCACCGATCACAAATGTGACGATGAAGCCGATCACGAACAGGAGCGGTGTCGCAAATACCGGCCGGCCGAGCCACAAGGTCGCCAACCAGCAGAAAATCTGTATTCCCGCCGGCACTGCGATCGCCATGCTCGACGCCGTGAAGAAGCCCTCGCCGAGCCGCGGCAGGCCAACGACGAACATGTGGTGTACCCAAAGTCCAAAAGCCAGGACACCCGTGGCGATGAAAGCCATCACCAGCGGCAGATAGCCGAATATTGTCCGGCGGGAAAATGTGGCGACTATGGTCGATGCCATCCCAGCGGCGGGCAGAAATATGATGTAGACCTCGGGATGGCCGAAGAACCAGAACACGTGCTGCCAGAGCAAGACGTCGCCGCCCGCGGCCGGATTGTAGAATTGCGTTTCGACCAGTCGATCGAGGATTAGCGTTGAACTGGCAAACATGATCGCCGGCATCGCCATGATGACGATGAACGCCATGACGAGCATGGACCAGACCAGCAGAGGTATGCGGTCGAGCGACATGCCGGGGGCGCGTTGCTTGAACACCGTGACAACGATTTCCACCGCCACCGCAAGTGCCGACAGCTCGGTGAAGGTGATCATCTGCGCCCAGATGTCAGCGCGCTTCCCGGAACCATATTCCGGGCCGGAAAGCGGTACATAGGCGAACCAGCCGACGTCCGGCGCGGCATCGAGAGCGAAGGATATCCACAGGAGCAGACCGCCAACCAGTATGATCCAGTAGGAATAGGCATTCAGCCGGGGAAATGCGATATTTCTGGTGCCGACCATGAGCGGCACGAGGTAGATGGCCATCGCTTCCATCACCGGGACTGCGAACAGGAACATCATGGTGCTCCCGTGCATGGTGAAGATCTGATTGTATCGGTCCGGATCGAGAATGCGCGCTTCCGGCTGCGCCAGCTGAATGCGCATTGCGACCGCCAGCAGCCCCCCAAGAATGAGGAAGACGAATGCAGTGACGAGGTAACGGCGAGCGATAATCTTGTGGTCAACCGTCGCAAGCGCATTCCAAACCCCATGCGGTGTTTCCCAGCGCTGCAAGAGATGCCGCTCGAGTTCGGCGTCGTCCAATCCGTCATCCATCAACGGAGATTGCTTCCGGCCCTCAGTCATTGGAGGTTCTCCATATAAGCGGCAAGTTGTCGTAGCTCGTCGCTTGTGAGAGGAACCAGCGGCATGTTGTTTCCGGGTTTCAGGGTCTGGGGATCGGCGATCCAGGCGGCAAGCGAACCACGGGTGTTTTCGAGCAAGCCTGCCGCAATGGTCCGGCGGCTGCCAATGTGGGTCAGGTCCGGCCCAGTCGCGCCTGCGGCTCTTGTGCCGCGTATCGTGTGGCACGCGGCGCATTGCCTGGCCATGAACAAGGCTTTGCCTGCGACCATCTCGGGTTCGGTTGGCTCCGCGCCGGCTCCGCGTTGTCGCTCAGCCCAGCGCTCGTAATCAGCCTGCGCTTCTGCGATTACGAAGAGTGCCATGTGGCTATGCTGCAGGCCGCAGAACTCGGCGCACTGGCCTCGATAGATGCCGGGCCTTTCCGCTTGGAGCGTCAGCGAGTTCTCGCGGCCCGGGATGAGGTCCTGTTTGCCGGCAAGGCTTGGTACCCAAAAGGAATGAATGACGTCGCTGCTTTTGAGCCGCAGTCGGACGGCTTTGCCGACGGGGATGTGGAGTTCGTTGGCTACCACAAAGGCGCGTGCGGAGTTCTGATCGACATAGTTGAATTGCCACCACCATTGCTGAGCCGTGACGTCGATCGTCAGCTCCGGAGTCGGAGCTTCTGAGAGCGCGCGGGTCGTATAGAAGCTCGCTATGGTCAAACCGGTAATGACGAGCACTGTTGCGCCTACCGCGCCGGAGACCGCAGCGGCTGCTTTGCGCTCGGAAACCGCGCCACCGTCCCGATCGCTCCGACGCACAAGTGCCGAGACCAAAGCCATCGTGACCACCAACCACACGGCAGCGCAGACCAGGATTGTCCCAAGAATCAATGTCCTAAGCTCGATCGCCGCGTGGCCTTCTGCATTCAGGACCGACTGAGCGCCGCTGCACCCCGAAACAAGTAATGCCAGCAGGAGGAAAGCCGAGGTGCTTTTCAAGATGGCGGCCCTTGCTCGGAAAGAACCGGTACAGGGGGAGCTTCATCGAAGAGAATGGCGGCCGGTGCCCGGTTTTCCGCCGGTCGGGTATGCTTGTCGTCGTTCCGGCTCGGGGCTGCCAGGGAGGCCGAATAGGCGCCTATCGTTTTCACATACCCAGCAAGCTGCCAGACCTGGTCTGTCGTCATGCGGTTGCTGAAAGCCGGCATTCCCCGCGGACGTCCGTCTCGAATGGAGGCCGCTATCGCGACCACCGAGGGCCCGTATAACCACCATCCGTCGAGCAAAGACGGCCCCGCCCCACCTCGGCCGTCGCCATGGCAGGACGCACACCCGAACCAGGAATAGAGCCGCTTGCCCTGGCTCAGGTCATAGGCACTCGTTTCGTAGGGCGTATCGAGCGCGAAATAGATTTCGGGAGGTGCACCACCGATGCCGCTGGGCATCAGGCGCAACTGGTTGAGAGCGACTGCGACCGGGGGGTCTGTCCGATATTGCCGCGGCTGACGTTCCCATCCGGTAAGTGCCGAGAGGCCAACAAGCGAGGAAAATAACAAGACAGCGGCCAACGGATGCGCAGCGCTAGCCTTAAGAACCTTCCCTGGCATCATTCAAGCTCCAGAGCACTGGCCCCTGATCAACGGGCACCTTGCTGGGTCGGCCGAAGTGTGCCGGCGAGGCCTGCGAGACGGCGCTCGCTCCGGCATCGATGTCGGGGCCCAAGACGCGTCCCGCTCCCAGACGTGCGCGCACAACCCACGAGGTAGCCGCGACCGACCGATATTGCTGCTCGCGAGCTAGGTGACTGCACCCCCGACCATCAGCGCCAGAATGAGGAACACCAGGAAAATCAACACGGCGATGTAAAACAATACCTTGGCGATACCTGCGGCCGCTGACGAAATGCCTGAGAAGCCGAGCAATCCAGCTATCAACGAGATGACGAAGAAAATAAGAGCCCATTTTAGCACTGCAACACCTTCTCCTTCTCAAAGAGACCAGTTCTCCGCAAAGTCGGAGCGAGGCGCATGTCAGCGGCTATCTCGGTTTGGATCCTTGCCCGCGGCCTGGCTGCTTTTCTTCACGTCGTTTTTCTTGCCCTGATCGCCTCCGCGATTTCCACCATGCGTGCCCTTTGAAGCCTTTGCGATCTTTCCGTTCTTCACATTTGTGGCCATCTCGCCCTCCTCGAAAGCTTTCAGGTCTCGTGGACAACGCAACCGCGAAATGAGGATAAAGTTCCGCCATCCCTTGCTTTGCAGGCAACGACGTTCCGTTGAACCGGAACTTGGCGCCGGGTCAGCAGAGCTTGAATTGGTGTAAGGAAGGGGAGCGCCTCGGGGACACGGGAATGCACCCATCGGCTTCTGCTCAACGCTGCGTCGAAATGATGTTGTCGAGCCGCACCTTGCCGCCGATCACTCCGCGCTTCGCTCCCGCGGGTGCCGGCCCCTCCTCGACAACGGTGTAGAGCCTTTCGCTTCGGAAGGCGCTCGCCATGTCGGTCGTAACACCTTCCGCAGGCTTGGCGTCGATTTCGCGGAAATCGAGTTCCGCCTCGGCAGCAACGACACGGGCATCGCCGCTCGATCTTGCAGCCACGATCAATTCGCCTTGGTAGGTGGCGTTCTGCCAGTTCGGATCGTGCGGTTGCGCCAGCGGCGACAGCCGGAATATTTTCAGTTCTTGCTCCATGAGCTGCCCTCCGCATTACGCGGTGCCGATTCGGGTAACCGGCAAAAGCCCGCGGCTTGTCCAATCGCCAATCGTCGGTATTGTTCCGATTTCAAGGATTGGTGTTCATGATCCACCCCACGCGCGGACGATGAAATGAGATATCTGCGCTGGAACCTTCGGTCCTCACATCGGTTGGCCTCTTTGAGGAGGCGTAGCAATGACGGACTATCTCTGGCTATTGGTAACAGCGGGCGGGGCCTTTGCTCTTGGTGCCGCTCTCGCCTATGTGGTCATGCGGCAGAGGCCGCTTCCGCGGGCCCTGAAGGAAGCACAGGAGCGGAAGGTCCGTGAGCTCTACCGGGAATCGCAGGAAGATCAGTCGCAGTAAGCCGTGGCTCGGTCACGGAACGCCGCGTCTTTTGGCTTTGCCGCTTACGCGGAAGAGCGAGACGTGATCCGAACAGACGGAACCGGAGATGCTGGAATTGCGCTTAGCGGAACCTCGGCGTTGACGGGCGCTATCCGGAGCGGAAGAAATCCGCATAGTAGCTTCACGGTTTCCTTCAGGATTTCGACCGTTATCTTTTCCCCCGGACATCGATGGCTCGACTCCGGCCGGCCGCCGCCGTGCGGGATAAAGCGGAAGTCCCGCTCGCGCCAGCTCAATTTCCGCTCCGCGCTGAAATTCATCGGTGATGCAAACAGTCTCGGGTCATGCGTCGTTCCATAGAGGTCGAGTAGCAGCCAACTGCCTTCGCGCAATGAATAGCCTTGCCAAACATGTCTGCGCGTCAGCCGTGCGCCGACGAATGGGAAGAATGGATAGAGGCGCCGTACCTCCTCGACAAAAGCTTCGATCTCGTCGTCATGGCCGTGACCGAAGCGTTCCGGCCACTGCGGATTTCGGGCAAGCGCAAGAGCCAAGAAAACAATCCATCGGCTGATGGCCGCAATCGGTCGCAGGAGGTTGAGCAGTTCGACCGCGGCGACCTGCGGCGAAAGCCTCTCCCCGTCGGCGTCTCGATAGTCCAAACCGATCTGCTTTAGCGCGCATCCCTGGGGCACCTCAAGCGACCCGTCGCGAACCGCCGCCACGATCGTTGCGAGCCAGCGCTCGATGCGGCGACGCGAAGCGAGGGCGAACCACGCGGCCGGGCCTGGTCGGCCGGTGCGGTCGATCATTCGTCCTAGCTGCCGAGCAAGCTTCACGTCATCGTGGCGCCACCGCGGCGCAATCCCTATCCAGTCTGCGGAGGCTTTTGTGAGGATGAGATTCGCCGCGTCCCGCAGATCGCAAGCCCCAGCACGCCTGTCGAAATGTACGAGCCAGTGCTGCCGGAATCGCTCCACGAGCGAGGCGACAGCAGCGTCGTCCATCGTGACATCGATGAACATGGCCTTGCGCCGCAGATGCGCCGCTCCGTCGAGCTGCTGGACGCTATCCTTGTCCTGCAGCAGCCGGAGCACGGTCCACGGCATCGAGCCGACACGCGTCACATCGTCTGCACCATAGAACAGACGCGCTGCTTCCTCGCCGCGCATGCACACGACTGAACGAAGCATCAACCGGCTCTGAAAGATATCCGTTCCGAGCTCGTCGCAGTGGTTCGAGATGAACGCGTAACCTTCGCGGAAGAGCGCCAGGGTGCTGTCGAGCGATGATGTTTGTGGAATGGGCTTCACCTTCTGCCAGCCTCCTTCCGTGGTCGAACTCTTCGGCGCCGCGGATGTTCCTCCGCCTGAGATCCGGAACCGTTGCAGACGTGTCGCCGGTGGCACCGTCGGAACAAACGAAGTGCGAGCCGGTTGTTCTGCTGGGGAGGAAGGAGCGATCATGTCCAAACTGCCTGAGAGCAATCCCGCGCAGGTGCGCGGCGATATCCAGCACGGAAGGACGGGAGACAAGAAGCGCGGCTTTGATCCTTCAGCGGCACCGTTGGAGACGGACGACGAAGCGGCCGGCATGCCTCTGACTCCAGACGCGGCGGGAACAGCGAGGATCGGACAGCGGCCGGATGGGCTGGCCGACACCTCCACGGAGTACGGAGACGCTATGCGTCCACTCCCAGCTGCCGACCGCCGCCAATCGCCGAACTATCGTCTGGTCCTCCTGATGGCGGGCATTCTCGTCATAGCCGGCGTGCTTGCTCTCGCGATCGGTACCGGATGATAGCGCGATTGAACGGCCGCACCGAGAAAATGCTCCCGCGGCCGCACAACCAATTTTCAAGGGGAGCGAAGGAGTTTTCGAATGCCTGATCGCCACGACGACAGAAACAATCCGCTATCGAGGCTAGCAGCCCAGGAAGAAGCCCACTATCTGCGCCGTTCATCGACACGCTTTCTCGAGTGCGCCATTCACCTCTGCGTGACCCACATGACGCTCAGCGAAGTGGCCGAACTGCTTGAGCAGGAGGCCAAACAGCTTCGGCAACACGGGTGAGCTCTCGAAGAAACCGGCCAGGGCGAGTAATACGGCACGGGTATGCGGTTTTCCCGTCCGCAATTGCATCCAAAAGTTGGATCATTTCGCGGGCCTAGACTGTAAAACAATCTAAGGACCACCTATCCGCGGAACAGCCTCGCTCATGTACGGACGCTGCCCTCGTTGCACGAGGTAGACCTCCCGTTCGGGATTCGCTTCGATGACGAAACCGGAACTGCGAAGCATCGCTTCCACGCCAGCCCTGTTCGGAATGAACCAATTGGTGGGATCGTCCGAGAAACGGTGTTCGACGAAGAACAGCTTGGGATAACCGGGGCGATCGAAAACCTCCCACTCCTGGAAATCGTAATCTGCCTCCACCGGCGCCACAGACTCCGCGCCGCGCTGCATGCACTGGAAGAGCATCTCCTCACCCACGACGTGCTCATAGAGAAGATCAAGCGCCAGGAGCGGATAACGGAGATGGTAGAGGACCCCCATGAAGAGGACCAGATCAAACTTCTCGTGGAGTTGGGCCACATCGTAGACGGACATCAACTTGAATTCGATATCGATCCCGTTCTGTGTGGCCGCGAATTTCGCTTGCCGCAAATAGCGAGGATCGGAATCGATGCCGAGCACGCGGCCGGCATTGCGGCGCTTCATTTCCTGCGCGTAGAATCCGGCGTTGCAGCCGATGTCGAGCACGCTTCTGCCTTCAAGGTCGTCCGGCACGACATGTTTGAAAGCTTTCCATTTGACTGCGGGGTAATCTCCGAGAAAATGATCCGGCGATGTCTCGACTCCCTTGATCCGCATGTTGTGAAACCACGGGCCCAGCGCCGCGACCTGATCCTCTATGGTCATGCAGTCCTGCATCTGCTGAGCCATGATCAAAGATCCTGAGAAAGGACAGGTTGTGGTCGGGGGCGGCGCGAGCGCCGGCGCACCGCCTGCTGCTTGGCGAGCGTGCTTTCAAACCAAGCGATCGTGTGCGACAACCCGTCCTGCAACGCTACTTTCGGCTGCCATCCAAGAAGCCTTCTTGCCCTTGCGATATCTGGCCGCCGGCGCTGCGGGTCGTCCGGAGGCAAAGGTGCATGGACGACTATCGAAGCGGTGGCGATCTTGGACAATACCAGCTCGGCCAGTTCCATGACCGTGAACTCCCCTGGGTTCCCGAGGTTTACTGGCACGCCCGGATTGGGCTGACGGTTCATGAGCCTGATCAAGCCTTCGACGAGATCGGAGACGTAGCAAAACGAACGAGTCTGCTCGCCGCTACCATAGATCGTAAGCGGTTCGTTTTTCAGGGCCTGGACAATGAAGTTCGAGACGATCCGGCCGTCGTTGGGCTGCATGCACGGACCGTAGGTGTTGAAGATGCGAGCAACACGCACATCCACGCTTCCAGCCCTCAGACTGTCGAAGCACAAGGCCTCCGCCGCGCGCTTGCCTTCGTCGTAGCACGCCCGCGGTCCGGTGCAGTTGACGTGACCCCAGTAATCCTCCTGCTGCGGATGTTCTTCGGGATCGCCGTAGATCTCGCTCGTAGACGCCTGAAGGAAGACGGCTCCTCGCCGCGCGGCAAGCCGTAGGAGGTTGCCCGTGCCCGTCACACTGGTCATCATCGTGTGGATGGGATCGGCCTGATAGGACGGCGGCGAGGCCGGGCAGGCCAGATTATAAATGTGGTCGAGCGGCTCATCTATCGCGACATCATCGCAGACGTCCTGCTCGATCAACATGAAATACGGGTTTCCCTTGAGATTGCTGACATTGGCAGGGGAGCCCGTGAGATAGTTGTCGACGCAGATCACCCGGTTGCCGGCGTCCAGAAGCGCTGAACAAAGGTGGGACCCGACAAAGCCGGCCCCTCCGGCGACCAGGATGGCTTTCCCTCGACTTACGTGCATTCTTCTTGCCATGGGCCGTTCTCCCTTCGGTTGTTAGGCCGGAAGTCTCCGTCCGGAGTGTCTCGTGGCGAGATTGGTTTCGGGCGCGACGCCTTCGATTGCGTCGATGAAGGTCGTGGCGCGAGCCGCCGCGCTGTGCGCGTGTGCAACGCGCTGACGAGCGTCATCGGCGTACGACTGGCGCTGTTGTTCGGTGAGATTCGTTAGTGCTGCGACGACATCGATGCTGTCATATGCAATGACGGCAGCCTTTCCCGATGGAAAGAAGCTATCGATCCCCTCCCACCAATCACTGATCAACGGCGTGTGGCACGCGGCCGCCTCGAAGAGCCGAACGCTCGGAGACCAACCGGCCGCCACCATGTCGGCGCGCGTTACGTTCAGGGTGAATCGCTGGCGGCTGTAGAATTCCGCGTGCTCGGAAGGCGGCAGGTGCTCAATGTGCACCACGTTTTCCGGCCAGCGCATATCGGCGGGATAGCTTGGTCCGGCAACGACAAAGCGCATCTCCAACAATTGGCGCGCGGGCTCGAACAACAGGCGTTCGAGAGTGGGTTGCCTGTCACGGCTGAACGTGCCGAGGTAGCCAAGGTCCCATTCCCTTGGCGCGCCGGTGTTGCGATAGAGGTCGAGATCGACGGCGCAGTAGAGTGCCACCGGGCGTCTCGCGGCAAACTCGCTTCGCAGCCGATCGAGCGTACTGCCACCGGAGAAGGAAAAGTAGAGATCGAAGAGCGGCACCTGCCGACGGGCGAGATATTCCTCGTCACCGCCGGCGAGCTTGGCGAGCGTAACCGGCGTGTCGATGTCATAGAAGCACAATCGCTTTGGGGAGAGATCGACAACGGCGTCGATAAGTTCCACTCCGTCCGGCACATAAGATCCGATGACCACGGCATCGGCCCCGGCCAGCATGCCAGCATCCCGGGCGAGCAATTCGTCGATGCTCTTGTAGAGGACGAGGTCGCAAAAGTCCGGCGCGACCATATCCCGATGGCAGGCGTACCACGGTACATCCCGTTCCAGGAAGGTCACTTTGTGCCCGGCTGCGTGGACGCCGCCAAGCAAGGCCCGATACGTGGTCGCATGGCCGTTACCCCAGGACGAGGACAGCGAGAGGCCGAGAACGACGATATCGAGCGGACGGTTCATTCGGCCGCCTCCACCTGGCCTGCCCTACTCCGCAAAACACGGTCCAGGTTCTTGGCGCGGTGCGCATAGGTGTGCTCAGCGAGCACGCGACTAAGCGCCCGCTCTCCGATCTTTTTGGCGCCGGCGGGCGTAAGCTCGCGCATCAGCTCGGCGACGTCCTGTCCGTCTCTGGCAACCAGCACTTCCTCTCCGGGCGTCAGGAAGAGTTCGATGCCTTCCCATGCATCGGTGATCAGGCATGCGCTCGCCCCTGCCGCCTCGAAGACGCGGGTCGCCGGCGAGAAGCCATTCTGCGCCATGCTGGCGCGCGAAATGTTCAGAACCGCAGTCGGAGTCGCATTGAACGCGTTGTGGTCGGCAGTAGGAACGTGGCCTATGTAGGCGACATTCTCGGGCAAGGGCTTATCGTCCCAGCCAGCTCCGCCGAGCAGGAATCGCCGATCTCCGACCTTGCCAGCGGGATCGAGGAAGAAGGCTTCGACCCGTGTCTCGCGATCGGGCAAGCGGTTGCCGAGGAAGGCAAGATCAGCAGCAAAACGCGAATCCGCGGATACGGGATGATGAGTCTCAGGATCGACGGCATTGTAGACGGGGATGCAGTCGCGGGCACCAATGGCACGATAGGACTCGATTACGGGATCGCCGCCGCCATAGGTCAGCACGAGATCCAGCGAAGGAAGCGCACGCCGGAGCGGATGATCGGGTGCGGCGCTCAAGTCCGCAAGCGTGGCAGGTGCATCGACATCCCAGAAAATCCTGAGCGCAGTCGGATTTGCCGACCCCATAATCTCCGCGAGCAGCAGGTCGTCCTCGAAGCCGACACCACTTGCCTTGACAACGACATCGGCATCGACGGCTTCCGCCGCGACACGCTTCAACGCCGCGACTGTTCCCTGATAGACCACAACCCTGCACCAGTCCGGCACATCAATATCGCGGTGTCTCTGCCGGTCGTAAACGTCCGGCTCATAAAAGGTGATTTGATATCCACGCGCGGCAAGCGCCCGGAGCAACCCGCGATAATAGGTTGCTGCGCCGTTCCAATAGGCTGAAAGAAGGCTCGACCCATAAAACGCGATCCTCATATCGCGACCTCCGTTGAAGCGCTGCGATCGCGCTTGACCTTGCTCGGGCGGTACGAAGCAACGATGTCGAGTAGTTCGTCGACGCGATGACTGCAGGTATGGCGTGCCCGGATAGTTGCCAAGCCGGAGGCAGCCAGTTCCTGTGCGGCGGCTGGCTCCGAGAGCACTTGACGCAGCAGGCGCGTCATTTCCTTGCCGGTACCGGCAAAAAGGAAATCGGTGCCGGGGCGGAAAAGACCTTCCGCGTCGTTCCATGGCGCCGAGATCAGCGGAATGCCGCAGGCAAGCGCTTCGAAGACCCGGATGGTCGGTATGCCCGGGAGGGATTCGACATAAGGCCGCCGAGGAATATGCACTGTGGCCCGATGCTCGGCAAAAGCCCGCGGAACGGCGGCGTTCGCGAGCCAGCCCCCATAGTCTATCCGTGCCGCACGCAGTGCCTTGAGCGCAGCGTCGGGATATCTCACACCCCGCACGGTTGCCAGAAGCTTCAGTTGTCGCGCTGGCTCGATGAGGAAGGACGAGATCTCGGCACTGCGCTCATCATCGCCCCAGTTGCCGATCCAGACGAGATCGCCTTTTTTGTCGGCGTGCGGAATTGGACGGAACAGCGACGTGTCTGCAGCCTCATGCCAAGTGAAGACGTCTCTACCCCAGCCCGCGCTGAGATACCGTTCGCGGAGCGTTTCTCCGAAGGCCAGGACGAAGTCGTATCCGGAAAGGTCGAGCCGGGCGACAGCACCCTTGGCGGTGACGGCGCGATGATGTGTATCGTGGAAGGCGAGCGTGAAGTTGCCACCTGCGTGACGGATGCGACCGAGCCGGGCGACAAGGTCGGGATCGGACCATTCATGCACGACGACCAGGTCGGTCTCGCTGACCGCGGCCTCGTGGTCGAAATCGGCTCCATAGATCTCGACGTGCAGATCGGGAAAGTGCTTGCGGAACGCTACAATCGGCCCGACCCCCTGCTCCGCGATCAGATTGAGGCGGCTCCAGGAATCGCGCGGTTCGAGCGCCACGGCCTCATGACCCCGTTGCAGGAGTTCCCGCATGACACCACGCAGAAAGTGGGCATTGCCGTGGTTCCAATCGGAAATAAGTGAATGGGTGTAGAAGAGAAATCGCATCACTCCGCAGCCGTCAATCGAGGAGACCGGTGCATGGCTTGCCGGTAGGCGGCAAGCACCGCGTCGCGTTGGGCTTCGATGGAAAATTCGCGCGACCGCAAGCGTGCCTGGTGGCCCAACTCAGCCCTGAATTCCGCATCCTTCGCCAAAGCATTGATGACATTCGCGAAGGCGACGGGATCGCCGGGATCGGCAAAAAGGGCCGCACCGTCCCAAAGCTCACGATAGGTGTCGATGTCGGCAAGCACCAAGGCTGCGCCGGCGCACGCCGCCTCCAGTGCAACAAGTCCGAACGGTTCGTAGATCGACGGTGAGACGACGATCGCGGCTTTCGATATCAGCGCCAAGGCCCGATCGTGACTGAGTTCCCCTCGATGATCGGCGTGCTGGATCGCCAAACGCTCACGGTTTGGGCCATCGCATGCCCCGGCCATCAGCACCGGCCAGTTGATATGCGCGGCCGCCTGGTCCAGCACCGCGCCGTTCTTGCCCTCGTCCCACCACCGGCCCGCCGCAAAAACGAAGTTCTCCTTGGACATGACCGGATACGAGTTTCGGCTGCCATTATGGACGACTTTGAGACCGTCGATCCGGCCATAGCAGCGCACGAGGCCCGCAGCATGACTGGAACTCGGGGCCAGAACTATGTCGGCGCGGTCGAAACCCTGCCGGTTCAGCCGCTTTTGCCAAAGCCACTCCCGCGGCAAGCCAGAAGCACGCACGGTATCGAACCAGGTGGTGACACACGAATGCGAGGCAGCGACGACAGGCGTTTGCGCCGGAAGACCGGCCGCCTGAGACGGCAGGTTCAGATGCAGCAGGTCGACCGAATGCCTGAGCGAAAGTTCGGTCAGCAGGTCCGCCACCACGTCGAACTCGCTTTCATCGCCGGCCGTCCAGTCGAGCGGCGCGGCGAACCATTCGAGCGTGCCGATGCGCGCAGCCTCACGCCGCTGATGCGAGGAAGGCTCTGGACCGAATCCGACGAAAAGTGTTTCCACGCCAGCAGCTCGAATGGCATCGGCGAGGTCCATGGCGTAGCGCCATACCCCGCCCACCGCATCGACGCTCATGATGATCCGCCGCGGCAGCCGACCTCGGGTGCCGTCATCACCGAGAACGCGAAGGGCGGAACCAGCGCGATTGCTCATGCGGTGATCCTCTTTGTTTGATGGCGGGCTCCGTGAACCACGTCCCAATCTTCCAGAAGCCAGCCGTGCAGTTCGCGCAGTCCCGCGCGCCAGGACGTGCGAGCCTTCCAGCCGACCGCATCGGCAAGCGCCCGCGTATCGGCAACGAAAAACAGTTGGTCGCCAGCCCGCCAGTCGTGCTCTTCTGTCGAGAGTGGACGGCCCACCAGGAGTTCAATCTCGCCGAGGACCTGGGAGATGCTGACGGCGTTCTCAGGCCCGCCGCCGAGATTGAAGGGTCGCCCATTGAGACGATCGATCGATTTGAGAAGTGCTCGGTAGGCGGCGACCGCATCTCTGACATGGAGGATGTCGCGGACCTGCTTTCCGTCGCCATAGATCGATATCGGCTCACCCGCGAGCGCGCGAATGAGGAAATGCGCGACCCATCCCTGATCTTCCGTGCCGAACTGCCTTGGACCATAGATGCAGCTCATTCGGAGCACGGCCGTCGGAAGCCCGAACGACCTCCTGTAGTCCAGCACGTATTGGTCGGCGACACCTTTCGAGCAGCCATAGGGGGTGCAAAAGTCAAGCGGCTGCGCCTCGCTGACGCCATGGCTGCGTACCAGATCATCGGCCGGCAAGTGGCGACCCCCGAACTCCTGCACCCGCATTTGCGCCAGCGCGCCATAGACCTTGTTGCTGCTGGCGAATATGACGGGGGCCCGGCGTCCGGCCTTGCGCGCCGCTTCAAGCACATTGAGCGTGCCGCGCGCATTCGTTTCGAAATCGTCGATCGGCTGCTGCAGGCTGGTCGTCACGGCCGTTTGCGCCGCGAGATGAAAGACCGCCTTGGCATCCTTGAAGACCGGCTCTATCGCAGTGAGCTCGCGAATATCGGCGAGCACGGGGTGGACAGCGCCGCGATGAGTAGCCACCAACCATTCAAGATTTCGCTCGACGCCAGCCCGGCTGAGATTGTCAAGAACAATCACCTCCTCGCCGTCCCGCAAGAAACTGTCGGCGAGATTGCTGCCGACGAAACCGCTGCCTCCTACAATGACGATTGCTGCCGCCTTCCTGGAAAGGCTGGGTGCCGCCAGGCGCGCACGCCGATCCGGAGAACCGGCGCTCATAGCACCAATCCCCGCGCTTCCAGGTGTCGCTTCATCTCGGGTCCCCGGTCGATCGCGCCGACGCTGCCGACCCATTGCGCGAAATCGGTCAGCGAATTTTCAAGTTGATGTGCGGGTTCGAAGCCGAGCAGGTCCCGTGCTGCGGTAATGTCGGCGAAACAATTGCGGATATCGCCCGAACGAGCCTTGTTCATGATCTCCGGCTCAAGCTCGGGTAATCCCATCGCATCCGCGAGCAGCAAGGCGACGTCGGCGATGGTATAGGCACGGCCGCTGCCGATATTGATGACGTGGCCGGCAGCCGGCGCCTGTTCGAGCGCCAACCGAAAGGCCCGCGCCACGTCGCGGATATGAACGAAATCCCGCCTTTGTCTGCCATCTTCGAACACCATCGGCGCTTGTCCGTTGGCAAGCCGCGAGGCAAAGTTGGCAAGCACGCCCGTATACGGGTTGGAAAGCGCCTGACCGGCGCCATACACGTTGAACAGACGAAGGGCCACGGTCTCCACGCCATAAGCTTCTCCAAAAATCAGCACTTGGCGTTCCTGCGCAAACTTCGTGAGCGCGTAGATGGACGCGAGATCGACTGGCTTCTGCTCATCCGTCGGGACCGGCCTGAGACGCTCCCCGTCAGGTCCGGTCGGGTTCCACGAACCTGCCCTGATAGCGGCAGGGAACCGTCTGACATGGGAACAACGCTCGCCCGTTATGGTCTCGTAGAGCCCTTCGCCATACACACTCATCGACGATGCGACGACGATGCGCCGGATCGGCATTCCAATGATCGCCTCGAGCAGGACGGCCGTCCCGAAGTCGTTGACGCCCACATAGCGGGCGATTTCATACATCGACTGACCGACCCCCACCTCAGCTGCAAGATGGACAACGCAGTCGACGTCCGTCAGGGCGCCTTTTACCGCGTCCGCATCTCGAATGTCCGCGCGTCGTACGTCCACGTCCGACGGCAACGTGACCTGTGCATCCGCATGAACCTGCTCATTGAGCACGTCCAACACGCGCACGCTGTAGTTCCTTGAGAGGAGTTCCTCGACCACATGCCGGCCTATGAAGCCGCATCCGCCGGTAACAAGAACCTTTGTCATGACATACCTGACCACATTCCATGGGAGATAGTGACAAGCTCCAACAAGCCTCGGTAGCAAATGTTCCTTCATCCATGACTTCTTCTTCTTGTTCTTCTTTGATTGCCCCGAGCGGCATCGCCGGCCCGAAGGTACAAACCTCGCTTTCGCGCGAGTGTTCCGCGTGAGATGGGGGCGTCAGGAACAAAAGTTGCAACATCAAGTTAAGTGCGCGAAGGCAGCCGGGCGCCGGTCGCAGTTCGCCTCGACGAGTTGGACCGGCTCTTGCCGCTCAGACTTGACGGCCGGCTGCCCGGATTGGTCTCGACGGCGGGAGGGAACACATGACCATAACAGCAGCCCAGCCGGCGGATACGATGTCCGCCGCAATCCTCACCGGACCAGGTGAAGTGCATATCGAAACCCTGCCACTGCCACATCCAGGCCGCGGCCAAGTTCGCATCAGACTTGAAGGCTGCGGTGTCTGTGCCTCCAACCTCGTCCCCTGGGCGGGGCCGGATTGGATGGAGTTCCCGGCCGAACCAGGGGCCCTCGGCCATGAAGGCTGGGGAATAATCGACGCAGTCGGCGAGGATGTGCATGGCTTCGCTGCGGGTGATCGCGTCGCGGCACTCTCCTACCACGCCTATGCAACACACGACATTGCGGACCAGACAGCCCTCGCCGCACTACCCGCAACGCTTGCGAGTCAACCCTTTCCTGGCGAACCGCTCGGCTGCGCCTTCAATATCTTCCGTCGCAGCGCGATCAAGCCGGGGGAGACCGTGGCGATCGTGGGTATCGGTTTTCTCGGAATCCTTCTGACCGAACTCGCGAGCGCTGCAGGCGCGCAAGTCATCGCCATCTCGCGCAGGCCTTCCTCGCTTGCATCGGCAGAACGCGTCGGCGCAAGCCATGTGGTTGCCATGGACGATCATTGGCGGATTATCGAGGAGGTGAAGGAACTGACCTCGGCCAACTTCTGTGACTGCGTTATCGAAGCCGTCGGCAAGCAATGGCCGCTCGATCTTGCAGGCGAACTGACAAAGGAGCGGGGGCGACTGGTTATCGCAGGCTATCATCAGGACGGCCCGCGGCAGGTCAACATGCAGCTCTGGAACTGGCGCGGCCTCGATGTGATCAATGCACACGAGCGGGATCCCGCCGTATACATGCGCGGCATCCATGAGGCGATCGCGGCCACGGCCGCCGGGCGGATGTCGCCCTCACCACTCTATACGCACAGGTTTCCGCTCGAACAGCTCGGGGCGGCGCTGGACATGGCCCGCGACCGGCCGGAAGGTTTCATCAAGGCGCTGGTGATCTACGATGAGTGATGCGACGCCGCTTGCAATGACCCGAAATGTCCTCAGCCGGCCTCGTATCGGCTTCCTCGGAGTTGGAAGGATCGGCCTCCATCGCATGAAAGCGATCGTCGACACCGAAGCCGTCGAAACCGCCGCGATCTTCGACCCCTCACCGGAAATGGCCGCTGCGGCTCGAGAGTTGACGCCCGAGGCCTCAGTCGTAAGTTCCTTCGAGACCCTGCTCGACCAGCAGCTGGACGGCCTCGTAATCGCTTCGCCAAGCGCGCTTCACGCTGCCCAGTCGATCGTGGCGCTCGAGCAAGGCGTGGCAGTTTTCTGCCAGAAGCCCCTCGGCCGCACGCGCGATGAGGCCGCAGCCGTGGTCGATGCGGCCCGCCGCGTCAACAGGCTATTGGGCGTGGACCTTTCCTACCGTTACACGGACGGAATGCGACAGATCCGCGATTTGATTGTCGCGGGCGAACTCGGCACCGTTTTCGCGGTGGATCTCACCTTTCACAACGCCTACGGGCCAAGCAAGCCATGGTTCTACGACAAGGCGCTCTCAGGTGGCGGTTGCGTCATCGACCTCGGGGTGCACCTCGTCGATCTCCTCCTTTGGGTTCTGGACTTCCCGGACGTCGTCGGGATCGAAAGCCGGTTGCTGTGCAAGGGCGCTCCTGTCCACCGCGACGACGAGGTGGAAGACTACGCCGTTGCGACCCTCGAACTGGCGAGCGGCGTTGTTGCCCGCATCGCATGCTCGTGGCATTTGCAGGCTGGACAAGATGCGGTGATTGCCGCCGACTTTCACGGCACCGGAGGCGGCGCCAGCTTTAGAAACGTGAATGGATCCTATCTCGATTTTTCGGCCGAACGGTATCGCGGCACCCAACGTCACGTGCTGACGCTTCCTCCTGACGCCTGGGGCGGACGCGCGGCAGCGGCATGGGCGAAGCGCCTGGCCGCAGGTGAGCGCTACGATCCCCACAATGACCGTCTTGTCGCGGTGGCGGATGTCCTCGACAGAATTTACGGGCGATAGGCGGCACTCCCCTCGCGCGGATCACATGCCGTCGGCTTCGAGACGACGCACCAGAAGTTTCGCGTAACGTGACGCGGTCGCGTCCAGCCGAGGAACTTCGTCCGCGGAGCCTGTCGGCTTTGCCGAAATCCAGAGGCCAAGCTGAAACGCCAGATAACAGAGCTCGAGGACTGCCTGGAGGTTCGGATTCAAGTCTCTAGAACATCCCTCGGATACGACCGCGCGCAAATCGGCCAATTGCTCCACCGAAAGCCCGAGCTCGACGCCTGCCCCTGCCAGATCCCAGGCGATGTCCTGGCGGCCAACCAAGTCATGGGCGGCACTGTGGTCGAGCGCATCGGTCTTCAGAAACCCCCGGTCGCCTCCCGCAAGCCATTCCCAGCGGTGCAGCCGATTGTCGGTATCGACTGGCTTTAGGAAGCGCTCATAGCGCTCAGCATTGCCAAGCAGGGCCTTCAGCCGCAATGCCGCCGCCGTGCCCAGAGCCTCCTTGGTATTCACCGTCGCCATCTCGCACAGCTTCGAAAGCGATGCTCCAGATGTCGCCGGTCGCGGCAGGCTGCGTGCCCGAAAGGCCAGGTACCGGCCGAGATGCTCAACGAATTTCGTCTGACGAAACTCGCTCGGCGCGACCGGTCGGCCCGCTATCCACCTCTCGACGAGGAAGCCGTGGCACAATCCTGCGACGGGAGGCGTGAAGCCTGCCTCCGCCAGGAGACGCGCCTTGAGCAGCTTGCGCTGGCCCACGTCGCCGAGGCCGGCAAATTTGACGAGCCACGTACCATCGGTCGTATGGGCGAGGAATTTTCTGCGTTCGAATCGGCGGTCTACCACCGGCCAGGCACGGTGATCCTCACGAATTGCCTTCCGCCAGACGCCCGCCGAAATGTCTTCAAGCGGCCTTTCGAGCGGGCCGATGAGCTCCGTGACCCAGGAGGCGAGACCGTGGCAGCCTTCCAAGAGGAGATCATCTGCGTCGAGCACATGATGAGGGCTTGCAGCCCAGCGCTTGCGGTGGCAGCTGCTCGATTCCGGCCCAAGTCCTCCCTTGTGTCCGGGGAAGAAGTGAATGTGCCTGGTGCCGACGCCATGGTCCTCAAGCCAGTCCGCCACGCTTCCGAACGAACTGCCGGAAAGACCCGGCCCCTCGTCGACAATGGCAAAACGCGCCGTGGGATCGCGTAGCAGCCGGTGCGAAAGCCGTGGCGCGACCGCAATGCGCTTTTGAAAAGGTGGGCCCGCTGGCCGAAGCGTCACGGGTTCGGCGGCACCGATGGAGGCGGCGACCATTGCGGAGAGGCTGGTTCCGATGCTTCGCAGGCCGATTACGGTCGTGTTTGCCGCAAGTCCGGAGCGCATCGCGGCTTCGGCATAGCATTCCGGGTAGAGACCGTAAAAACTGTAGCCTTCCGCCTCGCTGACGCAAAGCGAACACGGCACCCGCAGATGAACCAGCAGAGCCGTGACACGCGGCGGCACGGCAAGCGGCCCCTCCAGTTCCTGACGCCACGATTGGACGACGAGCCGTGCCAGGTCGAGGAGAAGGAGGCTGCCGATGTGGCGCCACGCAGAGACGTCATCGACCGCCCCTTTTTCGAACTCGATGTCCAACAGTCCCTGCACGAGTTCTCCGACCTTGAGCAGGATCCCGACGAGCGCGGCATGGCGCTCGATCCCCGGCGGCTGATGTTCGAGTCCGCGCAACTGGGCGGCGATAGCCGCGCACAAAGCGTCGGCGCGCTCCAAACGCGTGACGGCACCGAATACAAGCATGCTCCACCCATTGCTTCACGTTTGCCTTCAACGCGCCGCGGGCCGAATCGATCCGGCGCGCAAGAAATCGTGGAAGGAACCATTCGGCCACGCGGTGGTTTGGCCAGCATTGTAGCTGCGCAGGAGTTGCAGACTGATGCGATCGAAATCAATTCGGGTCGGGCTGGTGGGGATCGGGAACTGCGCATCCTCGCTTGTTCAGGGGCTGACGTTTTATAAGGGTGCGAGGGAAGATGACCCCGTTCCCGGACTGATGCATGTCAACCTCGGTGGCTACCACGTCCACGATATCGAAGTTTCCGCAGCTTTTGATGTCGCCGCGGCGAAGGTTGGACATGACGTGGCAGACGCAATCTACGCGCCTCCTAACAACACTTTCCGCTTCGCCGATGTCGCCGCCAGCGGCGTCGTTGTCCAACGCGGCAGAACACTCGACGGCATCGGACGGTACCTGCGCGATGAGATAGAGGAATCCGACAAGCCTGAGGCTGATGTCGCGGAGGTTTTGCGGCAGACGGAAACGGACGTCCTGGTCTCCTATCTCCCCGTTGGCTCAGAAGTTGCGACACGCTGGTATGCGGAGCAGGCGCTGGCCGCCGGTTGCGGTTTTGTCAACTGCATTCCCGCTTTCATCGCCTCCGACAGTTCGTGGCAGCGCAAATTCGCCGAACGCGGGCTTCCGCTGATTGGTGATGACATAAAGAGCCAGGTCGGGGCAACCATCGTGCATCGGCTGCTCGCCAATCTCTTTCGCGACCGGGGGGTGCGCATCGACCGGACCTATCAGCTGAATTTTGGCGGCAACACCGACTTTCTCAACATGCTGGAGCGTGAACGGTTGGTATCGAAGAAGATTTCGAAAACGCAATCGGTTGTCAGCCAGATGGACATTCCATTGGCCGCCAACGACATTCATGTAGGTCCCAGTGACCACGTGCCTTGGCTTGCCGACCGCAAGTTCGCATACATCCGCGTCGAAGGCACGACATTCGGCAACGTCCCCCTCAATGTCGAACTGAAGCTCGAGGTGTGGGACTCACCCAATTCGGCTGGCGTGGTAATCGATGCGATCCGGTGTGCGAAACTAGCCATGGACCGCGACATCAGCGGTCCATTGATCGCCCCGTCGAGCTACTTCATGAAGTCCCCGCCACAGCAATTCACCGATGCCGAGGCACGCAGGCGCCTGGAGGAATTCATCGAAGGCGATACCGACGCACTCCTGGGGGCGGCAGAGTGACGACCACTTTTCTGCTGGTGCGGCACGCTGCGCACGACAACGTCGGCAGCTTTCTCGCAGGTCGATCGGCCGACGTTCCGCTCGGCGGCGCCGGACGCGAACAGGCCACGCGCCTGGCAGCGCGTCTCGCGCGTGAGGACATCGGCGCGATCTATGCCAGCCCCCGCAAACGCACGCAGGAAACGGCAGCGGCCATCGCTGCCGTCTCGGGGCTCGGCGAGGTTAAAACGGTCGATGCGCTGGACGAAGTCGACTTCGGCAGTTGGTCAGGCAAGACTTTCGAAGTCCTCAACTCGGACCCGCTTTGGCGCCAATGGAATTGCACACGGAGCCTGGTACGCGCCCCTGGCGGTGAGACGATGCTGGACGTCCAACAGCGGATCGTGGCGCTTGTCGAAACGTTGTGCACGCAGAGCGGCGGCGAAAAGATCGTATTCGTGAGCCACGCCGACGTCATTAAGGCGATGATCTGCCAAGTGCTCGGCCTATCGACTGACGCCTGGGCGCGCTTCGATATCGCCCCCGCCTCCATCTCCGCCGTGGTGGCAGGTGTTTGGGGGGCGAAGGTCCTGCAATTGAACGAAACCCAGGACGCGGCACGATGATGCAACGGAAGAAACACGGAGGGCGCTGATGATCGAAGCGGCCATGATCTGGAACGAGCCGAACAACAAGTCGCATTGGGATCCGGAGATCGACCCGGACTGGAGTCGTTTTGCACATATGGCGAAGCTGGCTGCCAATGCGATCCGAGACATCAATCCCGGCCTCAGGCGGGTGCTAGGGGGAATTTCGCCGATCGATCCAGATTTCATGGCCCTGATGAAATCCTATGGCGTCCTTGACCACGTCGATGCCGTGGCGGTTCATGGCTTTCCGCTTGACTGGAATCTTTGGCAAATCGAGGAATGGCCACTGAGGCTCGCGGAAATACGCGCCGTGACCGATTTGCCGATATGGATCAGTGAGGTTGGTGTTTCGACTTTCGGCGCCGAGGAAGTCCAGCTTTGGGGGCTGCAGAAGACCGCCGAGTTGCTCAAAGGCAAGGTCGAGCGGATCCAGTGGTACAGCCTCTACGACCTGCCGCGCGCTTGGGGTGCGACCACGCGACACAAAGAGGCCGAGGGCTCGTCCTATTACCGGCATTTCCACATGGGTCTCCTGCGTGAAGACGGTATGCCCAAACTGGCACTGGAAGAGTTTGCCCGGCACACGCCTGAGATCGGACTCGTGCAATGGTTCCATTTCGAGGATCCCCGGCTTGACGACGCCGTTTCATGGATGAAGCGCCTCGGCGTCACGCACCTACGCACCGGCCTGTCCTGGGCCGACCGCTTCCGACCTAACGCGCTGGCCTGGTTCGATCGCCAAATGGCCGCCCTTGAAGAATTCGACGTCACAATCACGTTCTGCTTTACCCCCGAGCACCGGGGTATGGCGCCGCACCACACAAGCGCGCCGGTCATGCCGGAAGAATTCGCCGATTTCTGCGCGGAAATGACGGGGCGTTATGCGCCCGGTTCATCGTCGCTCGATGTCCTGCCCGAGTCGGCCATTTCCGGGCAGATGCGGGAGACAAGTTTTCCGATCCAGCCGCGCGAATAGGTCACTCCCTGGTAAAAGGCGAGCATGGTCGAAGCCCACCGAGTATAGATCGCCGGCCAATGCAATATTCTGGCAAGTCGGAACACGCGGTGGCTTTGCGCGCTGACCAGACTGCGCAACCAGTAGATCGTCATCCGCCGGGGAACAAGACCGGCTCTTTGTGGGGCGACGCGCTTTTTCGGCGTGACGCCCCGGCGCGGCCGGCTCAGCCGAAAGGCGAGGCCTTCGCGTCTCTGCCTGAAGCCGGCAGCCTGTGTTCCGACCACGAATGCACTGTCGACCTCCTGCAATTCCAGCCGCCCTTCATTACGGGCGTGGTCGACGAGGCGTCGGAGCAGAGGAGAGCGAACGACGACGACATTCGTTCCGCGACCGTCGCTGGCATAAGGTTCTGCCCAGGCATCGCCAAAAGAAATGTCCGCGGTTTCGGCAACGACGTCGTCGCAAAAGTTGCATGCCGAGTTCTGGAAGAATCCCGCTCCCCAGTCCCCGTCGGCTAGATGCCACCAGTCCTTGCTCCGCGTGCTGCCGTCCTTCAGCAGCAGCCGGGCCGTGTACCAGTTCGCAGGGCGGGTGACATCTTTGACCCTGAAATCGACATCCGCGACAGCTTCGACTTTTTCCCCCAGCTGCCAGGCGATGCTCTCAACGAAACGAGTGCTCTTCATGTGTCCGCAGAAGAGGCCGAGCGTAAAGGCGACACGCTCGCGCAGCACCGGATCCTGCAGACATAAGAGATGCAGGGCCTTGATGAAACAGGGGATTCCGACGACTGCATAGCGACCGGGACAGCGGCTCATTTCATCAATGACCCCGGACAGCTCGACCGGATAGTAGCGCGACTTCGCCCCTGCGCGTACGTCCTCTGCGGTTCGCGACAGGCGGTAGTGGAACAATAACTCGGAGTCCTCGCTTCGAGGAACCACATGAGCGACGCCGTCGACCAGGTTCGTCTCCAGAAGCTCCACCGCTGTCCAACTGGCCATGCCACCGGAACTGCCGTCGGTCCGAAAGGTGTTTTCGCGGACATATCCCACATAGGCGGCTTCGAAGCGCCCAATGTGCGGATCGCAATGTTTTGCCGATGCAAACCGCTCACGAGCGATATCGTCTTCGTTCTTGGCATCGGGCGAGAACGGGCACAGTTGGGCGAATCCGCGCGGGTGGTGGGATGCCGGCGGCTTGAATTGCCCGTAATGATCAAGCCGCATGCCGGTGGCCCTTGCGTCAGATCGCGCAGTGCAGGCGCCGCAGCCGATGCATAGGCCCGATCTGTCCATCTGCTTCGGCGCGAGCGAGGTGCCATCGGGTGGCATCTGGCGTTCAGTTGAGGGCATCGGTCAGATAGTTCCGCGATTGGCGGCGAAGGTCGGCTAGTCGATCGGCGATGGCCTGGTCCGGCGCTTCGCCAAGAATAGTTTCATAGTCCGCCGGAGGCGTCTTCTGCGACATCACGTGCCGTTGCGCACCGACCAGGCGCGTGAGGTCGCAAATCTTATTGGAACGGTAGTCAGAAAGGGCGCAGACAAACGGTTTGGCGTTGAGGAGCGCGAATACGCAGCCGTGAAAGAAGTTCGTGGCGACAGCCTCGGCACCGGCGATGAAGCCCGCGAATTCGTAGGGCCCGCCGTCGAGCCACTGCTCGTCCGCCCAATCGTTGCGATAACCTATGCTGACCAGCGGGAGCGAGCGCGATTCTGCCGAGCGGCAAACCTCGTGTTGAAACCACAATGGGAATGAGTGGCCGTAAACGGCAACGTAGGGGCGGCGATCGGCAACGCTTCGACGAGTCGGGATCGTCTCCGGGAATTGCAGGCAGGGATCAAGGACGAGTACGGCCTCACGTCCAAGCGCCCTTTCGATAATTATCCTTGAATTCTCGTCGCGCACGGAAATGGCGTGAAATTTTTGCAGCTTGTCCGCCCAATAGCTCTCAAGCCCGTTCGCGGCGGGATGACTTCCGAACGTGGCCGCATAGGAAACGATCCTCTTTGCGGAAAGGCCTTCGCCATAGAAGAGCGGAACTCCGCCGTACCAGGGATGGCGAAGGTTCCAGACTTCGTCGCTGCCCACGACGACCAGATCGCAATCTTCCGGGGCGAGTGGCTCCTCAAGCGCAAAGGCTGCACTGAGCGGAAACGATGCGAATGCGTTCAGGAATTTCCTGATCTTCGAGGCGTAAAGCGAGATGTCCGGTCGCGCGGTCCTCGCGGGCAGCAGCGGCTGGAGCGCACAGCGCCATTCGGCGCGGCTGATACGGTCGGAACGATGGTCGAGAACCACGGGTTGGGCGCCGAGCGAACGAAGCCCCTGCACGAGGCAGAGTGCTTGCCAGAACGACCCGTAGTTGATGCAGCGGTGAAACGTCAGGACACCGAGCTTTGCCATGGCTTCTACCTCTCGGTTCATCTAACCGGCCTGGGCGAGGCAGGTTCCGCCGCAATCGTTCAACATTCCGGTGAGTATCAAAGCGATTTCACGGGGTCCGTTGCTCGCTCCGCAGAATGAAAGAGAGGTTTGTTTGCCGGCCGAGTCATGCATACCCGAGGCTCCGGCCCGAGCCTTACGTCATTGATGACAACAAAGTGGCGATCGGCGGCGCAACATAAACACAGCCACGCTCTACGCGTTTACCATGCGCAGCCGTGCCGACGGACAGCAGCGCCCGTCTATCGAAAATCTCCGCAAGCAGGTTGTGTCCGCCGACGTGGCCCCCGCCATAGAGCCAGGTCCGTCTCCCATCTGCTGACCGTCTGATGATCGCGCCGCATAGACGACCGTCGAAGGTTCCTTGCACATAGCCGTCGCGAAGCTCCGCGAGGGCTTCCCGAACTTGATCAGCACCTCCGACGGTAACTCTGACGCCGACGGCGTCATGGCGCGAGGCATTCCTCGCATATGCCACAACCGTCGACATCCATTCGCGAGGCCAAGCGCTTCTTTTGACAACAGAGGCACGTCACGGCGTTTCGCGAGTCTCCCTCATCCCGCTCTGGCGGGATAACTTCGATTTCGTGGTGGGGAAGATCTTGTGGTGTCGGCTCATCCATCTCGAGGCTCCATGTCGAGGAATGGCACCAGAGATAGGAAGCTTCAAGACCAGTGCAAGATGCTGGCGGGTAAGCCAGCTACTCCTCAAGAATGTCACCCATCGGTAGCGAGTGAATGGAACGAGCCGCCCTCACCTTCCCGGCCGCGCCAGTGACCTCGCGATGTCGATATCCTTCCATGGGCAAACGGATAAGCCCCTGCGTCGCGGCAGCTTGGCTATCGTGTCGATATCGGCTTCAAGCGCCGGCGTCACGACGTCCGCCTCGAGGCCGTCGTCACCGACCGAGCCTGCTTGCCGCAGCCGCCATCAGAGGTCTAGATGACGCAGCCGACATGATCTTGGGAATGACCCATTCTCTTTGACCTCCATCCGGGAATTTTTTGCCACCGTGGCTCCCCAGTCTGTGATGGCGCACGCTGGAGAGGTCGAAATCGATGTCGTGAACCGAAGGCCACCAGCTACCCGCCGCGAAACAACTCCCACTTGGTGGGTCGGAAGGCTATATCGGCGCGATCAGCCGAGGAGGCACGCTCGGGCGACAACTCGATCTCGACCGAAGACTGTTCCTTGCCGACATCCAATTCCAGGTGGCGCGTGCCCGCCACGCGCCGGCCTGCGGTAACGCGGCCAGTGAAACAGCTACCGGCACCGTCGACAAGTTCGACATCGTGCGGCCGAAAATAGAGGGTTGCCGGCCCATCCGGTTCGTTTGTCGCGCTGAGGCCGATCGGCCGCTCATCGAACCAGATCTCGCCACTCGCAAGCGTCACCTTCAGGCAGTTCGACTGACCGATGAAGCCGTACACAAAGGTAGAAACCGGGTAATCGTAGATCTCGTCTGGCGTGCCGACCTGCTCGATTACACCCTTGTTCATCACGACAACCCGGTCGGCGAGCTCGAGTGCCTCCTCCTGGTCGTGGGTGACGAAAACCGTGGTGTGACCAGTCCGATCGTGGATATCGCGCAGCCACCGGCGGAGTTCCTTGCGCACCTTTGCGTCCAGCGCGCCGAAGGGCTCGTCGAGTAGGAGAACGTTGGGTTTGACGGCCATGGCACGAGCCAGCGCCACCCGCTGTCGCTGGCCACCGGAAAGCTGCGCCGGATAGCGTTTTTCAAGCCCCGAGAGCTGCACCAGTTCGATGAGATCAAGCGCCCGCCGGCGGATCTCGTCGGCCGGCGGCCGCATCTTGCTGGGCCGCACCTTCAAACCGAAGGCAACATTGTCGAGCACGGTCATGTGGCGGAAGAGGGCGTAGTGCTGGAAGACGAAGCCGATGTTTCTTTCCTGCACCGTCTTCTTCGATGCGTCGTCCGCATCGAAGAAGATCATGCCTTCGGTCGGGCTTTCGAGGCCGGCGATGAGCCTGAGCAGCGTTGTCTTGCCCGAGCCGGAGGGACCGAGCAGCGCAATCAGTTCGCCGGAGTGAATATCGAGGCTGACATCGACGAGCGCCGGAAAGCGGCCGAATTCCTTGCGCAACTTCTGGACGCGGACTTCCATGAATGTCTCGTCCTTTCAATGCCGGCTCGCATTGCCGTGGCGAGTTCAACGCTTGGCTGCCTAGAACCTAACCCTATCGACGCGGCATATAGATCTCATCGAAAATCCCGCCAGTGTCGAAGAATTTCCGTTGAGCTTCCTGCCAACCTCCGAATTCGTCAATCGTAACCATTTTGAGATCGGCGAAGCGGGCGATGTCCTGAGGATCGGCAAGTTCGGGCCTGTAGGGGCGGTAGTAATGCTTGGCGACGATCTTCTGCCCAACATCGCTGTAGAGATAGTTGAGATAGGCTTCCGCCACCTTGCGCGTGCCCTTGTTGTCGACATTGCCGTCGATGAGTGCCACAGGCGGTTCGGCCTTGATCGAAATCGACGGCGTGACGATCTCGAAATTGCGTGGGCCAAGTTCCTCGAGCGCCAGATAGGCCTCGTTTTCCCAGGTGAGCAGCACGTCGCCAAAACCGCGCTGGACAAAGGTGGTCATTGCACCCCAGGCGCCAGTGTCGAGAACGAGAACATGCTTGAAGAGTTGCGCGACATATTCCCGCGCCTTGGCCTCATCGCCATTGTTAGCGGCACGCGCCCAGGCCCAGGCCGCCAGGAAGTTCCAACGGGCACCGCCCGAGGTCTTCGGGTTCGGGGCAATGATCTGAATGCCTTCCTTCGTCAGGTCTCCCCAATCCCTGATGCCTTTCGGGTTGCCCTTGCGGACCAGGAAGACGATCGTCGAGGTATAGGGAGCGCTGTTGTTTGGTAGGCGGCTTTTCCAATTGGCCGGGATCTTGCCAGTCGCCGCGGCGATCGCATCGACATCGGCCTCGAGCGCCAGTGTTACCACGTCTGCTTCAAGCCCGTCGATCACCAGTCGCGCCTGTTTTCCGGAGCCGCCATGAGAGGTCTGGATAGTCACCGTCTCTCCTGTATCTCTCTCCCATTTTTCCGCGAAGGCGGCATTGAATTCCTTATAAAGCGTTCGCGTCGAATCGTAGGACACGTTCAGGATCGTGGTGTCCGCGAGAGCGACACCTATAGAGCCAAGCTCAAGAATTCCAACCACGAAGGCACGCGTCACGACGCCGACAAGTCCATCCGTTCCCATCTCGACCTCCATGCTTGGCCCATGAAACTATCCCGCGAACGTCACGCGGAAAAGCCGAGACGACCATCGGGGCTGAGGGCCCAACTGGGCGGCTGGAACGAGATGCGTCGGCGGTTGCGCAGCACGTAGCGGGCGATGGTTTACGGCGAATTGTCATCCAGCAGCAAAATGCGACCATCCCAGTTGTTGCTTCCTGCAGAACCGGTACTCGCGACGGGCCGCGCTGACTGAGCTGCGCCGAGAAGCAGATCGCGCGGCGCATTCGCGTCCGACCGGGTTTCAGAGATAGTAACGAGAGAAATCGGGCGATCGAAATGCTCTTCCACCACCGAGCCAATCCAGAGGTTGGACGAACTCTCACCTGATAATTCGAAGTCACCTGCCCACAGCCGCAGAACGAAGCGCGATGCCTCCGGCATTTTGTCGTTGGGCAGCACAAGGGTGAGGCCCGGAAGCCTACCGCTCCTGAGACGAGGAACGACCGGCAATTCGACGGGAGCAGCCTTGTTTGTGAGCCAGCCGAGCGCGTTTGTCGCGGTCCATGGTGCAGGCATGTGCCAACCCTTGGTCTGCAAGTCCTACTGGATTGCTGGCAGGCCGCCGGCCCACTGGATCGTCAAGGGTTCCTCGATCTCGCCAAACATATCGATGCGGTTAGATGGAAGCCGTTGCCAACCGTTCGTACGCCATTCACCCGCCGTCATCGTGCGCACCACCGGTTTGAAGGCGTAACGTTCGGCGTCAAGGGAATGATGCCGATAGACGTTCAAGCCTCCCGCGAGACTGAGCGCCGTAGCGCTGACAGTCGCAAGTCCGATCGCGCCGTAAGGCTCAGCCGGCTTGCGGAGGTAGGTGAAACCGAGCACAGCGATCCAGGCAGTCCCGAATGCCAATCCTCCGGTCACATCGGAGAACCAGTGGGCCCCCAGATAGAGGCGCGAAAACGCGATCAGCAGCGCGACGAATGTGGCCGTAAACGCGACGGGAAGACGCCAGGCCCGGCGCAACCCGAGTGCAACCAGGAAGGCGAGGAACCCGTAGAGGACGGTGTTGGCGGTGCTGTGGCCGCTCGGAAAGGAGAATGCGCTGGAGCCCGTGTAAAGCGACTCCGCTGGACGCGTGCGATGAAGGGTAATCTTGATCACCGTGATGATCGCGGAAGCTCCGGCGATCGCAAGCAACCAGAATGCCGACGTTCGCCACGCGCGATTCCAGGCGAACCAGAGCAACACCGCAATTGTCACAGCTACGACGACGAAGGTGTCGCCCAATTCGGTGACCGCGATCATCACCGCGTCGCCGGGTGCTGTCCGCAGGTCCTGGAGAGCATTGTAGATTGCTGTGTCGGCCCTGACCAAAGGATCGCCGCTAACAACGTCTTCCAAGATACCGAAGAGGACGACAGCCAGAAGAGCGAGGAAGCGCATGTCCGGGCGCGAGGGATCAAGGAGATCCAGAGCGAACCGGCTGAAGCGCGAATCGTGAACGGCCGCCCACGTTCGCGCCCTCTGCGTTGCCACCGAAGCGAGCGGATGCGCTGAGATCGATGCGGTAACGACAGAAAAGAACGACGCCGCCATTCCGGACCGGCCCTTACAAAATCCTGGTAATCAGCCGGTCCAGTCGCATTCCCTCCCAATTGGTCCGGGCAAGGCTACCGATCGCGTGTGTAAGGAAGGCATCTGAGTCGTACATTTGCAGCTCCGTATCCTTGCTCTGAGGTCAGCTCGATCTATTTTGTGCTGCTACCTCGTGTCAGGCACTGGCCTGTGCAGAGAGCCGGGCGCGGACCATCACCAACCCCATCATAGTCAGCGCCGCGAATCCCGCGCCCGCGAGGAACGTTCCTTGCGGCCCTGCGAGATCCCAAAGCGCACCCGCGA
This sequence comes from Sinorhizobium mexicanum, assembly GCF_013488225.1. Lineage (NCBI taxonomy): Bacteria > Pseudomonadati > Pseudomonadota > Alphaproteobacteria > Hyphomicrobiales > Rhizobiaceae > Sinorhizobium > Sinorhizobium mexicanum. The sequence goes on along the minus strand of NZ_CP041241.1, from coordinate 434,518 downwards.
TGACACTGGCAAGCAGCAGAGCCAGCCCGGTGATCAAATTGAACATGCCGAAGGCCGTGCCGCGCAATTCCGCAGGCGATGTATCGGCAATCAGCTTCGCCAGCAGCCCCTGCGTGAACCCCATGTGCAGGCCCCAGAGAGCGACACCGAATCCGGCGCTGATGGCACTTTGCGCGAACGCCAGGGTGAGATCGGCGCAGACCAGCAGCACGAGACCGATAACGAGAATGGTGAACCGGTCCACCTTGTCTGAGAGGACGCCGGCGGGATAGGCCGAGAGCGAATAGGCCAGGCTCATTAGAACCAGCGCAAGCGGCACCAAAGCTATCGGCGTGCCGATCGACTGTGCCTTCAGGATGAGGAATGCCTCGCTGAAGCGGGCGAGCGTAAACAGGGTAGCGACGGCCACGACCCACCAGTAGGATTTGCCGAGACGCCCCAGTTCATCCTTGTGGAACGGCATGCGAACGCGTCGAAGCTCCTGCGGTCGCTCGGGCTCCTTGACCACGAGCAGCAGCACGCCGACAGACAGGAAGGCGGGAAGGACCGCAATCCAGAACACCGCCTGGAAATGCTCCGCTGTCAGCCACATGAGACCGATCGCCAGGAGCGGACCGATAAATGCGCCGACGGTGTCAAGCGACTGGCGCAGACCGAAGCTCGCGCCCCGCAGTTCTGGGGGAGCGATGTCGGCAACAAGCGCATCCCGCGGCGCACCGCGGATCCCTTTGCCGACACGGTCGACAAATCGAGCGGCAATAAGCCAATCGAGAGAAGAGGCGAGCGGAAAGATCGGCTTCGTGGCGGCGGCGAGACCATAGCCAAGCGCTGCGAGGAACTTGCGTCGACCCAGCCAGTCGCTTAGAGCACCCGAGAACACCTTGGTGATCGAGGCCGTTGCCTCGGCAATGCCTTCGATGATGCCGACCGCGAAGGCGGAGGTGCCGAGCACCGAGACCATGTAGACCGGCAGTAGCGCATGGATCATCTCGGAGGAGATGTCCATCAGCATCGATACGAAACCGAGTGCCCATATGCCGGCCGGGATACTGCGATATGTCGCCGGCCTCATCGTTGCCGTTGCCCCGTCCTGATTGATCATCTCATCGGTTCTCGTCGTGGGCGGCGAAAACTCGTTGGGCATAGCTGTCCAGGAGTTCCTCGCAGACACGCAGGCGCGCAGCGGCCTCTTCGGCGAGAGGGGCGCCGTAGAAGTCGAGCTTGCGGATCTTCTCCAGCCAGCCCTGCAGCTTCTTCAGGTCGGTGTCTTCTTCCTCGAGTTCGGCATAGGTGAATTTATCGATCGCAATCTCCTTGGCGATCTCTTTCTCGAAATCCGCGCAGCGTCCCAGAAACTCGCGGTACTGCTCGTCGCGGTCCGCGGTGAACCGGCTGACGACCTTGTCTTCCTGCGCACGATCAAGCGCCACCGTCTCGAGGATCACCGCTTCGCCGCCCATTTCGGAGACGTCGTTTTCCAGTATCTTCAGACGGCGGACGTGATCGTCCGTCTTCGGCAGCAGACAAACCCCGTTCTGCAGATAAACGGCGCCCATGCCTTTTAAGCGGCGCCACAGCGCGATGCGCTTGGCGGCCGGTTCGGACGGGACTTTGTAGGTCATGAGGAGCCAGGATGAGGAGGTCATTGTTCAGTATTAATGTAACGACCGTAACAAATCAACAGAACGCTGAGATCGGCACATAGAAGCCGATGAATGGGAGCTCTCCGTAGCTGCCGCAATTGTCCGCCGGTTCCGCTACGCTGGGCGCGATTTGATTTCATGACCCATCCGGGATAGAGGGCGCAAATGGGTTTAGCCATCCATGCTGATTGCATGACGGCATCCGAAGCAATTGATCAACACACGAGCGACAGGGCAGATATGAGCGACCAAAACGACGACTACGTCTACGACGAGGTGACCGGCGAATGGCGACCGGCTTCGGAAATCGCCGCGGAGGCTGCGAAAGCTGCGGAGGTCCGCGACGCATCCGGCAATGTTCTGGCAGACGGAGATTCCGTCGTCCTGATCAAGGACCTGAAGGTGAAGGGCGCCGGCCAGACGCTCAAACAGGGGACTGTCATCAGGTCGATCCGGCTCACCGACAATCCGGAGGAGATCGACTGCCGCCATGACGCGATCAAGGGCTTGGTCCTGCGTACCGAGTTCGTCCGCAAGCGATGATCGGCGAGATCAGGTTTCCGGCACGCTCGGCTCATCACGGATCGATTTGACCGCGACACCGTAAGACAGGGTCAGGATCGCCCTGCAAATCGCGTAGGATGGGCACGGGCTGCGAGTTCGTTCTGCGGGTGATGGAAACAAACCGCCGCCAGTGATGGCCGGCGGCGGAGAAATTCGTTCATTTCCGAAAACACCTTCCGGACCGCGGAGCGGTCGGACTGGTGCAACTGCACTCGAGCATCGCTGCCGGTAAGGACGAGCGGGGCCAGAGCCCTGCGAAGGACGAGTGGCCGCGAGAGCGCGCTTGAGCGCCAGCGGCAACAGGCGGACCGATCTACAACCGAGCCCATTCCCTTTCTCACCCTCGTGCTTTCGACGAGGAGAGGAGACCTGACTTTGCGCGCCTGGAGCGACGGTCCCGCGGACGGAATGAGGAATTCCTGAGTCTGAGCGGAGCAAAAAAAATGGGCCAGCGGAAACCGCGGCCCGTAAGGTGTGAAGGTAATTAAAACCTCCAGAGGGGAACAGCTGTTGCGGCGGCACTGGGAGGAAAACCGCCATGTGCATCAGCTGAGTGCGTTATGATCGTTTTTTGATCATTTGGAAAACAAAAATTGTGCAATGCAGCTATGCGCCTGCTGCACTGCAGTCAAATCCCACGAGACCCGCAACCCTTGCCGGCGGCATCAAGGAAACCGCCTTGATCGAGGCGCTTCACGAGCGCGAACACGTCGCCTTCGCGTCACTGAGGGGATCGAACCAGCCGCGCTCCTCGTGCGTGACGATGATGATGTCGCCACCGCGACGAACTCCACCGCCCGGCGGGTCCTCTCCTTCACGTCGGAACTCAACGACGCGTCATCTGGCGCTCGCTGATTAGCCACATCCACGCACTTCGGATTTTGCAAATCGTTTTGCAAAACGATTTGCAAAACGATTTGTGATCGCTTATTCAATGTGCATGACGACGATTGCGAAAGTTGCAAAGCGAGCTGGCGTATCTCTCACTACGGTCTCGCACGTATTGAACCACGCGGACCGCGTGTCGGCCGAAATGCGTCGAAGAGTGGAGGCGGCCATAGCCGAGCTGGGTTACGTGCCGAACCCTCAGGCCCAGAGCCTGCGCACGGGGCGAACCAACCTGGTGGCAATGCTGATCCCGGATATCCGCAACCCTTTCTATCCGGAACTCGTGAGAGCCGCGCAATCCGATCTCGAGGCGACGGGGCTGGATCTTTTGATCTTCAACACCGACGTTCCGGGCGGTCACTCTCAGGAACACAGCCACCAATATCTGAAACAGATACGCAACCGCCGGATCGATGGATTGATCGTCGGCGATTTTGCCCTGCATGGCATGCACGACACATTGATCGGCATAGACATTCCCACCGTCTTCATCGGTGACCTGCCCAACGCTGCGGTCGACAGCGTCAAGATCGACGATTTCAGCGGCGGCTACCAGATGGGCGCTTACCTCGCCAAGAAAGGCCACAGGCGCGTCGCACATGTCACGGGCCCGTCCTTCTTTGCCGAGGCCATGGCAAGGGCGGCCGGTTTCGAGCAGGGGCTTCGCGATCACGGTGTGGAACCAATCGCCGAGCTGCGGCGCGAGGGCACTTATCTCAGCCCGTCGGGACAGGAAGCCGTGGGCTGGCTGGTGGAGACCCATGGCGACTGCCTGCCTTCAGTCATCTTCTTCGGCAATTATCTCATGGCGGCGGGCGCGATCGCCGAACTCCATGATCGCGGCATTCGCATTCCGGAAGACGTTGCGATTGCCGTTTTCGGCGACCAGCCACAGCTGGAATATGTGCGGCCGCGGATCGCGCGTGTCGGCAACACCCCTTCGCTGCTTGCCCATAGAGCAACCGCCATGCTGCTCGAGCGGTTGTCGGGCGAGTATTCTGGGCCGCCTCGCTCGGAGGTGGTCCCCTGCATCCTTCACGCCTTCGACACGGCGTGAGGCGGAGCCGCCCCCGGAAGAGGACCGGGGGTGTCATTAGCAAACCCGGGAGGAAGTAAATGAGTGACAATAAGAAGGCTTTTCGGACACTGACGCGCCGTGGGCTGCTCAAGGGCGGCGCGGCGGTGGCCGGCGGCGTGGTCGGCCTCGGCGGATTTCCCTACATCAACCGCCTGGCGGTGCGGGCACAGGAAACGCCGCTGAAATTCTGGCAGTTCTATGCGCCGGGCGGGCCGGTGGCGAGCCAGGTCGCGTGGTTCGAAAAGACGGTCGCGGACTGGAACGACAGCCACTCGCAGAAGATCGAACTCGAGTTCATTCCGAACTCCGAGTATATCACTGGTCCGAAACTGGCCACCGCCTTTGCCTCCGGCGAAGGGCCCGACATCTTTATCATCTCGCCGGGCGACTTCCTGCGGTACTACAATGGCGGCGTCCTCAAGGACCTGACCCCCTTCATCGATGACACCGCCAAGGCGGACTTTCCCGGAAGCGTCATCGCCAACCGTATGGTGGACGGCAAGATCTTCGGCATCCCGATGGAGGTCGAGCCGATGGCCATGTATTATTCGGTCAAGGCTTTCGAGGAGGCTGGTCTCAACGAGAACGACGTTCCCAAGACATGGGAGGAGTTGCTCGAGGTCGCCAAGAAGCTCACGACACCCGAGCGCTTCGGGGTGATGTTCGAGACCCAGCCGGGATATTACCAGAACTTCACATGGTATCCCTTCCTCTGGCAGGGCGGCGGCGACTTCCAGACGCCGGAGGGCAAGAGCAGCTTCGATTCGCCGGCAACGGTGCAGGCGCTCAAATTCTGGCAGGATGCGATCAACAGCGGCGTGGCGCCGCGCCAGATCATGGGTGCAGGTGGACATGACACCATCGCCAACCTCGCATCCGGCTATGTCGCCATGCAGAACGTCGGCATCTGGGGCATTTCGCAGCTTCAGAGCAATGCCAAGGATTTCCCGTATGGCGTCTTCCCACTGCCCACGCCGCCGAACGGCAAATATGTGACCGTCGGTGGCGGATGGGCATTCGTCGCCAATGCCAAGGGCCGCAATTCCGACGCTGCGGGCGAATTCTGTGCCTGGGCCCTCGCCTCCATGGATCAGGGTTCGATCGACAGGGTCGCCACCTGGTGCACCAAGGGGAAATCCGACATGCCGCCGCGCAACAGCGCGCTGAAGGCGGGCGGCGAAGCCTTCTCAACAGGCATGATCGGCACGTTCGCCAAGGAGATCCACCCCGGTACCCGGGCGGAGCCGCGCGTGCCGCCGGAGGTCTACAAGATCATCTCCGACGCGATCCAGCAGACGCAACTGGGCGGCGCCGATCCGCAAGCCACCGCGACGGCCGCCTCCCAGCAGCTCGACGCGTTCCTTTCGAGCTACCAGGGTGCGCCGCTCCTTTGACGGCCAAACCGGCGGCCGCATCCGATGCGGCCGCCCCAGCAAGCTGGACATGACGCCATGACAACGATTGCCGAAACGGCCGCGCGGCGCAGGCACGCCGGCCGGACCCATTTTTCCGCCAAGCACCGCGAGTGGATCGCGGGCTATCTGTTCGTGTTGCCCGATGCGCTGGGGCTGCTCGTCTTTCTCGGCGTGCCGATGGCGCTATCCCTCGTGCTTAGTGTCTACGAGGTGAACGGCTTCGGCGGTTATTCCTTCGTCGGCGCCAGGAATTACCTGCGCATGTGGAACGACCCCCTATTCTGGAAGGGAGCGAAGGTCACCGCGCTCTACGCGGTCATGCTGGTTCCGATGCTCTACGTATGCGGCCTGGGTCTTGCCCTGCTCGTCCAGCGCACCGATCGCTTCAACGCTGTCATGCGTTCGATGTTCTTTGCACCGCATATGGTCAGCCTCGTCGTCGTCGCGCTCGTCTGGCAATTCATGGTGGTCGACAAGATCGGCGTGATCAGCAAGCTGACCGCCGCACTCGGCATCGGGGGTTTCTCTTTCCTTGGCGATCCGAACTTCGCGCTCATCACCATTGTCCTGGTCAGCGTCTGGTTCCTGATGGGGTTCTACATGCTGATCTTCCTGGGCGGTCTGCAAGACATCCCCCGCCAATATTATGAAGCCGCGATGATCGACGGGGCCGGGCCCATCGCCCGCTTCCGGTTCATCACCCTGCCACTTCTCAAACCCACGAGCTTTTTCGTGATCATGGTCTCGATGGTCGCGGCCGTTGCCGGGGCACAGGCCTTCGACATCATCTACGTCATGACCAAGGGCGGGCCTGCCAACGCCACGTCGGTGCTGATCGTCTACATCTACCAGCAGGCTTTCGGCTTCGGCGCCTTCGGCTACGCGGCGGCCATGGCCTCCATCCTGGTCGTGGCGCTCATGATCGTGACGGCGGTGTTCTTTGCCTTGACGCGAGGGGGACGTTTCCATCATGAGCAGTAAGCGCCCCCAGCCCTATTTCTCCCAGTCTCAAGTTACTCTGGTGCGTGGCCTCTGGATGGTAGTGACGGCCATCCTCGCCGTCATGACGCTGTTTCCGCTCCTCTGGATGGTGTCGATCGCCTTCAAGCCGGCGACGGAGTCGTTCTCGTCGAACCTCATCCCGCAGTCGCCGACCCTCGACAATTTCATCTATGTGCTGACCGGTGTTCCATTCATCCGCTACATGGTCAACAGCTTCCTCGTGTCGGCTACGGTGACGATCGTGGCGCTCTTCTTCCACACCATGGCCGGCTATGCGCTGGCGCGGCTGAGATTTCCCGGCCGCGAGGTGCTGTTTCTCTCGATTTTCTCGACGTTCCTCGTCTCGCTACCGGTGATCATCGTGCCGCTATTCGTCATCGTCAAAGCGATGGGCATGCTCAATTCCTACGCGGGGCTGATCATCCCGGCGATTTTCAATGCCTTTGGCATCTTCCTTCTCAGACAGTACTATCTGTCGCTGCCGAAGGAGATCGAGGAGGCCGCGCGCATCGACGGCGCGGGTTACTGGCGGATCTACTGGAGCGTCATTCTCCCCCTCAGCCGTCCCATCATGTCGGCACTGGCGATCCTGTTTTTCCTGGCCAACTGGAATTCCTTCCTGTGGCCGCTCACCATCACCTCCGACCCCAATCTCTGGGTCGTCCAGCTGGGGATTGCGAACTTCAAGAGCCAATATTCCGCATCCTGGAACTACATGATGGCCGCTTCCACGATCGTCGCCATCCCGACCCTCGTCCTCTTTGTGATCTTCCAGAGGCAGATCATGGATTCCCTCAAGACCAGCGGACTGAAGTGAGCCGCGACAGCAATTTGCACAGGAGACATTCGAATGACCAATGCCGGCCTCTCGCCCCTTCGCGGTCTTGCGAAGCTGCGCAACGCGAAAACGCGCCGCTTCTCCAGCTACGACCGCACCGGCGGCAATGACGACAGGCTGCATATCGAGCCCGGCAAGACGGTGGTGATCGGCGAATACGAAGGCGCCGGCATCGTCACCCATATTTGGGCGACGCTCGCGTGCGAGAGCGAGGATTTCCTGCGCAAGATCGTGCTCAGGGCCTATTGGGACGGGGAGACGGAGCCGAGCGTCGAGGCGCCCATTGGCGACTTCTTCGGAATGGGCCACGCCCGCACCGCCAACTATGCCAGCCTGCCGATGCAGGCGAGCCCTGAGGACGGCAAGGCCTTCAACTGCTACTTGCCGATGCCCTTCGGCTCGCACATGAAATTCACTGTCACCAACGAGGCCGAACACGATCTTCTCTTCTACTACTATATCGACCTCGAGCTTCACGATGTCCTCGAGGAGGACATGGGCCGTTTCCACGCCCAGTACCGCCAAGCCCGACCAGAGGGCATGAGCGAAGCCGGGCTGACCAACGAACAGTTCCTCTTCGGCGGCGAGAACATCGACGGCCGGCCGAACTACACGATCCTCGAAGCGGAGGGACGCGGCCATTACGTCGGCGTCCTCTACAGCGTCTACTCACGCCGTCGTTCCGAAATCTGGGATTGGTACGGCGAAGGCGACGACATGATCTTCATCGACGGCGAACAGGGATTGTCGGTGCCCGATACGGTTCGCAAACCCGATCCGCGCATCGGTGCGAAAGCGGCGTTGATAGAACCGCGGCCGGAGTCTGAACCAGGCGCCAATGACGCCTGGCCGCCGACCCTGCACGGCACGGGCACGGAAGACTATTTCAACACCGCCTGGTGTCCGACGCAGGAGTATAGCGCGCCCTATCACGGCATCATCGCGGCCGGCGGCCCCAACTGGACCGAGCCGGTGACGCTCTACCGCTGGCATATCGAGGATCCGGCAATCTTCCACAAGAGCATCCGGGTGACGATCGAGCACGGTCACGCCAACCGCCGCGCCGACGATATCTCCTCCGTCGCCTTCTGGTACCAGGCGGAGCCGCACAAGCCCTTCGGCAAGCTCCCCGATGTCGCGGACCGGGTGCCGACCTATCGCCGCCCGTTCCACAATATGGAAGCGGCAATGAAGAAAGCGAGAGGCTGAGATGGCGAGCGTCGAAATCAGGAATGTGGTCAAACGCTATGGTGCGCTGGAAATCGTCCACGGTATCTCGGCCGAGATCGCCGACGGTGAATTCGTCGCGCTGGTAGGGCCCTCCGGCTGCGGCAAGTCCACGCTTCTGCGCATGATCGCCGGACTTGAGGAAATCTCCGACGGAGCGGTCGTGATCGGCGGGGATATCGTCAACGAGGTCGCTCCGAAGGACCGCAACATATCGATGGTCTTCCAGAACTATGCGCTCTACCCGCATATGACCGTTGCCGAGAACATGGCCTTCGCCCTGCGCCTTGCCCGGCTTCCCAAGGACGAGCAGAAGAAGAAGGTCGGCGAAGCGGCTACGATGCTCGGTCTGGAGGGTCTGCTCGACCGCTATCCGGGCCAGCTGTCGGGCGGCCAGCGCCAGCGCGTCGCCATGGGGCGCGCGATCGTCCGCCGGCCGGAGGTCTTCCTGTTCGACGAGCCCCTCTCAAATCTCGACGCCAAGCTCAGGGTGCAGATGCGCGCCGAGATCAAAGGCCTGCACCAACGCCTGCGCACCACCAGCATCTATGTGACGCACGACCAGATCGAAGCGATGACGATGGCCGACCGCATCGTCGTGATGCGCGACGGCAATGTCGAGCAGATCGGCACGCCGCTTGAGCTTTTCGACAATCCCCGCAATCTTTTCGTCGCGAGCTTCATCGGCAGCCCTTCGATGAATTTCATCAAAGGTGAGATCGTCGACGGCACGTTCCGAGCTTCCGGCGGCATCGTCATCCCTGCCGCCAATCTGGGTCACAGAGGACCGGCCGTCGCGGGAATAAGGCCCAACAGGCTGCAGATCGCCGCTACCGGCCCTTCCGCCAAGGTGCTGATCGTGGAGCCGACCGGCGACGAGACACATCTTCTGGTGGAGCTTGGCGGAACGCAGCTGGCGATGTTGCTTCGCGAGCGCGTCAGCCTCGCACCCGGCGACCGGATCGACCTCGCCTTCGCTTCCGCGGATGTCCACTTTTTTGATAGCCAAAGTACCTTGCGGCTTGGCAGTGGTGACGCGACGACGGGCGGCCTCAAGGCCTGAGCCGCTTCTTCATCGGTGCACGGTCGCAACGTCATAGCGCCAAAGGCTCGCTTGATCAGCACCTCGGACAGTAGCTCTGGCGCCGACGGCGTCATGGCGCGAGGCATTCCTCACATATGCCACAACCGTCGAGATCCATTTTGCGGGTGCGGGAGCCTTGGCGTCCAGGCCAGTCTGCAACCCCGAGGCAACCAAACTCCTTTGGCGCGCGCAGTACGTGCGCCAGTCGTCTCCTACGAGCATTCCCATGCGTCACGTACATACGGCCACGACCGAGGCCACCAACGGACGCGACAACGGCCGTGCACGCCGTTCCGACGGCGCTCTCGCTACCGTCTGTCACGGTGTTGCGTCGTCTGCATCGCAGACCAACGTATACCTAGTTTTCGACTGCCCTTTAAATATCGTCGATCCCTGCGGGAGCGCCAGGTTTCGAATACGGAGGATACACTGAATGTTGAGGCCCATTTGCAGAGCACGGCATCGTTTCGCCACGCACAGAAACGATGGAGAAGGCCGTTGACTATGCGCGTAGTCACTGCGGGCCCTGCTTGTTAAGCATAGAACGTTTTGCCCCCGGATCGCTCAGATCCAAACATGGAACACGATTGGGACGTTGTGGCAGTCTGCACTCTGCTGCACAGCATACGTCACGTGACGTGCGCGGTCGCTAAAGGGCTTGAACAGGCAAATAGCTTTCGACCTCTCCATAAGTGAGGTCACAATCAAATTCCATCGCAGCAATGCCATGCGGAAGATGCAGGCGATCTCGGTAGGAGAGCTGATCCGCGCTTGGAAACATTACCAGCCTACGTTCGCGCGATGCTTTCATCTTAGCATTGGCGATCGTCTTGCAGGCGCCCATTTCAGCCAGATCTATCGAAGACGGCCCAGTGTGCCGCCCAATCGGAGGCCATCAGCGTGCTCGAAACTCCACTCATCGCGGTTGTTGACGACGACGAAACCGTGCGCGAGGCAGTGGCCGAGCTCCTGTATGTTTTAGGCGTCCCATGCAAATGCTTCGATCGCGCTGAGGCATTTTTGGAGGCCTATATTCCTGGACAGTTCGCTTGGCTGCTTACAGACGTGCGAATGCCTGGCATGGGAGGTCTCGAATTGCTGCGCCGGGTTAAGGCGATGGAGCCGTCCATGCCGGTAATTGTTCTTACCTCTTACCGAGACTCCCTGCTTGAGGCGCGCGCTTTGGAATGCGGCGCGACAGCCTATTTGACGAAGCCGGTCGCGGACTGCGACATAATCGATCTCCTTGCCTCAGCGATCGACCATGACTTGGAGCATTCGCCTCTAGATGAGCGGGGGGATAGCGGTAATGGCTGACGCCGCTGAACCCGCGACCCCATCCGCCAAAAGCAATGCTTCTGGGCCGGGAATGGAGTTGGCCGATGTATCGACCGAAAGCGTTATCGTCCGCGATCTTCGCAGGACCAGTCGGTACTGGAATCCCGCCTGCGAACACGTCGATGGCTGGCCTGCCATTCCGATCATTGGACATCACGTAGTGGATCTCTGGGAATGAGGCGCCAGCCCACTGTCCATGCTTCTCCAGGAGGGGAATTGGAAACGACTGCTTCGACGGCCGGCTTCTTCGGGCGGCTACGTTACTGCTGCCATAAGACAGACGATAAGGCGAGACGGTATGAATCCCTATGACGTTCTAGAGTATCGGCGCGAATTTAGGCTTGTGAACCATGCCGACCCCGCGACCCTCCATTCGAAGCGATGTGCCGCCACTTTGCGTTGGGAACTCGATTTCTCCGAGGCACTTCCCGTCATACGATCGGTGCCGCCATCCAAGGTATCGCGCGCTTCAGTCGATTTTACAGAACACACCGATTGGGTCGCTGAGCTAGTCGCGGCCACCCGTATAGTCAATGTCGATGATCGAGCGATGCAGATCTTGGGAATCTCCCTGGATCTGTCTGAGGTAATAGGTGAAGCGGTTGGAAGATTCGTGCCACCGGACGTTCGACAGATTCTTGCTGAACTGATAGTCGATGTGGCGACGGAGGCGTCACGGGCCAGAACCATTGTCCGCCGGCTGGAGTCTAATGAGAGACTCAAGGATCCTGTGGTAACGGCGTGGCGATCTGAGGCCAGACACTCATCCAATACAGTCTTCATTTCGGTCACCGGATTGGCGGATGATGACCGCTCGCTTTGGGACCTGCGTGCAAGTGAAGAACGGTATCAGACCTTAATTCAACGCCTCCCGATTGCCCTGCTGCAGGTCGATGTGGGCGAGACTTCGCGCGTGCTTCGAGAACTCAAGAAGAGCGGCGTCAGCGATCTGGACGCCTATCTGCAGCATCACCCGGAAGTGATCGATTCCGCGAACACGTGGGCGCGGGTCACTGAAATAAACGAAAGGGCGATCTCCTTACTTGGTGGGACGAGCGCGGTGGATTTTCTGGGGCCAGCCGGTTTCCTGTTCGCGGAGGCGCGTGACGTCCAGCGCAGGGTTTTGGCTGCTCGCTTCAACCTCCAACGTAATCACACCGAAATCATGAAAATCCGAACCGCCTCCGGGCAGCTGCGGGACGTACAACTCTCCGTCGCCTATCCGACACCGTCAGAAAAGCTTGATGTAACTCTGCTGGCGTTGGAAGACATCACAGAAAGGTTGAGCACGGAACGACAGTTGCATCAACTGGAGGCTGATTTTGAACGCTCTGCTCGGATCGCATTGCTGGGTCAAGTCACTGCCACGATTGCCCATGAAGTCAATCAACCACTAACTTCGATCGTGACAAACGCAGAAACAAGCTTGCGATGGCTGGCCCGTCAAGACCCAAACCTGGAAAAGGTCAAACAGCTAACCGCACGCATTGCCTCGAGCGGTCGGGCCGCAAGCGACATTGTCCAACGAATTCGGGGTATGGCCGCCAAGCAGGAGGCAGAGCGGATTCCTCTTTGTTTGGACGAGGTGGTTGAAGAAGCTCTGGTGCTCGTGGGGCATGAGATTGATTCCAAGTCCATCGTGAGCTCTATACAGCTTGCCGCGACGCTTCCGGTCATAGGTGACCGGATTGCACTGCAACAAGTGGTCGTCAACCTCCTGTGCAACAGCATTCAGGCTGTGACTGAGAGCGGTGTTGTGAAAGGTCAGATCAAGATCAGCACCCGCGTCGAGGCCGGCGACAAGGTATCCTTCTCCATTCACGACAACGGGCCCGGCATTGCCGTAGAAAACCTGGATCGCATCTTTGAGGGTTTCTTTTCGACCAAACCCACGGGCATGGGGATAGGTCTCGCGATCTCTCATTCGATCGTGGCTGCTCACAACGGCACGATCTCCGTTTTGAACCATCCGGAAGGTGGCGCATGCTTTACGTTTACGTTGCCAGCAGCAGCGCCATAGCAAAGCCTCGCTCGGTTTCAAACAAAGGCGATTCGTGCCCCATGGCTGACGACGGACTGGAGGGGCGCCAGGAATTGCAGCGGCCGCATCTGATCGAGCAATTGACGCTTTTGCCGGTTGAGGCGGAACAGAAGACGCTGCTGCTTTAAGATCGACCGAAGCGCTCTTCACAAGCCGAACGCTTTCCTGATTGCAACGGGAACAAAGTCGGATCTTCGGAATTTACCTGCACCCGTCCAGCATACACCCTCCGAATTGAACATCGGTGCCCGCGTTTGGCGGGCACTGCAGGCAGCCTCTGCATGAATGCGCCGGCAAATCTCTGCTTCTAGCTCATTGCCGACCCACGCCTCGGATCGGGATTGTCTCACCACGAACCATCGTCGCCTTGGACCTGACAGACGAATATCTCCGAACCCCGACTACACCGGGCGTCCGGAGCCAGAGGACATGCGATGAAGAGACGTTTTCTTATCACCGGTGCGAGCAAGGGCATCGGCCTCGCCTTGGCGAACCCCTCGCAAATCCGGGGCACGACGTCTTCGGCGTCGCCCGCAATCCGGTTGAAGGATTCCCCGGCCATCTCTTTACCGCCACCGTGATTGCGTCCGGCATCGGCGGATTTCCGGCTATTTCAGAGGCCGTGCGCACGGCGGATCAGTGCGGCGTGCGCCGGCTCTCGCTCTTCACGGTCTCTTCGTTTCTCATGAATCTCGCCGCTGGGCAGGTCTCGATACGCCACGGTTTCAAAGGACCGATCGGCGCGCCGGTGACGGCCTGCGCTGCCGGCGTCCAGGCGATCGGCGATGCCGCGCGGCTTATCCGGGCAAACGAGGCGGACATTGCCATCTGTGGTGGGACGGAAGCTTGCATCAACAGCGTCAGCCTCGGCGGTGCCTACGCCATTTCCAATGGCTTTGGTTTCGGCGGCGTAAACGCCAGCGTTCTGTTCCGCCGGTGGGCTGGCTGATCGGAAACGAGGCGCTTCCATCCTGGTGGTTTTCATTTGCCTGGGCGGCCGGCACAGCTGAGGGTCAGGCCGGTAAAATCTCCCCGCATCCGCGGTTGGCGGCCGCTGCCGGTGGCCGTTTCGGCGGCTCCCTTTCGGTTTCCGTCAGAGTGTTCATTCCCGTCGGTTCGCCGTTGACGTGTCTGTCGTACCGGCTTCTACTGCAAGCGGACACGGGGAGGCAGGCGATGCAGGTGCTGGATTGGATTGCGATTGTCCTGTTTCTGACAACATGGATCGGATTGGAGCCGCTGATGGCAGTCGGCTGGCCGCGCCGAAAGGACAGCCTGATGCTCGACATGGTGCGCATCAGGGAGGCGTGGATGCGCGAGGTCCTGACGCGAGACACCAATTTCATCGGCGACGCCGCCATTCTTGGTCACACGATCAACTCCGCGTCGTTCTTCGGGTCCGCCAATCTCATCGTTATCGTCGCCATGAGCAGCGCGCTTTTCATGGAACCCAGCGCCGGCGTCGAAGCAGGCATCATTGCGAAATTCGCTCCTATCGAACCGATATGGCTGTTCCAGTGCAAAGTGTTGCTCGTCATGGCGACCCTGCTGCGCGGGCTGTCGGATTTCATCTGGTCGGTCAGGCAGATCAACTATTGCCTCGCAGCGATCGGGGCGAGCCCATCAAGGGAGGAAGACCGGGACATCACCGCCTGGACACACGCCTTGTCTCTCGTCGTCAATCCGGCAATCCGGTCGTTCAGCCAAGGTGTTCGCTCCTATTACTTCACCATTGCCGCTGCCGTCTGGTTCCTGGGCCCGATTGCCTTCATCGTTGCAACCGCGTGCTCCGTGGGATTGCTGCTATGGAGGCACAGTTGGTCCGATACGGCGAAAGGCGTGACGGCTGTCCGGAAATTGCTCGACGAGAAGGCGGCGGCGGCACCAGTAGCCGAGGAAGGGACGAAGGCAACAATCCGTTCGCTTATACGAGAGGAGCAATAGCGGCTTCCGAATGCGTTGGCGCCGGGGTCGCGTGATCCCGGCTCCCACAACTGCACGGCAGGCGCCTGCCCACGGGTTGCCATCTGCCCCAGATGTGCACCACGGCAGCCACCGCTCACGCGGGGCTGCCGCATGCCAGCTCTATTTGCCGGCTTCCTTGGCCGCCATGTCGATAGCGTCGGCCACCTTTTCCGGTTGGGAAGCGAAGATCGCGTGACTTGCCTTGATCTCGGTCACCCGACTGCCGGCCCGCTTTGCCATCCATCGCTCAAGGTCGGGATTGATGGCACGATCCTCGGTCGCCACGATCGACCAGCTTTTCTTCGTGCGCCAAGCGGGATCTCCGGCTTTCGTCGTCAGGGCCTCCTTGGCAGCGAAAACTTGCGATTTCGCCAGGAAGGCGGCATCGGCCTTCGGTACGTCCGCGGCGAAGTCTGTCGAAAACGCGGCGGGGTCGAGGTAGAGATACTTGCCGTCTGCGGTTTCCCTTGATGTTCCTTCCGGCCGGCGGTTTCGAGCCGGCGAGGGCAGCCAGGTTTTCTCCCTTGTCTGGCTGGAAAGCTGCCACGTAAACAAGGCCTTCGACCTTCGAATTGTGGCCCGCTTCGGTAATGACCATGCCGCCGTAGCTGTGTCCCACGAGCAGCGTCGGACCGTCCTGCAACTCCAGCACACGGTTTGTAGCGGCGATGTCGTCGGCCAACGACGTCAGGGGCTCTTGGACGATCGTTACGTGGAAGCCGCGGCGCTCGAGGATTTCGGTGGCCTGCCGCCAGCCGGAGCCGTCGGCGAAGGCCCCGTGAACGATGACGATGTTCCTGATGTCCGCCGCCTGGACCGCGAAGGCGGTCACGCTGGTGGCAAGCGCAAGCACTAAGGTAGAAGTAATTCGGCGCGTCACTCTTTCATTCCTTCTTCTTCATGTTAGCGGGGTTTGCCTTGGAAGGACTCCGTTGGCGCGGGCCTGTTGCGAGGCTCGACACTGTGATTGAGAGGACCCCTCCGGCTTGGCGACTACAAGAACTTGCCGTCGCGTCGCTTCAGACGGGTCATTCGCGCAGTCTAGCCACCGTCGCTCATCCTCGATGTGTCCAGTCTCGCAGCGAAATGTACCGCAGTGTAGAAATCACCTCCCTTAGGAAGCCATCGAGGCGGCAACCGCTGCGCCGACGACTGGCCAGTCCCTGCTAGCCGGGCCCTTTCGGAACTTGGCGGCCGAAGGTCACTTCTACCTGCCTGGCGCGCGTGGAACGACGAGCTTGGCCTTGAGAATCTGGACTGTCTCACCACGCTGGTTGATCGTGCGGCTCAGGATGGTTGCAATGCCTCGATCAGGCTTCGAGCGCGACGGCATGACCTCGACCACCTCGCTTTCCACATGCAATATATCGCCGGGACGCGTCGGGGCCGGCCAATTGAGCTCTCCTCCCGCTCCGACGAGCCCGCCCGCCAAGGGCAAGCCAGTCTCGACGTTTAGACGCATTGTAATGGCAGCAGTGTGCCATCCGCTTGCCGCCAGGCCCTTGAAAAGGGTTTCCTTCGCCCCCTCCTCATCGGTGTGAAACGGCTGCGGGTCGAATTGCGCCGCGAATGCCTTGATCTGCGCTTCGTCAACCAGGTGGCTGGCGCTTGTGAAGCGCTGTCCGACGTATAGGTCATCCAGATAGAGACGGTCACGCACGGAATTGTTCATGGCTTGCCTCCTTCATAGTGTCTCGTCTCGGCGGGCGACGATCGATCGATCAGTGGGCTCCGCCCGCGCCACCGCCGCCGACCTGGATCCTTCGGGTAAAGAGCAGCGTGATGGCGGCGAGCGCGAGGACCGTACCAATCACGGCGAAGGTGTCGCTGAACCCGAGTATGAGAGCCTGGCGGCGCACCGTTGCGCCGATCGCGGCGATCGCCTTGTGTTGCGCGACAGCGGCGTCGGCGACGCCATGCGTCATGAAATATTGCGTCAGGTGGTCGATCCTGTCGCGCACCTCATCGCGGTAGATCGTGACGGACTGGCCGATGATGTTCGAATGAAACTGCTCACGCTTGGTCAACACCGTCGCGAGGGTGGCCGTGCCAACCGCACCACCAAGATTGCGCAGCATGTTCGACAGACCCGAGGCAGCGGCCGCCTCGCTCGGCGCAATGCCGGCTGTCGTAATCACCGTGATCGGCGTCAATACCAAGGCTTGACCTACGGCCCGCACGATGTTGGGCAGGAAGAACTGGTCCCCGGCGCTGTCGAGCGACAGGGTAATGTTCATGAAGCAGCTTGCCGCGAAGATGCTGATGCCCACGAAGCCGATGTAGCGTGCATCAAATCGCTTCATCAACAAGGGCACGAGCGGAATGATAAGGAGCTGGGGCAAGCCCGTCCATGCGAGCACGAACCCGATCTGCTCGGCATTATAGCGCTGCACCTGGCCGAGGTATTGGGGCAGGATGTATACGGTGCCGAACAGTGCGACGCCAACCAGCACGTTGACGAGAACGCCCACGCCGAAGTTGCGCTGCTTGAGAAGGCGCAGTTGGACCAGTGGCTTCTCGACCGTGAGCTCGATGACGACGAAGGCGATCAGGAACGCGGCCGCTGTCAAGGCGAGCTTGACGATGAACGGCGACTGGAACCAATCATCCTTGTTGCCCTCTTCGAGCACGGTTTGCAACGCCGAAAGCCCTATCGCCATGGTGATGATGCCGGCCCAGTCGCCATGCTTGAGCAGCGACAGCTGCATAGGCTTCTTCTCGAGCGTCAAGTACAGCGCGACGACCATCACGATGCTGGGCGGCGTATTGACGAAGAAGATGGACTGCCAGCCATAGTTCTCGGTGAGGTAGCCGCCAATGGTCGGGCCGATCGCCGGCGCGAAGGTGACCGACAACGCGAACAGCGCCAGGCCAAACGGTTGCTGCGCCTTTGGCAGCTTCGTCAGCACCATGGTGAAGGCCATGGGGATGAGCACGCCGCCGGCGAAGCCCTGCAGGCCGCGCAGCGCGATCATCGAGCCGAGATCATGCGCGAAGGCGCAGGCGGCGGAGAAAACAGGAAACAGGACGGCATTCGCCAGCATGTAGCGCCGGAAGGAAAAGACACGGCTCAGGTAGTCGGTAAGCGGGATCACGACGATTTCGCCGATCAGATAGGAGGTCGATATCCAGGCGCCGTTGTCGACGCCGGTACCGATCCCGCCCTCGATATCGAGCAGCGAGGCGTTCGTGATCTGGATATTAAGGATCGCCATGAACGCGCCGATCAATCCCGCGAGCACCGCGATCCAGGCGGTGGTGCCCGCCCTTTGGGACAGCGGCGTCGCTGCCGCGACTCCGGGAGAGCCGGGCGAAACGGTTTGCGTCGTGATGGACATTGCACCCTCCTGCCACGTCGTGGCTGGTTAGATGGGTTTGACCGCCCTCAGTTGATGCTTCCTGATCCTGAAGCAGAAGCGACTTCAGTCGCAGCGGCTTTGGTATCGATGGTCGGGTAGACGGACATGCCCGGCCGCAGCACCACCGAGACCGGGTTCTCGTGATCGAGCACGATCTTCACCGGGATGCGCTGCACCACCTTCGTGAAGTTTCCAGTGGCGTTATCCGGCGGCAACAGCGCGAACTCCTGGCCGCTCGCCGGCGAGATGCTGTCGACATGCCCCTTGAAGACGTGGCCGGGGAACATGTCCACCTCGATTTCCACCGTCTGTCCAGGGCGGACGTCGGTGAGCTGGGTTTCCTTGTAATTGGCGACGATATAGGCGGCATCGGTCGGCACGACCGCCATGAGCTGCGTGCCCGCCTGGACGTATTGACCGACACGCAAGTGCGATTGCCGATCACGCCGTCGATGGGCGCGACGAGCGCGGTGTAGGAGAGGTTCAACTCAGCCTGATCTTCGGCTGCCTTGGCCTTATCGAGCGCCGCTTGCGCTTGAGCGAGCTCGGCCTTGATCACGTCGAGCTGCTTGGTCGCATTGGCGAGCGCTGCGGTATCGCGCGTCACAGCCGCCCGCGCGGCGGCGATTCGGGAGGCGGCCTGCTGCGCGTTCTGGACGGTGCCGAAGCCCTGCTTCGCAAGCTCGGTGTAGCGCTTGTCGTCCTGTTCGGCGAACGCGTGGTCGGCCTTGTCGGCATCGACCGTGGCCCTCGCCGCGTCAATGGCGGATTGCTGGGCGACGAGAGCCGACTGCTTGTTGGCGATGTTGGCCTTGGCCGCCTCAACCTCTGCCTTGACTTGCTCGAGGGCGACGTTGAAGTCGCGATCGTCGATGCGGGCGAGGATCTGCCCCGCCCTCACCCGCTCGTTGTCACCCACCAGCACCGTAGCGATGTAACCGGAGATCTTCGGCGCAATCGTCGTGCTGTCGGCCTTCACGTAGGCGTCGTCCGTAGATACCTCGAAGCGACCGGTCGTCCAGTACTGCCAGCCGAACTCAGCTCCGCCCACCAGGACAGCAATGGCCGCCGAGGCAACGAGCAGGCTTCTCAGCAGCCGCCTACGCGGCGTGTTCGGCAGTGTCGCAACCGACGCGGGGACGGTAGCGGGAAGTTCCCGCGGCATCTCCAGGGCCGGCGCGGCCTCCGTGGCGGGCAATGCATTCTCGATGGTGATGACTGGCTTGTGCTGGTTCATGTCCGGTTCCATCCCCGTTAGGCGGGCGGCGAAAACTTAGGAAAATTGACATTTTCTAAAATATGCAGGAAGATTGCGGATGTCAATGGAATTTGGAAAACGATCATGGTCCATAATGCTAAAGTCGCAAAGCGCCCACGCGGGCGACATCCGGCCGGATGAGGAGACGCGGCAACTCGTCATCGCCGCCGCTCGTCAGGAATTTCACGCCAAAGGCTATGCCGGCGCCAGCATGGTGTGCGTGGCGGAGCGCGCGGGGGTCTCGACCAAAACCATGTATCGTTTGATCCCGACCAAGGCAGAGTTGTTCGGAAGCGTCATTTCAGAGCGGATTTCGCGCTTCATCCTGGAATTGGACGAAGAACACCTCGACACGCTTCCACTGGAGCAAGCCCTCGAGCACATGCTCGTCACCTACGGAACCCTGACCCTCGACAAGGACACCATCTTGAGTCTTCGGCTCGTTTTTGCGGAATGCGATCGCTTTCCGGAGATCGCCGCGGCATTCTCCGAACTCGCCATCCGCCGTACGACCGAAACCATGGATGCGTGGTTGAAGCGGCAGCTTGACCGCGGAGAAATGGAGATCGATGAGCCGTCGGTGGCCATGGGAATGCTCAGAGGCATGATGATCATGGAACCGCAGCGTGCCGTCATGCTGGGCCTTCGCGACCCGCCGGATCGCGCCGAGATTGCCAAGCGGGCAAGATATTGCGCACGCCTCTTCCTGGAAGGATGCCGGACGCGACGTGGTAAAGCTTCAATGGCTGAACGCGAGACTTCATAGCGTCGCTCCCATGGCTTCCCCTCATGGCGGGGCGCCGTTCCCACGCTGCCCCGCCAGATGTGGAGTGGGGTGCGCGAGACGCTCAGCGCGACGATCGCCGCGGTGGCAACGGTTTTGATCATCGTCTCCACACTGTTCCTTGCCACCATTCAGTGACTGCAAAAGCGGGCGGAATTCCAGAAAGTGAAAGGCCACGAAGCGGCTTGGGGCCTGGATGAGGGCCTCGAGCTTCCCACGTCACTTATTGCAGGCCCGCGTCCGGTTTCGGCCCGAAGCGGTCAAGGTGTGGGCTGCACGCCGCAACTCCGCAGCACTACCGCTGGCATACGCCGGAAGTAGTGCTCTCTCGAATCCGACAAATGTGTCCACAAAACAATGCAGTTTGAGGATACCAACCCGCGAGTGCTTGGGATAGCGTGCGCATGAACGTTAGGAGGACACATGGGGCTGGCAGATATTTTCGGTCGACTGGTCGCACTGATCGGCGCCTTAGCAATCCTTTTGCGGCGTCAGGACGGTGATTCTCTGGAACCGGCCTATGGCAGCGCCCCGAAAATCCCGAGAGCCAAGCCGCAGGGCATTCCGACACTGAAGATGCCGACCGCCAAGGGATGGAGCACGGAGCAGAAGCCGACTGCGGCGGCCGGGCTCAAGGTGAACGCATTCGCGGCCGGACTCAAACATCCCCGTTGGATTCACGTGCTGCCGAATGGCGACGTACTGGTCGCTGAGGCACTCAGCGAGCCGGGAGGCATTAAATCTGCCTTCGACTACGCCATGTTCAGCACAATGAAGCGCGCCGCCGCAGTGGGCGCCAGTCCGAACCGCATCACGCTGTTGCGTGATGCGGATGGTGACGGCGTGGCCGAAATACGTGCGGTACTTCTCGATGGGCTCAATCAGCCGTTCGGCATGGCGTTGCTGGGCGATACGCTGTACGTCGGCAACACAGATGGGGTGGTCGCGTTCCCGTATAAAACGGGCGACACGCGTATCAGCGCGGCAGGGCGAAAGCTGACTGATTTCAAGGCCGGCGGACATTGGACGCGAAGCCTGCTTGCGAGTCGCGATGGACGAAAGCTTTTCATCGGCGTCGGTTCGCTCAGCAACATAGCCGAGCACGGCATGGCGGCAGAGGAAGGACGAGCCGCTATCCATGAGTTTGACCTCGAGAGTGGTGAACACCGAATATTTGCCTCCGGTCTGCGCAATCCGGTGGGCATGGCGTGGGAGCCAATGACAGGCGCGCTCTGGACCGTGGTTAATGAGCGCGATGGGCTGGGCGACGAGACACCTCCCGACTATCTGACATCGGTGCGCGACGGCGGCTTTTATGGGTGGCCCTATTGCTACTGGGACCAGATCGTGGACGGCCGGGTGCCACAGGATCCGGCGATGGTCGCAACGGCCATAACACCGGACTATGCATTGGGCGGACACACCGCATCGCTCGGCCTTTGCTGGCTTCCCGCAGGCACTCTGCCTGGCTTTCCGGACGGCATGGTCATCGGTCAGCATGGTTCCTGGAACCGCAGCACGTTGCGCGGCTACAAGGTTGTCTTCGTGCCCTTCGTGAATGGATCTCCGGCCGGGCAGCCGCGCGACATTTTGACCGGTTTCCTTTCGCCCGACGAGCGGGCGTCCTATGGACGGCCGGTTGGAGTTACCATCGGCCCAGACGGCTCGCTGTTAGTGGCGGACGATGTCGGCGATGTGATCTGGCGTGTGACGGGCGAGGCGGAGTGCGGCTGAACGCGCAACGGTGCCGTGCCTGGACATGGCGTTGCACGCCACCGTAGAGTGCTGTGGCCCATGACGACTACAGGAGCGCTGGGCAAGCCATCATGAAATTGTCCGACGCGTTTCTGCCCGCCCTCGAAAATCCCTGCGGAACATACGCGGTGGTCAGGAGTTTTGTGCCCTACGGGAGATCAAGCCAATGACCAAACGCGGAAATCAAGGATCGCGTGCGATCCATGCCCGCCCGCTCGACCATCCCGGCGTCGACGAACCGATCGATGCCTTGGGCGCGGGCTCTCGCAACAATCCCGGTGGAAGCGTCCGGCGCCAGCTCGATGAGTTGCGCGGGCGCATTGCCGAGCTCGAAACCGAAATCGACGCGATCGCGACAGAGGCCCACACGGCAGTCGGAACCGTTCCGGGCGCCGACAGGCTGGAAACGGCGAAGGACGTGGTTGCGGAGAAACGGGACGAGATCCAGCGTCTGAGATCGCGTCTGCAAGAGATCGAACGGTTGCTGGCTGTCGAGTAGGCAACCGGTTGCATGCCGGTACTGCGCCCGGATCGTTGACACGATCCGGCAGGGAGTTTTTGTGCGTGCCTAGAACACGGTCATCCAGATGCCACGCCAAAAAAGAGACTCTCGATCCCGGAGGTTTTCCTCATCGCCGCGCACCCACCGCTTCCTGCTCGTTTCTTCGGGCCTGTTCCCTCGATCTGCGACGGGCTCTGGACGTCGCCGAACCTTGAGCTTGTCAGTCTTGAGCTTGTCAGCATCCTTCGCCTTGCTGATAGGCATCGGCAATTCCTTCCTTCTGAAAGGGAGAAACTGTCTGATGCCGCGACGGTTCCATGGTGGCGTGCGTCCGCTGGCCGGGTTTCAGCTGACAACGGCAGGGGCTACGCCTTCAATGGCGGTGGATGAATTTGCAGAAGCGACTGGTCTGGCCGTCTTCGGTCAGGTCCTGGTGGAGAAAGGCCAGGTTGTTCTTTTCGAAAATCTCGAAGAACTCATCCCATGAGATTTTCTCCAGCGTGTCCTCCGGAGGGCCGAAATCAATGCGCAGGAGGCCGCCGTCGGTTGCGCCTTTGACGCGTGCCGGCCGTCCGTTACGGGATTCGGCCCAGTTGCGGATAGTGTCGTGGTCGATCGTGGTGCTTGAAGCGCTCATTGGAAGCTGTCCCGCTGTGGCTTGTTTGCACCTCTAATCCATCGCGCCGGTGATTGTTCCGAATGCAGCGTGCGCTGCGGCCGGACACAGACGCCGGCCTGCGATCCTGCCGTCTTATTGCCCGAACGTGCCGACGATCGCGGCTTCCTCGACCAGGTGTTTACGCACCCTCTTCCAGGCTTCCTCTGCGCCAACGTCTTCCGGAATCGAAAGACTGGCGGCATCAAGCGCCGCCAGGCGGAACCAATAGTGATGCACGCCAGTGCCGGCCGGTGGCTGCGGCCCGTCGTAGCGCGCATTGCCGAAATCGTTCCTGATGAACTTGATGCTGTGTTCCGGTCCGGTGTCGACGGCTTGCGGCAGTTCCGTCCAACTGCCGGGAATGTTGATGATCGCGCAATGACGAAACATGCCTCGCGTCGCGTCGGGATCCTCGACGATGAGAGCGAAGCTCTGCGTTCCCTCGGGTGTGCCTGTCCACTTCAGCGGCGGGAAGAGGTTCTCGCCCAGACGAGTATATTTCTGCGGGATGAGTTGCCCATCGACGAATGCGGGACTGATCAAGCTGAAGGTCATCCACGTGTTCCTTTCTTGCTTCGCAGCGAAAGGCTATGGCGCCGCCCACCTCGGACACTGTCGAAAAAAGGAGCCTCGTCGAGACGAGGCTCATAAGACGAACCAGCATAGGAGAGACCGCCGAGGAGCCTCCAAAGTTTGGGTCAGAGAACGCGCTCCATGCGATCCACTCATCAAACATTATTCCCGAAGGAATGTTCCACGTCGCCAATAAAATTTCCCGCCACACGCAACCGTGCCAAAGAGAGCACCCCGCCTTCGCCTTGCCGCCGCCCGATCACGTGCAAGGGCACCCCCCTTCCGGTGCCTCCCGACGATGTCTCGGGGGACCCGAATCCGCCCATCGGGTTGCCTTGTTTTAGCCTGCGCATTTGGCTTGCGAAATTCTCAATACGTGGCGGAACTTTGATGGCTTCATTGTGTTGAAAGGAGCAGACTGCGGCTGCGCTTCACCTCCCCGGCAATGACATGATCTCCGGAAAAACGCGATGAACATTCTGTCCGTCACGGCTGAGATTTTCCCACTGGTAAAGACCGGCGGGCTGGCCGATGTCGCCGGCTCGTTGCCAAAGGCGCTGGCGGCCCACGGCATCCATACGCGCTCCCTGGTTCCGGGCTACCCGAGCGTCATGCGGGCACTCACGGGGGTGTCACCGATCACACACTATGATCACCTGTTCGGCGAAGGTGCCACGCTTCTCGCAGGACAGACCGACGGTCTGGACCTGCTGGTGCTCGACGCGCCCGGCTTCTTTGACCGGCAGGGCGGTCCCTACACCGACAATCACGGCAAGGACTACCCGGACAATTGGAAGCGTTTCGCGGCCTTTTCTTTCGTCGCCGCGCAGGTCGCCGAGCACGGCGTGGGGGACTGGCGGCCAGATATCATCCATGCCCACGACTGGCATCCGGCGCTGAGCCTGGTCTACCTCAAGTTCTCGTCCAACGCCGGTATCCCCCGTGTCTTGACCGTTCACAACCTCGCCTTCCAGGGTCAGTTTCCCGCTCTTCGCTTCACCGAACTGGGACTGCCGGACGGAGCCTATTCGATCGAGGGCCTCGAATATTATGGCGACCTCGGCTATCTGAAGGGTGGACTGCAGGCGGCCGACGCCATCACCGTGGTCAGTCCCACCTACGCGCGTGAGATCATGTCGCCGACTTTCGGCATGGGCCTCGAGGGTGTGATGAATGCGCGCCATGATGACGTTACCGGCATCGTCAATGGCATCGACACCGAGGTATGGAACCCCTCCTCCGACCCGAATATCGAACATCACTTCTCGACCCGCGCGCCGTTGCGCCGTTTGCCGAACAGGCAGAAGCTGCTCGATCTTTTCGGCCTGTCGAACACATCCGGACCGGTTTTCGCAGCGGTCAACAGGCTGACCTGGCAGAAGGGCATGGATCTCCTGGCAGATGTGGTCGACGAGATCGTCAAAGGCGGCGGCAAGCTGATCGTGCATGGACAGGGCGACGCCGCGATCGAGGATGCCTTCATCGAGGTCGCGCGGCGCTTCCCGCACAGCGTCAGCGTCGAGATCGGCTACGATGAGCGACTCGCCCATCAGATTCACGCCGGAGCTGACGCGATGCTCGTTCCCTCGCGCTTCGAACCGTGCGGTCTGACACAGCTCTACGCCTTGCGCTATGGCTGCGTGCCCATCGTCGCCCGCACAGGCGGATTGTCGGAGACGATCATTGACGCCAACGATGCCGCGCTACATGCGCAAGTGGCGACTGGCATACAGTTTTCTCCCGTCGACACGAACGAATTGAGGCTCGCCCTACGCCGCGCCTTCAGGCTTTTCAGGCGCCGGCGCGTCTGGGAAAGCCTGCGCAGACAGGGGATGAGGACGGATTGCTCCTGGCACCGCAGCGCCGCCCAATATGCGGAGCTCTACGGCAAGGTGCTGACCCCCGATATACGCTTGGCGGGATAAGGCAACTCCAGCAAAACTGTGCAACTGTCTCCCTCCCGGAATTGCTTCCTTTCGAAGAGCAAGGTCATTTCACTGTTTCAATGAGACAATGAAATGACCCAATCGGCCGCCGTGATCCGCGGCTCCCATTCGCAACGCTGATGAGTTGATCAGAAAGGGAGCATGGATCGCGCCGCAGGAATGTGCCAATGGCTGGGTCCCACTGCATGCTTCCTTAGTCGTAGTCGATTTAGGGACAAAAAGATGCAGCAACGCAAAATGCTACAGCGTCCTTGGCGCGTCTGATTAGATCCGGCGCTGTAGACAAAGGCCCGAGCCATGACCGCAGAGACTGCTACTCCCTCCCCCCTCTCTCACGCCTCCGGCACCGCCCGCACCGGCGTTCTGCTTATGCTTCTCGGCATGCTGATGTTCTCGCTGAACGACGTGATGGGCAAATGGCTGGTCGCGACCTATTCGGTCGGGCAGGTGGTGCTGATCCGCAGTCTGGCTGCCGTCCTCCTGCTCGCACCCTTCCTCTGGGCCGGCGGATGGCGGAAGCTTGTTGCGGTCGAACGGCCATGGCTGCAGCTTGCTCGCGTTGTCGCCTCGACGGCAGAGGTCGTCGCCTTCTATTTCGCCGTGGTCTATCTGCCGCTCGCCGACGTCATGACCTACTGGCTGGCAGCACCGATCTACGTCGCGGCCGTCTCGCCGCTGGTCCTCAAGGAACACGTCGGCTGGCGGCGTTGGACCGCGATCGCCATCGGCTTCGTTGGCGTCGTCATCGCGCTCGAGCCATCCTCTGAAGCCTTCACCTTGCCGGCGCTGATCTCGCTCCTCGGCAGTATGTTCTTCGCCTTCATGATGATTTCCGGACGCTCTCTGCGTGGTACGCCGGATACGATACTGGCCTTTTGGCAGATCGTCGGAGCGGCGGTCGCCGGCCTCGTCTGGGCGCCCCTGGACTGGACACCGCTGAAACCGCTCGACACGGCGCTACTGGGCCTGCTTGGCGTCGTCGCCATGCTCGCGCACGTCTTCGTCAACAGGGCGTTGAAGCTCGCCGAAACCGCGACGATCGCGCCGTTGCAATATACACTGCTCTTCTGGGCGATCGTTTTCGGCTGGCTGATCTTCGGCGACGCGCCGCGCCTGTCGATGATCCTCGGCGCCGGCCTCATCGTCGCCTCCGGCCTCTTCATCTTCTTCCGCGAGCAGCAGCTCAAGCGACAAGGGCGGTTGAAGGCCTGAAGCCGGCCGGAGCGCCTCTTGCCAAGCTTTTGGAGGCGCTCCTACTGCATGTCTCCTTAAATCGACGTCGATTTAAGGACAAAGACATGCAGCAATTCAAAGTGCCACAGCGACCTTTGCGCGCCTGATAAGACGCGCGGCGCTGTAGGTCTGGTTCAGTCGTCGGCAACAACCTTCTGCTTCTGCGTGCCGAGACCTTCGATGCCGAGCTCGATCACGTCGCCGGCCTTCAGATATTGCGGCGGCTTGAAGCCCATGCCGACGCCGGGAGGGGTGCCGGTCGAGATGACATCGCCCGGATGCAGGGTCATGAACTGCGAGAGGTAGCTAACGAGATAGGAGACGCCGTAGACCATGGTTTCGCTGGAACCGTCCTGCTTCGTCTCGCCGTTGACGGTCAGCCACATCTTCAGGTTTTGCGGATTGCCGATCTCGTCGCGGGTCACCAGCCATGGACCGATGGGACCGAAGGAGTCGCAGGATTTTCCCTTGGTCCACTGGCCGGAGCGCCTCGCCTGGAAATCGCGCTCCGAGACGTCGTTGACGACGCAATAGCCGGCGACGTGGTCGAGCGCTTCCGCTTCGGACACGTATTTCGCGGTCTGGCCGATAACCACACCGAGCTCGACTTCCCAGTCGGTGGCCACCGAACCGCGCGGAATGATCACATTGTCGTTCGCACCGACGATCGCCGAGGTCGCCTTCATGAACACGACCGGCTCGGGCGGAACCTCCAGACCGGACTCTGCGGCATGATCCGCATAATTGAGACCGATGCAGACGAACTTGCCCGTTCCGGCAACGCAGGCGCCAAGCCGTGGCGCGCCCTCGACGACCGGCAGGCTTTCGATATCGAGCCCGCTCGCCCAGCCAAAATCCACGATCGCCGCGCCGCCGATGTCGGCGATGACACCGGAGAGATCGCGAATCCTGCCCGCGCCGTCAAGCACGCCCGGCTTCTCGGCCCCTTCCGGCCCATAACGCAACAGCTTCATTCCGCACCTCCTAAATCACCAAAAATCGCTGCGTCTGACAAATCAAACAGTGTCGCCGATGTAAAGCCGTTTCCGCCACCTTGGCACGAAAACCGCTGAGACTGTCGATGGCGGTGGTCAGCCCTCTTCCTGCTCCCAAACGGGTGGTCATCAGATAAATTGGAATAATATTGGTTATCGCCTCTATCTATTTCGCTTATGCTGCATATGACCCTAGAGTTCGGCAGAAGCTCCGGCAAAGGGGCAAAATCCAAGGGGAACGGACAATGAAAAACAGGATTCTGACATTGGCGCTCATCTGCGCCGGACTGCTCTCATCGACCGCGCAGGCAGCCGAGAAACTGAAGATCGGCACCGAGGGCGCCTATCCGCCCTTCAATTTCGTCGATTCGACCGGAAAGGTCGGCGGCTTCGACGTCGAAATCGGCCTTGCGCTTTGCGAGCGCATGAAGGTCGAATGCGAGGTCGTCGCCCAGGATTGGGACGGCATCATTCCGGGCCTGCTCGCCAAGAAATACGACATGATCATCGCTTCGATGTTCATCACCGAGGAACGCAAGAAGCAGGTGGCGTTCAGCAACCCGTACTATCTTGCTGCAATGACCCATGTGGCCCCGAAGGGCGCGGGGCTCACCGAGTTCACGAATGAGGCGCTCAAGGGCAAGGTGATCGGCGCCCAGTCCGGCACGACCCAGGCCGACTATATTGCCGCCGTCTACCCGGATGCGGAGATCAAGCTCTACCCGACGCAGGACGAGGCCAATCTCGACATGGTCAACGGCCGCCTCGACCTGCAGGTCGGCGACATGCTGCCGATGCTCGATTGGGTCACCAAGAACGACGACGGCAAGGGTTGCTGCGAGCTTATCGGCGAACCGATCACCGATAAGAAGTTCGTCGGCGATGGAGTCGGCATTGCGGTGCGGCAGGAGGACAATGACCTGCGCGAAAAGCTGAACAAGGCGCTCGAAGAAATCCGCGCCGACGGCACCTATCAGAAGATCAACGACAAGTACTTCACCATCGACGTCTATACGATGAAATAATCAGCCGGCAGGCTGCCCCAGTTGGTAGGCCGGTCGCCGCAGCCGCGGGGGCCGGCTTTTCCATTTGCAGCAGGCCGGGAGCGGCTGGCGCCACGATCGCTGACGCTTGCCGATGGCCGACGCTGCGATAAATCTCTGCGAACGATCTGGAGCGCCGCGCGTCTTATCACGCGTGCAAAGCACGCTGTAGCACTTTGAATTGCTACATGTTTTTATCCCGGCTACGATTTAAGGCAACATGCAGTAGCGACGAACGAGGAAGCCATGTTTGATCTCAACGGCAAGACCGCACTGGTGACCGGCGGCGGGCGCGGGCTCGGCCTTGAAATGGCGAAGGCCCTCGCGCGAGCCGGCGCCTGGACCGTGATCAACGGCCGCAATGTCGACACCCTCGAGCAGACGAGAGCCCGGCTTGCCGATGACGGCATCGCCGTCGCGGTGGCGCCGGGCGACATTACGCGCGATGTCGAAGCCATTCTGGTGGATGCCACGGCCAAGACCGGGGCGCTCGATATATTGATACACGCTGTCGGTGAGCGGGATCGCCGCAATACGGAAGCGATGGAACCATACGAGTTCGCGGCACTCCTCAATACCGATCTCACGGCAGCTTACGCCATGGCGAAGGCGGCATTGCCCTATCTTAGACAGTCCGCCGCCGGCCGGCTGATCTTCGTCACATCGATCGCAGCTTTCGCGGCACGCCCCGGCGATCCCGCCTATACCGCGGCCAAAGGCGGGCTTTCAGCGCTGACGCGGTCGCTCGCCGTCGAACTCGGCGCCGACAACCTGACCGTCAACGCCATTGCGCCGGGCTGGTTCGCGACCGAGACCAATGCACACCTCGCAGCCGATCCGGCACTCAAGGCATTCGTCGACGTGCGCATACCATTGAAGCGCTGGGGACGACCGGAAGAGATCGCCCCGGCCGCCGTCTTCCTCGCCTCACCAGCGGCAAGCTTCGTCAACGGCATCACCCTCACCGTTGATGGCGGCATGACCGTGCAGATGTGACGGCCGGCGCGAGCAAGACGAACCGGATCGGTGACCACGAGGTATCACGAAGCAACATCTGCATCTGCTGAGGACCGCACCCCCCTCTGCCCTGCCGGGCATCTCCCCCACAAGGAGGGAGATCAGCCGAGGCATGGTCCCGACAGTGGGCTTGCAGACATCGGAGCCACAAAGCCCAACTGCTTAAGGGCAATTGCTTGAACGAGAGGTTGCTGCTTGCCAATCTCCCCCCTTGTGGGGGAGATGCCCGGCAGGGCAGAGGCGGGTATCAGCGGCCGATTCGGTTCCCGTCCCCCGATGCGCGAGCGCCTGCTATCCCGCCTTAACCTCCTCGTTGCCGCGCAGCATGCGGATCAAGGCGGAGAAATCCTCGCCGCCGTGGCCGAGTTTTTCGAACAGGCTGTAGAGCTGCGCCGCTTGCGCCCCCATCGGGGTCGCCGCGCCGCTGGCGCTCGCGGCCTGTTGCGACAGCTTCAGGTCCTTCAGCATCAGGCTGGCGGTGAAGCCAGGCTTGTAATCGTTGTTCGCCGGCGAGGCCGGCACCGGGCCGGGAACCGGGCAATAGGTCGTCAGCGACCAGCATTGGCCCGAAGAGGTGGAGGCGACGTCGAAGAGCGCCTGATGCGACAGGCCCAGCCGCTCGGCGAGCACGAAAGCCTCGCAAACACCGGCCATCGAAATGCCGAGGATCATGTTGTTGCAGATCTTCGCCGCCTGGCCGGCGCCGACATCGCCGCAGTGGACGATCTTCTTGCCCATTGCCTCGAGCAGATGCTTGCCGCGGGAAAACGCCCCGTCACTGCCGCCGACCATGAAGGTCAGCGTGCCGGCCGCGGCTCCCGCCGTGCCGCCGGAAACCGGCGCGTCGAGCGAGGGGCAGCCGGCCTTGTCGGCAAAGCCATGCACCTTGCGCGCGCTTTCGACATCGATCGTCGAGCTGTCGATGATGAGCGTACCCGGATCGACGAAACCGAGCAGTTCGTCCCAGACATAAAGGACATGTGCGCTGGCCGGCAGCATGGTGATGACGCACTCCGCCTCGCGCACGGCTTGTGCGATCGAGCCGGCGACCGAAACGCCGGTCTTCGCCGCGGCGTTGCGGGACGCTTCCGACAGGTCGAAGCCGGTGACGGCGTGACCCGCCTTCACCAGATTGGCGGCCATCGGGCCGCCCATGTTGCCAAGCCCGATAAAGGCGATCTTCGTCATTTGCCTCTCCTCCTGCACCTGCACGTTTTCGTTCGACGGCTGTCTTCACCCAAAGAGCGGCGGACCGTCGTGTTTCTTGAACCGGGCGAACACCTGCGGGGTCACCTCCCCGAGCCCGACCGACCATTTCGGATTGCGGTCCTTGTCGATCACCGCAGCCCGCACGCCTTCGTAGAAATCCGGATTGGAGAGCATGCCGATTGTCGCGGCATATTCCCGCTCCAGGCATTCGTTGAGCGTGGCGCTCGCGCGTCCCGCCCGCAACAGCGATAGTGTCAATTTCAGGCTGATCGCGGAGCGCGTACGAAGCATTTGCAGCGTCTCGCGCGCGAAATCCGAGCCGTCCCGTTCCAGCGCGTCCAAGACTTCCTCGACGGTGTCGAAGGCAAAGCAGCGGTCGATCAGCGAAAAATGGTCGTGCAACGGCGACTCGGGCGGCTCGCTGGAAACACTGCGGATCGCGGCGGAAATATCCTCCGCCTTCGCCGAAGCCGGAAGCGCAGCGAACGCGGCGATCAGGTCGCCGATCCTATCAGTCGAAACAAAACTGTCGGCGAGCCGTGCGTGGATCGCATTCGCCGCGCCGATGTCGCGGCCGGTCAGCCCGATATAGGTGCCGAACTCACCGGGGGCGCGCGGCAGAAGCCAGGTTGCGCCGACATCGGTGAAATAGCCGATTCCCGTCTCCGGCATGGCAAGCCGCGTCCTCTCCGTTACGATCCGATGGCTGCCATGAGCGGAAACACCGACCCCACCGCCCATGACGATGCCGTCCATGAGGGCGATATAAGGCTTGGAATAGGCAGAAATTCGGCTGTTGACGATGAATTCCTCGCGCCAGAATTGCGCCCCTTCCTCCGGCCGTTCGCGGCCGCTCTCGTAGATCATGCGGATGTCGCCGCCGGCGCAAAGCCCACGTTCGCCGTCGCCGGTGACAAGCACGGCGGCGACCGCCGGGTCGCGCTCGAACTCGGTCAGGGCCGCGTCGATCATGCGGATCATCGGCAGGTTCAGGCTGTTCAGCGCACGCGGCCGATTGAGCCGGAGCCTGCCGACCGCGCCCTGGCGCGCGACGATGACCTCCGGTTGAGCGGTGTGCATCTCCATGAAATATCCTTCCTATTTCCGTCCCATGATCGCGCGGGAGACGATCAGCCGCATGATCTCGTTGGTGCCCTCGAGTATCTGGTGCACCCGCAGGTCGCGGACAATCTTCTCGACGCCGTAATCGGCGAGATAGCCGTAGCCGCCGTGGAGTTGCAGCGCATCGTTGGCGACCGCGAAGCAGCGGTCGGTGACGAAGCGCTTGGCCATGGCGCAAAGCTTGGTCGCTTCCGGATCCCCAGCATCGAGCGCGGCGGCCGCCCGCCGGAGGAAGGTGCGGGCAATCTCGAGATCGGTTGCCATGTCCGCCAGACGGAACTGCAACGCTTGGAACTCGCCGATCGCCTTGCCAAAAGCGCGCCGCTCCTGGACATAGGCGAGCGCCTTGTCGAAGGCAGCCTGCGCACCGCCGAGCGAGGCGGCGGCGATGTTCAGCCGGCCACCGTCGAGTCCGGCCATGGCGATCCGGAAACCCTCGCCCTCCGCACCCAGCCGGTTCGCAGCCGGGACGCGGACATTGTCCAGCATCACCGCGCGGGTCGGCTGGGCATGCCACCCCATCTTTTTCTCGTTGGCGCCAAAAGTCAGACCCGGCGCCTCCTTTTCGACGACAAACGCCGAAATGCCCTTCGGCCCCTCGTCGCCGGTGCGGGCCATGACAATGTAGAGGCCGGATTCGCCGGCGCCGGAGATGAATTGCTTCTGACCGGTCAGCACGTAGCTGTCGCCTTCGCGCACCGCCCTGGTCTTCAGGGCCGCCGCGTCCGAGCCGGAGCCCGGTTCGGTCAGGCAATAGCTCGCCAACGTTTCCATGGTGAGGAGTTGCGGCAGCAGCCGTTGGCGCTGTTCGTCGGTACCATAGCGGTCGATCATGCCGGCGCACATGTTGTGGATCGAGACGAAGGAGGCGATCGCCGGGCAGCCGGTCGCCAGCGCCTCGATGATCATCGCCGCGTCGAGACGGGTGAGACCCGTGCCGCCAACGTCGTCACGGACATAGATGCCGGCCATGCCGAGCGCGGCGGCCGCCCGCAGCTTGTCCACCGGAAAATGCTTCCGCTGGTCCCAATCGATCGCGTTGGGCGCGAGTTCGTCACGGGCAAAATCGAGCGCCATCGCGCGGATGGCTTCCTGCTCCTCTGACAGGCGAAAATCCATATGCATGTCCTCCCTGACCCGCATACTGACAATGTGGCGCACTGCATGTTTCCATAAATCGAAGGCGATTTATGGATAAAAACATGCAGCACTCAAAGTGCTACAGCGACCTTTGCGCGTCTGAGAAGACGCGCGGCGCTGTAGTTACACCAAATTTCGCACAGGCACAGACGCAAATTCACACAGAGTCTGTTCAAAAACGAACAGAACGACTGCATGTCTCCTTAAATCCTACAGCGTCGCGCGTCTTATCGGACGGGCAAACGTCGCTGTAGCGAGAGCAGGCTTAACTCTCGCTTAGACGATACGGCAGAGAGCCGCGCATGTCATGGTCGACGATCAGCTTGCGCTTCAGCGGCGGCACCGCGCGGCTGGCGCATTTGGTGCGCTCGCAGATGCGGCAGGAGATGCCGATCGGATCGAAGGCGGTGCGGTTGCCGAGGTCCATGTCGTCGGCATAAACGAAGGCGTCGGCATAGGAGATTTCGCAGCCGAGCGCCAAGGCATAGCGCGGATGGTTGGCGCGGTAACCGCCCCCACCTTTGGTGATCTGGGTGGCAAGACAGAGATAGCGCACGCCATCCGGCGTTTCGGCGAGCTGGCGGATGATCCGCCCTGGTGTCTCGAATGCCTGATGCACGTTCCAGAGCGGACAGGCCGCCCCGAAGCGGGCGAATTGCAGCTTGGCGGCGCTGTGGCGCTTGGTGATGTTTCCAGCCCGGTCGATGCGCGCGAAGAAGATCGGAATCCCTTTCTGACCGGGGCGCTGCAGGGTCGAGAGCCGATGGCAGACCTGCTCCAGCGAAGCTCCGAAACGGGCGGCGAGCAGTTCGATATCGTGCCGCAGTTCGCGCGCCGCCTTGAGGAAGGACTGGTACGGCAGGATCAGTGCGCCGGCGAAATAATTCTGCAAGCCGAGCCGGCAGATTTCGTAGGCTTCCTCGGTGCGGAAGCCCGCACTGCCGACGACCCGGTCGATCTCCTCGCGGGCATTGAACTGGGCTATCTGCAGCGCAAGCTGAAAGTCGCGCGTCGGCGCCGGCGCGTATGGGTTCAGCGTCAGGATGCGGGCGCGCGAATCGAAGCGGCGGATCGCCTCGTCGCCGGCGATGCCGCGCACGACGCGCACGCCATGGCGCTGCTCGAGGTGCGCCGCGAGCGCGGTATGATTGTCCCCCTCGCCGAGACCGAGATCGGCGGCGAGCGTTTCGGCGAGCGCGTCTATCTCGTGGATATAGTTGTCGACGAAATGAAAGAAGTCGCGCACCTCTTCGTAAGGGGTCGTCTCGACGAAGGAGGCGCCGCGGCCGATCGTGTCGTCGATGCTGGCAAGCTGCTCGCTGTTGCGGCGATAGGCCTGATGACAGGTGATCAGCGCATGCGCGAGACCCGGTGCGTTCTGGGCAACGAGCTTCAGTTCCTGGAGGCTCGGCGAATAGGTTTCGAAGAGCGGATCGTTCAGCGCCTCCGACAGGGCCGACAGCAGCCTGTCACCCTCGCCCGTCGAGAGTTCCGCGATATCGATCTGGAACTTCTCCGCGAGCGCGAGCAGCACCGCCGCCGAAACCGGCCGCTGGTTGTTTTCGATCTGGTTGAGGTAGCTCGTCGAGATGCCGATGCGCTCGGCAAACTGCCCCTGCGTCGCCCGGTTGGCTTCCCGCAGTTCGCGGACCTTGCGGCCGATATAGAGTTTGCCGATCGCCATGTTCGCAACTTCGCAATTTACGTTTCACACATTTCTATATTCCACATTCGCACATGATCGGCCGTTTTGCCATCCGACCTTCGACGCTATTGCGAAGCTAGGAACGCCTCTGCAAAATCGAGAAAATCTCGGCGAGAAAGAATTCGGGAGGAGACACATGCGCGCCATACTGGAACAGGTGGAGGCCCGCCGCGCACAAGCGCGCGCCGGCGGCGGCGAGCGCCGCGTCGAGACCCAGCACGGCAAGGGCAAGCTGACGGCGCGCGAGCGCATCGACGTGCTGCTCGACGAAGACTCCTTCGAAGAATACGACATGTACGTGACGCATCGCTGCGTCGACTTCGGCATGGCCGACCAGAAGATTGCCGGCGATGGCGTCGTCACTGGCTGGGGCACGATCAACGGCCGGCAGGTCTATGTCTTTTCCCAGGATTTCACCGTGCTCGGCGGCTCGCTTTCCGAGACCCATGCGGAAAAGATCTGCAAGATCATGGACATGGCAGCCCGCAACGGCGCGCCAGTGATCGGCCTCAACGATTCCGGCGGCGCGCGCATCCAGGAGGGCGTTGCCTCGCTCGCCGGCTATGCGGAGGTTTTCCGCCGCAATGCGGAAGTCTCCGGCGTCATCCCGCAGATCTCGGTGATCATGGGGCCGTGCGCCGGCGGCGCGGTCTATTCGCCGGCGATGACCGATTTCATCTTCATGGTGCGCGACAGCTCCTACATGTTCGTCACCGGCCCCGATGTGGTGAAGACGGTGACGAACGAGATCGTCACCGCGGAGGAGCTCGGCGGCGCCCGCACCCATACGACGAAATCCTCGGTCGCCGACGGCGCCTTTGAAAATGACGTCGAGGCGCTCGAACACGTGCGCCTGCTCTTCGACTTCCTGCCGCTGAACAACCGCGAAAAACCGCCGGTCCGACCGTTTCACGACGACCCGGCGCGCGTCGAGATGCGTCTTGACAGCCTGATCCCCGACAGCGCCGCCAAGCCTTACGACATGAAGGAACTGATCGTGGCGCTTGCCGACGAAGGCGACTTCTTCGAGCTCCAGGCGAGCTTTGCCCGCAACATCATCACCGGCTTCATTCGCCTAGAAGGCCAGACTGTCGGTGTGGTCGCCAACCAGCCGATGGTGCTCGCCGGCTGCCTGGACATCGATTCCTCGCGCAAGGCCGCCCGCTTCGTCCGCTTCTGCGACGCCTTCTCGATCCCGATCCTGACGCTCGTCGACGTGCCGGGCTTCCTGCCGGGCACGAGCCAGGAATATGGCGGCGTCATCAAGCATGGCGCCAAGCTGCTCTTCGCCTATAGCCAGGCAACGGTACCGATGGTGACCCTCATTACCCGCAAGGCCTATGGCGGCGCCTATGACGTCATGGCCTCCAAGCACATCGGCGCCGACGTCAACTATGCCTGGCCGACGGCGGAGATCGCCGTCATGGGCGCCAAGGGCGCGACCGAAATCCTCTACCGCTCGGAGCTCGGCGATCCGGAAAAGATCGCCGCTCGCACGAAGGAATACGAGGAACGCTTCGCCAATCCCTTCGTCGCCGCCGAACGCGGCTTCATCGACGAGGTGATCATGCCGCACTCGTCGCGCCGCCGTATCGCCCGCGCTTTCGCATCGCTCCGCAACAAGCAGGCGGAAACGCGCTGGCGCAAGCACGACACGATCCCGCTCTGACGAGGCACGCGATGAAGCCGGACCCGGACCCCGTTATGACACCCGACGCGGCGCGCAGCGATCACTGGCAGATGCTGCGCTACATGGCAGTGAACGCACTTTACGGCGCGCTCGTGGGTGCAGCGGCTGCCGGCGCGCTGATCTGGCTCAATATCGGCGCGGTCGGCACCCACATCGCACGCTCCGCAAACCCGCTGCTTGCAGCCGCCATGGTGATTGCCCCTTTCGCTCTCCTCTTTGGCGGCGCGGTTGCGGCCTCTTCCATTGCGCTTCTGCCCTATCGGCGAAAATTCAGGCGCTGACGCGACAGAAAGGATTCAAAGAGAAACGTATGTTCAAGAAAATCCTCATCGCCAATCGTGGCGAAATCGCCTGCCGCGTCATCCGCACCGCCAAGAGGCTCGGCATTGCGACCGTCGCCGTCTACTCCGATGCCGATCGCGACGCCATGCATGTCCGCATGGCGGATGAAGCGGTATACATCGGCGCCTCGCCCTCCAGCCAGTCCTATATTGTCATCGACAAGATCCTCGACGCGATCCGCAAGACCGGCGCCGATGCCGTGCATCCGGGCTACGGCTTCCTTTCGGAAAACGCCGCCTTTGCCGAAGCGCTGGAGAAGGAGGGCATCGTCTTCATCGGGCCGCCGGTCGGTGCCATCCAGGCGATGGGCGACAAGATCACCTCGAAGAAGATTGCCGCAGAAGCCGATGTTTCGACCGTTCCCGGTCATATGGGCCTGATCGAGGACGCCGAGGAAGCCGTCCGGATTTCCACCGCCATCGGCTATCCGGTGATGATCAAGGCGTCGGCCGGCGGCGGCGGCAAGGGCATGCGGATCGCCTGGAACGACATCGAGGCGCGCGAAGGCTTCCAGTCGTCAAAGAACGAGGCGAAAAGCTCCTTCGGCGACGACCGCATCTTCATCGAAAAATTCGTGACCGAGCCCCGCCACATCGAAATCCAGGTGCTCGGCGACAAACACGGCAACACGCTCTATCTCGGCGAGCGCGAATGCTCGATCCAGCGCCGTAACCAGAAGGTCATCGAAGAAGCCCCGTCCCCGTTCCTCGACGAGAAGACGCGGCGCGCCATGGGCGAGCAGGCGGTCGCGCTCGCCAAAGCCGTCGGCTATCACTCCGCCGGTACGGTCGAATTCATCGTCGACGGCGAACGCAACTTCTACTTCCTCGAGATGAATACCCGTTTGCAGGTGGAGCATCCGGTGACGGAACTCATCACCGGGCTCGACCTCGTCGAGCAGATGATCCGCGTCGCCGCCGGCGAGGAACTCGCCTTCAGCCAGAAAGACGTGAAGCTCGACGGCTGGGCGATCGAAAGCCGGCTCTACGCGGAGGACCCCTACCGCAACTTCCTGCCTTCGATCGGCCGGCTGACGCGCTACCGCCCGCCCGAGGAAGGAAGGCGGGACGACGGGACCGTCATCCGCAACGACACCGGCGTCTTCGAGGGCGGCGAAATCTCGATGTATTACGACCCGATGATCGCCAAGCTCTGCACCTGGGGGCCGGATCGCGCCACGGCCGTCGAGGCGATGGCGAGCGCACTCGACGATTTCGAGGTCGAGGGCATAGGGCACAACCTCCCGTTCCTTTCCGCGGTCATGCAGCAGCGGCGCTTCCGCGAAGGGCGGCTGACCACCGCCTATATCGCCGAGGAATTTACCGACGGCTTCCAGGGCGTCGTCCCGGACGAGGCGGATGCACGCAAGCTTGCGGCCGTCGCGGTCGCGATCAACCAGGCGCTACAGGAGCGCGCAAGCCAGATCTCGGGCACGATCGGCAACCACCGCCGCGTCGTTGGTCACGACTGGGTGGCAAGCCTTGGTGATCGCCACTTTGCCGTCACGGCCGGCGCCTCGGCCGATGGCGCCTTCGTTCGCTTTGCCGACGAGAGAGCGGTGACGGTCGCGACCGACTGGACGCCCGGCCGCACGCTTGCCACCTTCAACATCGACAATTGGCCTATGGGCGTGAAGGTCGATCTCGTCGGCACCGGGATCCGGCTGCGCTGGCGCGGCATCGACGTGATCGTGCGCGTCAGAACCCCGCGCGTTGCCGAACTTGCGCGGCTGATGCCGAAGAAGCTGCCGCCGGACACGTCGAAGATGCTGCTCTGCCCGATGCCAGGCGTCGTGACCTTGATCGCCGTCAAGGAGGGCGACACGGTCGAGGCCGGACAGGCAATCGCCGTCGTCGAGGCGATGAAGATGGAAAACATCCTCCGGGCTGAGAAGCGAGCAACGGTCAAGCGCGTGGCAATTGTCGCCGGAGCGAGCCTCGCGGTGGACGAGCTGATCATGGAGTTCGAGTGATGCCCTCCAACGCGCGATCATCGTTTGCGCCCACCGGTGAGAAGGAGCGGAAAGCCAATGCCTGACAATGACAACGGTCCCCAAAATACCAATCCGCTGAAAGACTGGGCCACGCTCGCCGAACGCGAAGTTAAGGTGCCGCTGGAAGATCTCGTCTGGCACACCCCGGAGGGCATTCCGGTCAAGCCAATCTATACGGCCGAGGACATGCAGGGCGTCGACCATCTCGGCACGCTGCCGGGCTTCGCGCCGTTCACGCGCGGGCCACGCGCCACGATGTACGTCGGCCGGCCATGGACCATCCGGCAATATGCCGGCTTCTCCACCGCCGAGGCCTCCAACGCCTTTTACCGCAAGGCGCTCGCCGCCGGCCAGCAGGGCGTTTCCGTCGCCTTCGACCTCGCCACCCACCGCGGCTACGATTCAGATCATCCGCGCGTCGTCGGCGACGTCGGCAAGGCCGGCGTGGCGATCGATAGCGTCGAGGACATGAAGATCCTGTTCGACGGCATTCCGCTCGACAAGATCTCGGTCTCGATGACGATGAACGGCGCGGTGATCCCGATTCTCGCTTCCTTCATCGTCGCCGGCGAGGAGCAGGGCGTGCCGCGGCGGGAGCTCTCCGGGACCATTCAGAACGACATCCTCAAGGAGTTCATGGTCCGCAACACCTACATCTACCCGCCCGAGCCGTCGATGCGGATCGTCGCCGACATCATCGCCTACACGGCGAAAGATATGCCACGCTTCAACTCGATCTCGATTTCCGGCTACCACATGCAGGAGGCCGGCGCGACGCTGGTGCAGGAGTTGGCCTTCACCCTTGCCGACGGGCGCGAATACGTTCGCGCGGCAATTGCCAAGGGCTTGAATGTCGATGACTTCGCCGGCCGGCTCTCGTTCTTCTTCGCCATCGGCATGAACTTCTTCATGGAGGCCGCCAAGCTACGCGCCGCGCGCTTCCTCTGGGCGAAGATTATGGAAGACTTCCGCCCGAAAAAGCAGTCCTCCCTGATGCTGCGCACCCATTGCCAGACGTCCGGGGTGTCGCTTGCCGAGCAGGACCCCTACAACAACATCATCCGCACCGCCTTCGAAGCGATGTCGGCGGTGCTCGGCGGCACGCAGTCGCTGCACACCAATTCCTTCGACGAGGCGATGGCGCTGCCGACCGAGTTCTCCGCGCGCATCGCCCGCAACACGCAACTGATCCTCCAGCATGAGACCGGCGTGACCAAGGTGGTCGATCCGCTCGCCGGCTCCTATTACGTCGAGGCGCTGACCCGCGATCTCGCGGAAAAGGCCTGGGCGTTGATGGAGGAGGTGGAAGCGCTGGGCGGAATGACCAAGGCTGTGGCAAGCGGCCTGCCGAAGCGGCTGATCGAGGAGGCTGCGATCCGACGCCAGGCGGCGGTCGACAAGGGCGACGAGGTTATCGTCGGCGTCAACAAGTATCGGCGCGAAAACGAAGAGCCTATCGATATCCTCGAGATCGACAACACCGCCGTCCGGGCGGCGCAGATCAAGCGCATCGAGGAGACCAAACGCCGGCGCGACTCGCAGAAGGTCAAGGAAACGCTAGAGGCACTGACCGAAGTGGCACGAAGTGGCGAGGGTAATCTGCTCGCGGCCGCGATCGAAGCCGCGCGGGCGCGTGCCACCGTCGGCGAGATCTCCGAAGCGATGCGGCAGGCCTTCGGCGACTACACCGCGGTCCCGGAAGTCGTCACCGACATCTACGGAAAGGCCTATGAAAGCGATCCCGAGCTCGGCGTGCTCGCCGGGCGTCTCGACGAGGTCACCAGGCGGCTTGGCCACAAGCCGAAGATCATGGTGGCCAAGCTCGGCCAGGACGGGCACGATCGGGGCGCCAAGGTGATCGCCTCGGCCTTCGGTGACATCGGCTTCAATGTCGTCGCCGGCCCGCTGTTCCAGACGCCGGAAGAAGCCGCCGACCTGGCGCTCGCCGAAGAGGTTACCGTTATCGGCGTCTCCTCGCTTGCCGCCGGCCACAAGACACTGATGCCCCAATTGGCCGAGGCGCTGAAGAAGCGCGGTGGCAAGGACATCATCGTCGTCTGCGGCGGCGTTATTCCGCGACAGGATTATCAATACCTGATGGACAACGGCGTCGCCGCCGTCTTCGGTCCCGGCACGCACGTGCTCGACGCCGCGCGGGCAGTGCTCGATCTGATCGAGGGCAAGCGCCGGAACATCTGACCGGCGCCTCAAGCCACGACAAGAATGACGCCGGTCACGACCAGCGCCAGCGTCCAGATAAGGTCGAAGTTGATCCATGCCGAGCGCAGGACCGCAAGACCGAGCCATTCGACGACGATCAAGGAAACCGCGGTGGTGACCGCGAGCGTCGCCGCGGTATGGAGTGCGATAGCCGCCAGCGAGATCGGCAGCGAACTGCCGAGAGGGATGGTGGCTGATTGGTCCGCAAGGCAGAGGCCCAACACGGCAGGCACCAGCATCAGCCCCGCGCCATGCCCCGTCGCCATCAGGAATGACCAGAGTGCAAGGCCGGCCATTCCGGTTCGCATGCCGACCCGGACCCGGTGGCGGTGCCCATAGAAGGCGTAGTAGCCGGCGAGCCCGAGAATGAGCGCGGCCGCCAAGAACTTGAGGCTCCGCAGGTCAACGACCGTGCCAAAGGCAATAAAGGCCGCCAGCACGACCGCGATGGCGGCTGCATGCCCGGCGGCAATGGGCAGCAGCGACAGCCAGACGATCCGCGAACTTTGTCGATGGAGCCCCAGCGCCACGGCAAACAGCCAACCCATCGCAGGGTTGACGCCGTGGAAGGCGCCAAGGCCGGCAAGGGAAAGCCACGGCCAGAAATCAGTCATCCGTACTGGCGGGGCACGATCCCACACCCCTCACGGATAGCAATATGAGTCGGACGAGCAGTCGCCACCTTCCAGGCGCACCTGATGCGGGCGATGACCCTTCGGCCAATCGACGAAAAAGCTCTCGTCGAAGGAAATTCCGCCATTGTCGCCGACGTCCAGCTTCACCATCCATCCGTCGATGCCGTCCGGATAGAATTGCGGGTCGATCGCGCCGTAGAGCGAGTTGGTGAAATATACGCGCTTGCCGTCGCGGCTGATTTCCACCATCTGCGGTCCGCCATTGAGCGCGCCGTTCGACGCCTTCGGATGCGTTGCGCGGGAAACGATCCCGCCGATCCTGACGCGGCCGGTCTCCTTCGGCGCAAGGGGGTCCGAAACGTCGTACTGGATCATGTCGCCGGTTCCCCAGCAGGAAACATAGAGGAACCGGTCGTCCATCGAGAGATCGATGTCGGTCACGAGCGGAGCGACCGCCTTGAAGCCCTTGAGCACCGGTGGCAGGAGGTCCGGGTCGGCCGGCTCGGCCGGAATCTCGATCACTTTCTTCACCGCCCACTGGTCGCCGTCTCGATACCATGTCCAAATCGAGGCGGAGAGATCCTTGAGACTGATGACGCAGCCAACGAAACCATGGGCCTTGGTCGGATCATGGGCTGGACGCAATTCGAAGATGAGCTGGTGCTCTTCGCCGAGATCGATCTCCTGCACGTGCTTGCGCTTGTTGAGATCCCAGAAATGCAGCCTGTGGCCATATTTCGAGCCGAGCAGTACTTCCGGAACCAGGCCGTTTTCGAAGTTTTCCGGGGTTCCCCACTCGCTGGTGATCATCGTGTCGTGGCCGAGGTGCCACCAGAAATCATAGGCGAGCTTCTGCGGGCCACGATCCATCTCCCATTGCCCGAGCACGTCGAAGCTGTCGTGGTCGAGCAGGAAGATGCCACCGGGAGCGTTGCCGTCGCGGTCGGCAAGCGCGTTGACATAGATGCCCTCCGGTCCGCAATGGATGGTGTGCAGCCGGGAATAGTTTGCCTTCTCGGCGATTTCCGCCGGATCGATCACGCGGACGATCCGCGGATTTTTGGGATCCGGCTTGGTGTCGAGAATATGAAGCCGCGACGACCTCAGCCCCGGCACGACCAGATAGCGGCGCTCGACATGAGGATGCGGCGCATTGGGGCAAAGGCAGGACGAACAGGCATTCCAGCCGAAGTGATGCAGTTCGTCGCCGACGTTCGGCATGTCGACCTGCCCGACGATCTGAGAATAGCTCGTGGAGGTCGGCTCGACGTCGACCACCGCGATCGCATCCGGTCGCTGTCGGTCGGGATCGAAGGCCGCCACATAGGCGATGGTTTCCTTGGGGGCCTTTGCGGCCATACGGGGTGATGGATAGAAGGAAGGATCGGGTCGCCACGTCGCCATTTTTATTCTCCCCCAGAGAAGTCAATGCGTGGATCCTGATGCGAAGCCTAATGCATATCGCCCAAAAATGTGTGCAGCGGTTTTGGGACAACGACATGCATAAAAGCAGTTTAGTAGATGCGGCAAAAACGCGTCGGAAATGCGGCGCATCGCCTTATTCGGACGGCGCAATCGAATGAAAGAAAGCGACGAATTCGACGCGGAACTCTGGGGCAGAGCGTCGCCGCGGGGTACCTTCTCCTCCGCCTGCGGCAGAGAAGGTGCCGGCAGGCGGATGAGGGGCGCTCCCATGGAGCCAGTCGCCCTGCCGGTTCAACCGAAGTTGTCGCTCTATGTCTCGATCCTGAGCTTCATCCGGTCGGCCGCAAAGCGCGTGCGCGAAAATTCGACGGGCTTGCCGTCCAGATCGACGTTCACCGATTGCGCTTCCATCACGATCGCGCCGGGCGATAGCTTCAACTGTGAAAGCTCGTCCGCATCGGCATGCCGCGCGACGATTTCGGTCGAAACGCGGACATAGTCATCGAGCCCCTGCGCGGCAAGGGCCTTGGTGATGGAGCCGAGCCGGGAATATTCCTCGGCCATCCGCGGAAAACGATCTACCGGAAAATAGCTGAACGACATGGAGAGCGGCCGGCCGTCGCCGCTGCTGACCGTCCGCAATTCCGTAAGCGGAGA
The DNA here is from genome assembly GCF_013488225.1 of Sinorhizobium mexicanum. Lineage (NCBI taxonomy): Bacteria > Pseudomonadati > Pseudomonadota > Alphaproteobacteria > Hyphomicrobiales > Rhizobiaceae > Sinorhizobium > Sinorhizobium mexicanum. Next base: position 390,174 of record NZ_CP041241.1, on the reverse strand, counting down.
GCCGGGAGAAACCGCAAGGGCCGCCGCGATCTCGCCGCTCGCCGGCACTTCCGCATGGCCAAGCAGCCGCGTACCGATCTCCTTGACCTGCCGGCCGAGCCCCTGCGAAAAGCGGGTGCGCCGCGAGATCGGATAGCTGACGCGGTCCTTGCGCGTGATCATGGTGCCCCGCCCCTGAACTGCGTGGACAAGGCCTTCCTCGCCAAGCGCCGCCAAAGCGCTCCTGACCGTGTGGCGGTTGACGCCGAACTCCTGCGCCAGCACCGTCTCCGGCGGCACCATGCCGGTCGCGTCATAGTCGCCATTGCTGATCGAAAGCCGGATGCGGTCGGCGATCTGCCGCCAGAGCGCCACGCCGGTCTGCCGTTCGACCACTTTCTTCAACGCCATTTTCTTGTCCCGAGTTCTCGCCCCATTTTCTTCGCCAATGTCACAAGCCTGTCATTTGCGAACGTTAAGGAAGGATATAAGATGTATAGTTGTCTAGATCAATAGACATTTTGGAGTGATAGATGGACGCAACGCAGAAACACGAGGCGCTGCCGGACGCAGCCCCAGAACGCCGGGAAGGCATGCGGCTTCTCGCCCGCGCCACACTCGCGGAACTTGTCGGCGCCTGGGAGGCGATCACCGACAGGCCGGACGTCGCGCCGGTACGCGGCCCGGAAACGGGGCTCGTCATGGTGCGCGGCCGGATCGGCGGCGGCGGCGACGCCTTCAATCTCGGCGAGGCAACCGTGTCGCGCGCTACGGTCAGGCTCGCCAGCGGCGAGATCGGCCACGGACAGATGCTTGGCACCGACAAGGAACGGGCCCGCTTGGCCGCGATCTTCGATGCGCTCTTCCAGACCGAGAGGTATCGCTCCGCGATCGAAGCGCTGCACCGGCTGATCGCCGCCCGCATCGATGCCGAAGACCGTCGAAAGGCGGAAGAGACTGCCGCAACCCGCGTCGATTTCTTCACCATGGTCCGGGGAGACGACTGATGGCCGCACAATCGCAAATCTACGCCGGTGCTTTCGCCGACCCGGTATTCCAGGCGCAATCCGTGTTCCGTGTTCTGATGGATGGTCTCGCCCGCCCGGGCACCGTTGCCAGCCTCGCGGCGCTTGCCTCGCCGCCCTTGCCCCTCGGCAAGGCAAGCGGCGCCGTCGCGCTGACGCTCTGCGACCACGATACACCGGTCTGGCTCTCCCCAGCGCTCGCAAAGTCCGCCGTGCCGCAATGGATCGCCTTCCATACCGGTGCGCCGGTGACCGAAACGAAGGATGACGCCCGCTTCGCCTTCATCGAGAGGCGCGGCGCGGTGCCGAGTTTCGACCAGTTCGCACTCGGCACGCAGGAATATCCCGATCGCTCGACAACGCTGGTGATCGAGGTCGAGGCACTCACGGGTGGACAACCGCTTATCGCCAGGGGACCGGGAATCAAGGACGAAACCATCATCGCGCCCACAGGCCTTCCCGACCCCTTCCTCGAGTTCTGGACGGCGAACAGGGCGATTTTCCCGCGCGGTATCGACCTGATGCTGACGGCGGGTGACGCGGTGCTTTGCCTGCCGCGTACGACCAAACTCTCCGCCAGGGAGGCATAATCATGTATGTAGCCGTCAAGGGCGGGGAAGCCGCCATTGCCAATGCCCATCGCCTGCTCGCCGATCGCCGCCGCGGCGACCGCTCGCTGCCCTCGATCACCATCGAGCAGGTGGTTGAACAGCTCGGGCTCGCCGTCGACCGCGTGATGGCCGAGGCCTCGCTTTATGACCCGGCGCTTGCGGCGCTTGCCGTGCGCCAGGCGCGCGGCGACATGATCGAGGCGATCTTCATCCTGCGGGCCTACCGCACGACGCTGCCGCGGTTCGGCTATTCCGAGCCGGTCGATACGGCGACGATGAAGGTCGAGCGCCGCGTCTCGGCAACCTACAAGGACCTGCCGGGCGGCCAGCTTCTTGGCCCCACCTTCGACTACACCCACCGCCTGCTCGACCCCTCGCTTATCGCAGACGAGGCGGTCGCGGAGCCGGCGGCCAAGGAGCCCGGCGAGCACGTCATGCGTGTTTCCGACATTCTCGATGGTGAAGGCCTCATCGAGGGCGACGGCCGGATGCCGGAAGGCCATGTGATGGGCGACCTCACGCGCGAGCCGATGGAGTTCCCGATGGCGCGCGACCTTCGCCTGCAGGCGCTTGCCCGTGGCGACGAGGGCTTCCTGCTGGCGCTCGCCTATTCCACGCAGCGCGGCTACGGCCGCACCCACCCCTTCGTCGGCGAAGTCCGGATCGGCGAGGTGGAGGTCGAGCTCGACCTGCCGGAGCTTGGCTTCGCCGTCTCACTCGGGCTGATCCGCGTCACCGAGTGCCAGATGGTCAACCAGTTCAAGGGCTCGGCCAAACAGCCGCCGCAGTTCACCCGTGGCTATGGCCTCGTCTTCGGCCAGAGCGAGCGCAAGGCCATGTCGATGTCGCTTGTCGACCGGGCGCTTCGCACCGACGAGTTCAGCGAGGATATCGTCGCCCCCGCCCAGGATCAGGAGTTCGTCATCTCGCATGCGGACAACGTCCAGGCGACCGGCTTCGTAGAGCATCTGAAGCTGCCGCATTACGTCGACTTCCAGGCGGAGCTCGATCTGGTGCGGCGCATGCGCCGCGAATACGAGGCCGCCCGCGCCGGCGGCGAGGACGGCATGAAGGAGGCCGCCGAATGAACGACCTTGCCACCTATAATTTCGCCTATCTCGACGAACAGACGAAGCGGATGATCCGCCGGGCGATCCTGAAAGCGGTCGCCATTCCCGGCTACCAGGTGCCCTTCGCCTCGCGCGAAATGCCGATGCCCTATGGCTGGGGCACGGGCGGGGTACAGGTGACCGCTTCGATCCTTGGGCCCGACGACGTGTTGAAGGTCATCGACCAGGGCGCCGACGACACGACCAATGCCGTCTCGATCCGCGCCTTCTTCCAGAAGGTCGCCGATGTCGCCGTCACCACGAAGACGAAGGACGCGACGATCATCCAGACCCGCCACCGCATTCCCGAGGAGACGCTGAGGGAAGGCCAGACGCTGGTCTATCAGGTGCCGATCCCAGAACCGCTCCGCTTCCTGGAGCCGCGCGAGACCGAGACGCGCAAGATGCATGCGCTCGAGGAATACGGCCTCATGCATGTGAAGCTATATGAGGATATCGCCCGCAACGGCCATATCGCCACGACCTATGCCTATCCGGTCAAGGTCGAGGGCCGCTACGTCATGGATCCCTCGCCGACGCCGAAATTCGATAATCCGAAGATGCATATGTCGGAAGCGCTGCAGCTCTTCGGCGCCGGCCGGGAAAAGCGCATCTACGCGGTGCCGCCCTATACGGACGTTGTCAGCCTCGACTTCGAAGACCACCCCTTCGAGATCCAGAAATTCGACAAGCCCTGCGCGCTCTGCGGCGCCGAGAATGTCTATCTCGACGAAGTGGTGCTCGACGACAAGGGCGGACGCATGTTCGTCTGCTCCGATACCGACCATTGCGAAGACCGGCGCGCGCATGGCCATGCCGGACACATGCTCGCCCGCCCAACGCAAGAAAGCCAGGAGGCCGCAGAATGAGCGCCGTTCCGCTTCTGAAAGTCAACGACGTCTCGAAGTTCTACGGCAGCCGCATCGGATGCCGGAACGTCTCCTTCGAGCTCTACCCGGGAGAGGTGCTGGCGATCGTCGGCGAATCCGGGTCCGGCAAGACGACCCTTCTGTCCTGCCTCTCGACACGGCTGATGCCGACCTCCGGGATCGTCGAATACCATATGCGTGACGGACAATACCGCGATCTCGCCCGCATGGGCGAGGCGGAGCGGCGCTTCCTGATGCGCACAGATTGGGGCTTCGTTCACCAGAACCCGGCAGACGGGCTCCGGATGACGGTTTCGGCCGGCGCCAACGTCGGCGAGCGCCTGATGGCCGTCGGCGACCGGCACTACGGCAACATCCGCGCCACGGCAAAGGATTGGCTTACCCGCGTCGAAATCGACGAGGACCGGATCGACGACCAGCCGCGCGCCTTTTCCGGCGGCATGCGCCAGCGCCTGCAGATCGCCCGCAATCTCGTCACCTCCCCTCGCCTCGTCTTCATGGACGAGCCGACCGGCGGCCTCGACGTCTCGGTGCAGGCACGCCTGCTCGATCTCGTGCGCGGGCTCGTCCACGATCTCGGTCTCGCGGCGATCATCGTGACCCATGACCTCGCCGTGGCGCGCCTCCTGTCGCACCGGATGATGGTGATGAAGGACGGCGCCGTCATCGAACAGGGGCTCACCGACCGGGTGCTCGACGATCCGCGCGAGCCCTACACCCAGCTTCTCGTTTCCTCGATTCTCCAGGTGTGACGCATGATCCCGAAAAGTGGAATCCGATTTTCGGACAAGATCATGCGCAAAGGAAAGTAACAGTCATGGCCACTCCACTCGTTGTTTCAGAAGTCGCCAAGAGCTTCACCATGCACTTGCGTGATGGCGTCCGCCTGCCGGTGGTCGCCAATGTCTCCTTCTCGGTCAAGGCTGGCGAATGCGTCGTGCTCGGCGGCCCCTCGGGCGTCGGCAAGAGCTCGATCCTCAAGATGCTCTACGGCAATTACGGCGTCGACGAAGGCCAGATCCTGATGGAGCATGACGGCCGGTTGGTGAACCTTGCGACGGCAGAGCCGCGCACCGTGCTCGAAGTGCGGCGCACGACGCTCGGCTATGTCAGCCAGTTCCTGCGCGTCGTGCCACGCGTCTCCGCCCTCGACATCGTCGCTGAACCCTTACAAGCGCGCGGCGTTGCTGTCGCGGAGGCGCGGGACCGGGCGGCGGAACTGCTTGCGAAGCTCAACCTGCCGACCGAACTCTGGTCGCTGCCGCCGGCCACCTTTTCCGGCGGCGAGCAGCAGCGGGTCAACATCGCCCGCGGCTTCATCACCGATCACAGGATCCTGCTGCTCGACGAACCGACCGCCTCGCTCGACGCAAAGAACCGCGCGGTCGTCGTCGAGATGATCGCCAAGAAGAAAGCTGAAGGCACGGCGCTGATCGGCATCTTCCACGATGAGGAAGTGCGCGACGCGGTCGCCGACCGCATCCTCGACGTCTCCGAATTCTCGCCGAGGAAACAGGCGGCATGAGTCAGAAACTCGGGATCGAACCTTTTATTCATCCAACCGCGAGCGTCAGGAATTCGACACTCGGCCGCTACACCGAAGTCCAGGAGCGCTCCCGTCTCGACGAGGTCGAGTTCGGCGACTATTCCTACATCATGCAGGACGGCTCGATCTGGTGCGCGACGATCGGCAAGTTCGTCAACATCGCCGCCTCGGTGCGTATCAACGCCACCAACCATCCGACCTGGCGAGCGACGCTGCACCATTTCACCTATCGCGCGCCGAACTACTGGGACGATGCCGACCTCGATCACGATCTCTTCGCCTGGCGGCGGCAGAACCGGGTGACGATCGGCCACGATGTCTGGATCGGCCACGGCGCGACGATCCTGCCGGGGGTGACCGTCGGTAACGGCGCGGTGATCGGCGCCGGCGCCGTCGTCTCCAAGGACGTCGCCTCCTATACGATCGTCGGCGGCGTTCCGGCAAAACTCATCCGTGAGCGGTTCACGGCCGAGATCAGCCGGCGCATGGATCGCCTTGCCTGGTGGGATTGGGACCATGCCAAGCTGCGGCGCGCACTCGATGACTTCCGCCATCTGACCGCCGAGGAATTTCTCGTCCGTTACGGTTGAGCCACGATGCTGCTGCCGTTCACCAGCTTCAGGATAAGCTGGTGAACGTTGCCGCCGTCGCTCATCTCCACCCGGTCGAAATCCCGGCTGCGCTGCCGCTGCGCCAGCGAAAATGCGCCGAGGCGCTTGGTCAGTTCGGTCCTGATCTTGCGGCATGCTGGGTCGTCGGGCACCGTCAGGCCGACTGAGGCGCTTTCGATCTGGCGCACCATGTCCTTGATAAAATCGCCATGCACCCGTTCGTGCTTGTGCACGCCGGCGATGAACGTCTCCCAATCCTCCCGCGCACCCGCCGGCAATGCTTTTGCGGGTTTCGGCAGCATGTAGGTGATCGTAAGCTTCGGCTTCGCCGTCGAAAGGACGCAGGCGTCGCCCTGCGGCTCGTATTTGCGCGTCCAGGTCAGCTTGAAATCCGTGTGCGCGATCGCACGAACCGGGCCCAGCTGCGGTCCCCGCTCGCCGATCGAGGCATAAAGCTCGGCACCGGTTTCGCCCGAAATGGCATAGGTCCGAACCTTCTCGACCGCCTGCCACTCGGCGCCCGCGGTAGCAGGCAATGCAGCGACGCAAGCCGCGAATAGACAAGAACGAACGACTGCCCCCACGCAATCCCCCCCCGCGAAACCGATACGACACCCCGTCGCTGCCAGGCGAAGCCGGCAGCGACGGGGTTTCAAGCAATTCCAGCAAAAGCGTGCAGCGGTCTCCCGTCAGGAATTGCGTCGTTCCAAAAAGTTAGATCATGTCGCCGTTTCAATGAAGCCGTGAAATGATCTAGTTGACGGCGTTGAGCGTCATCGACGTACCGGCGGCCGCGATATTGAGCCCGAGCTGGCCGGTTACGCTGAGCGCCTGCAGATGAATCGAGCCGGACGTGCCGCCGATGAGTACATTTGCACCGACGCCGGCGCCGACGGTCGCTTCAGCTGATGCACCCTGGTAGATGCCGCCCAGGGATCCGCGGTGATAACCGGCGGTCGGCGCCAGCACCGCCCAGATCAGCCGGCTGCGCGTGGTGAAACCGAGATCGACGCCGAGTTTCCTGATCTCGCCCTGATAGTGATCCGAAGCCTCGCCCGCGAGTGTGGACCGAAAGACGCAATCGACCTCCTTGGCCGAGCCAAGAACGTAGCCGGTGCCGCCGCCGATGTTGCAGTCGAGATAGCCGATCTTCACGCCACCATGCAGATCCGGCTCCAGCGCCGGCGCCGGGGCTGGAGCCGGATAGCCTGGGAAGTCGGCGGCATTGGCGGCCATCGTCCCCGCGAGAACCAACGCCGCGGCGGACGTCCTCACGGCAAAACTCTTCTTCATACATGGTCTCCTTTTCGGGATCGGCAGCAGTGGCTGGCGCTCGGTCCTTCAGCAAACAGAGCGCAGGACGGGCTGAGACGGTAGGAGTTGCACCCTTAGTTGCCGATTGGGCTTTTCCAAGGCAAGCCTGAAGCGCGGGAGACGAAAAGGCGCTATCGGCCCGCACTCAACAACGTTTTCCACAATGCCATATGAGCTTGAGAGGCACTCTTCGCTGATGGAGGCTGGTGTCAGCCGGTCGCCAGGATCGCCACGTAGGCAAGCACCGTGACGATCAATCCCCGAAAAGCAAGATTGACGAAGCGGTATTTGCTGCACGCGATCGACGCAAGGGCGTCCGCATTCTCGATATATTGTTGGAACAGGTAGGCCGGGTGGCCGGCGGCTGCGGCTTTGCGGAACGTCTCGCGATGCGACAGCCAGCCGCCCCAGAAGAGCGTCGTCGACGTCGCACTCTTTCGCGGCAGAACGACGAGGATCGCCGAAATGATCGAGAAGATTGAAGCGATCGCAAGCAATGCCGATAAAACCATCGCCAATAGATCATCGCCGAAATAACGTTGCCAAGTGAACACGTTTCGTCCCTCGGCCGAGCTGATAAGGAACGCAAACATGAAGGTGAAGATATAGGCCGCCTTCTGGTCCGACATCTTTATTTGGTCGTAAAAGACGTCGTTGATCTTCCGTATGTGGTCGTAATACGCGCTTGGTCCGAGCTCCAGCGGTAATACTTCATCCGAAAGGTCTATGCTGTATACGCTTTCGCTAATCGCCATCTAAACCTGCCCCCTCGCACTGTTTCCCTCTTAATACACCGTAGCGATAAAAAAAGCCGCAGCATCACAGGGAACTTGACTTTTTTCTCCTGAAAATCCACTGGATTCGCAAGAACGAGGGTGGGACTCGGCAATGAGGGGACGTTTATCGGGGGTCATGTTTGCCGCCACGGTGCTGTTTGCGCCGTGGCCGACGTTTGCCGAGCCAATTCCGCGCCAGGCGCCCGCGGCCGGATCCGTTATCGCCCGCAAAACCGGCGAGGAGGTGCGCTTCGTCGACGTCTCCAACTGGCGCGTCGTTGATCTCGCCCAGGATCTGCTCCCCGGCGACGTCTTGCGCACCAATGCGGTAGGCGCGCTCGCCGTCCTCTTCAGCGACCACACGCAGATCCGGCTCGGACGCAACACGGCCTTGCGCGTCAAACAGATCGGCGCGGGCGACTCCAGCCTGGAATTGCAGTCGGGCACGATCTGGGCCCGCGCCGAGCGTGGCGGTAAGGGCCTGGTGATCGACACGCCTGCCGCAACCGCGGCCATCCGCGGCACCGACTGGACGCTGACCGTCGGCGGCGATGGCAAGACCTCGCTGGTCGTTCTCGAGGGCGTTGTCGAACTCAGCAATGCCTATGGCAGCGTGACCGTGAAGCAGGGCGAAGGCGCCGTCGCGGCGATCGGCAGCGCGCCGACGAAGATCGTGATCATCACGCCGAAAGACCGCGAGCAGATGCTCTTCCATCTGTCGCTGCGCAACGCCTTCGTCTGGATGCCGGCGACACCGCTCAGCGTTCCGCAGATGCGGCGTGAGCGCGCGCGGATCGAGGCTGCGCCGGAGGCCTCGCGCTCGACCGAAGACTGGCTGGCGCTTGCCGAAATCTATCTGTCACTGAACGGCCGCCAGAAGGCCCAAGCCGCTCTTTCGGAGGCAACCAGGCGCGGTCTCTCCGGTTCGCAGGTTGCACGGGCCGACCTGATCAGGGCGTTGATCGCCGGCTCCTCGAACCAATATCAGGAGGCGGCTCGCCTGTTCTCGAAGGCCGAACGCGGCCTTGACCCTAGCCGGCGGACGATCGCTGCCTATGGCGGCTATTTCGCGCGCGGGCTTGCCGACCCCAATCGCGTCGAGCAACCGCCGCGCAATGCGAGCGGCCGCTATGCCGGCATGGCGCAGGCCTGGACCGCAGGTTTCCGGGAAGACATCCCCGCGGCAATCGAGGTGATAAAAAGAGCCGAGCAGAAATATCCGGACGATCCGACATTGCCGGCAGCGCGCGCGCAACTCGCCATGTTGCTCGATGATCGCGACGAGCTGCGCGACGGCGTCGAACGGGCGCTTGCCATCGATCCGAACGATCCGACGGCACTCGAGGCCCGCGCCCACTATCGCTATCATATCGACAACGATCTCGACGGCGCGCTTGCCGATCTAAACAAGGCGCTGGAGACTGCCCCGGGCTCCTCGTCCATCTGGAATTCGCTTGGTCTGGTCCAGGGTGTGCGCGGCGACAACCGGGCCGCAGAGGCCGCTTTCAAGCAAGCGATCGCGCTCGACCCGCTGGATCCCGTTGCACACGCGAACCTCGCCGTCCAGTATCTTGACGAAACGCGGATGGCCGAGGCAAAGCGAGAGCTCGACACCGCCCTTGCCGTTGATCCTTCTTTCGATATCGCTCTGGTGGCGCGCGGCCGCTATCACCTGCAGAACGGCGACGTAGACAAGGCCGTCGAGGATCTGCTTGCGGGCTCCACCGCCAATCCTGCCTATTCCAATGCGCAGCTCCTGCTTGCTGCCGCACACTACGAAAAAGGTGACCGTATCCCGGCAGCCCAGGCACTCGACAATGCCGACCGGCTCGATCCGAATGATCCCGTCGTGGCAACAGTGCGCACCGCCCTTGCCATCGACGCCTATGACGCCGACGGTGCCATTCGCAATGCCCAGGAAGCGATGCGCCGCACCCGCGCCAAAGGCGGCGACACGGCGGCGCTCGGCGCCAACCAGGAGCAGGGCTCGACGCTCAACGACGCCTTCCGCCTGCAGGGGCTCGATGCCTGGGGCCAATATTACGGCGATGCTGTTTTCGATCCCTTCACCGGCGCGAGCTATGTCGACCAGGCGGTGCGCGGCAGCGTCAATCCGTTCTTCAACACGTTCGATTTTGCCGCCAACGCGATCACGAACACGGTCAACCCGGGCAGCTTCTCCGCGCTGATCCAGGGGCTGCTGATCGAACCGCATATGCTCGCCAGCCGCGAACGGACGGTCAATTTGCTGCGCTCGCCCTTCTTCGAAACGGAGTTGGGTGGCGGCTTCACCGCCAACGAAGATGATACCGGATGGATCGGAGAAGCTGCGGTACGAGGATTTACCGTATCCCCGTTTCCGATCAGCGTCTTTGGCACGTTCCAGTGGGAGGAGCCGAGGGATACGATAGATCAAGGTCACGGGCTCCAGATGGAGCGTGAGTTGCGCGTGATCGGCGGCAATGGCTACATTACCGCGACGCCATCTCCCGACGACAGAATCATCGCGTTCCTGAATATGGCCGAGGTAGACGAAAGCCGGAGTATTTTTGACATTCCGGACCCGACGTTGTTCCCTCCTCTGATCGTCCCTCGTGACTCACTGGACGATGACAGCGCCTCGAGCGTGACCTCCGGTGTCGCGTGGAGCCACACATTTGGATATGAAAATGTCGCCAACGCTGCATTCTTCTTCAGCGACAAGGAGATCGTTAACACCTCGCGAGCGGTTCTCTCCGACATCCCGCTCCCCGATCTTGCACAACTGAGGAGCGAGCAGGACGAAACAAGCTATATCGGGGCGTTGAGCCATCTTTACGGCGCTGGCGATCTGACCTGGCGATACGGCATCGAAGCCGGTGCCGTAAGGTCTTCAAACAAATTCGATTTTTTCGGTCTTCTTGTACCTTCGACATCCACGTCTTCTTCATCAACCCAAGCGCTGGCCAAAGCCTATGTCGATGGCCTCTATGAAATTACTCCTGATCTGAAAATCGAAGGGGCGCTGTTTGCCCGCTATATAGAGGACGTGAATAACGACAACATCCGTCTCGAGCCCAAGCTCGGTGTCGCGTGGGCGCCGTTCGAGGGACACTGGCTGCGCGCAGCCATCCAGCGCGAAGGCTACAATTTCGGCGCGGCCACGCTCGCACCGATCGGCATCGTCGGACTTCAGCCCAACCAGTTCCTCATTGGCGCCGACGGGTATGCTGACACATTGGCCCTCCGCTGGGATGCCGAATGGAACGACTGGCTCTTCACGGCGGTTGACTACCAGCATCAGGAAATCCGTGACGGCTCGATTGATCTCCCATTCTCGATAGTGGACTTCGATTTCGACAAGGCCAGAGTCGATCGCGTGGCATTGACAGGCAATATCGCACTCGGCCACGGGTTCGGCCTGTCGGCTACAGTGGCCCGCACGGAAAGCGACGACCTCTCGACGGGTGGCGACCTTCCGTTCCTGCCGGAAAACTCGGGCCAGATGGCGCTGACGTGGGTCAACACCGCGAACATCAAGACGACGGTGGCGGCAAATTATGTGGGCGAGCGCGTCGACGGTGTCGCGACGCTCGACGACTTCTGGACGCTCGACGCCTCACTCCTATGGGAGCCCTTCGACAAGCGGTTCGAGATGGAACTCGCCGGGTTCAATCTGCTCGACGAGGAGTTCGAGGTGCGCGACGGTCTTCCCGGCTGGGGGCCCACGGTCAAGGGCACTGTCAAAGTGCGGTTCTGATGAACGCCCCCGCTCCAGCGCTCGTTCCGCAACGCTTTTCAGCGGCAGTCGAACGAATTCGCCGCTCCACGCGGCGGATGAAGCTTGCCGTCTTGACTGCTTTCGTCGCCGCCCTCGTCTCGCTTGTCTCGCTGACGGGCAGCTGGTCGCTCGTCGATCTGCGCGCCTATGATTATCTCTCGATCATCGCCCGCCCGCCGCTCCCGGAAGATGGCCCGATCATTGTCGCGATCGACGAGCCGTCGATGTCGGAAATCGGCAGCCAATGGCCCTGGCCGCGTGCCCTGCACGCGCGCCTGATCGAATCGCTGAGGCGCGCCGGCGCGCGGGCGATTGCCCTCGACGTCATCTTCGCCGAGCCGGCCGCCGCCCCAGAAAACGATGCGGCACTGGCCGCGGTCCTCAGGCCCGACATCGTGCTTGCCGGCGACCAGTCGGTGATCGAGACACCGCAGGCCGACCAGTACGTCCGCACCGAACCGCTGCCGCTTTTCACGGAGACGGGCGCGAAAGTGGGCATCGCCTCGGTCAATCTCAGCGGCGACGGTACGCTCAGGCAGATGCCGCCCTATGCGGACGGCTTCGCGCTGACGCTCGCAACCGTCGCTGGAGCAGACCCGGCACCGCCGCCGACGGGAGCCCTGATCCAGACCTTCGGCCCGGCGCGCACCTATCCGACCGTTTCCTATTACCAGGCGCTCGATCCCAAAAATTTCCTGCCGGAGGGCATCTTTCGTGATCGCGTCGTCATCGTCGGCCTGAGTCTGCAGAATGCACCGTCGCTCGCGGCCGGCGGAGTCGATGCCTTTGCCATCTCCGACACGGTGTTTTCGCGCGGGCTCGTCGCCGGCGCCGAAGTCCAGGCGACGATCTACGACAATCTCGTGCACCGGCTGTTCATCAAGCGGGCGGGGGCGACGATCGCCATACCGGCGATCGTCCTTGCCGCCTTGGCCGCGGCTCTGGCAGTCTCCAAATCGACAAGCTGGAGGACACTCGGCTACGGCGCCGCTGCCCTCACCCTGATCTTCCTGGCAAGCTATGCCCTGATGCGTCTCGGCCACGTCTTCGTCTCGCCGCTCGGCCCCGGACTGGCTTTCTTCGGCGTTGCGGTCGGACAGGCGGGTCTCGACTATGCCGAGGAGCGCAGACAGCGACGCGAAATCACGCGTGCCTTTTCACAGTATCTCTCGCCCGCGCTCGTCGAACGGCTGGCCCAGGATCCTTCGCAGCTGAAGCTCGGCGGCGAGAGGCGCACGCTCACGATCCTCTTCTGTGACGTTCGCGGCTTCACGACGATCTCGGAGGACATGAGGGACGATCCGGAGGGACTGACGACGCTCATCAACCGGCTGCTGACGCCGCTTTCGGAGGCCGTGCTCAACCGGGGCGGCACGATCGACAAGTATATCGGCGACTGCCTGATGGCCTTCTGGAACGCCCCGCTCGATGATCCGGACCACGCCGTCCACGCCGTTCAGGCGGCGCGCGACATGCTCACCGCCCTCGGAAACCTCAACGCGGAACTGGAAGCCGAAGCAACGGCGGCAGGACGTCTGCCGAAGACCTTGCGCATCGGCATCGGCATCAATACGGGCGAATGCGTCGTCGGGAACATGGGGTCCGCCCGCCGCTTCGACTATTCGGCACTTGGCGACGCGGTCAATCTCGCCTCGCGCCTCGAGGGAGCGTCGAAGGACTACGGCATCTCGCTGCTGCTCGGCGAGCGGACGGCGAAGCTTGCGGCAGCGAGATTTCCGACCGCCGAAATCGACCGGATCAGCGTCAAGGGCCGAAGCGAGGTCTCACCGGTATTCACGGTCGCTGATGGCGCCAGCGAGGCCGCGCTCCAACAGCATCACCATTTTCTCGAAGCGAAGTATCGCGGCGCGGTTGCCGCCGATGACCCGCTGTTCGATCAGCTCAAGACAGAACTGCCGTCGCTTGAGCGTTACTACGACCGTGAGCGGGAACGGCTTCTGAGTTGACGCGACCCGCCGACACCGAGGCGACGTCCGGCAGGCTGCGACGTTCAACGCCCGACGTAAACGGGCTTTCTCTTCTCACGGAATGCGATCCGTTCTTCGCGCCGATCCTCGCTGTCCCGAAGGACGCCCCAAGCCAGTTCCGAGAGCCGGAAGGCCTGTGCCGTCTTCATGTCGGCCGCCTCAGTGGCGAGCATCTTTACCAGTTGAACTGCCAGCGGACCGTTGCTGGCGATCGTCGCCGCCACTTTCGCAACGGCTGCCTCCAGTTCATCCTCCGGAGCGATCTCTGTTACCAGGCCGATGTCGTAAGCGCGCGCCGCATCGATCCTTTCGGCGGCTTCGTGCAGACCCCCTGCGGCGGGTTCAAGCACAGCGGCTATGGACGCGAGCAAGGAACCGACGCGCTTTCACACTACACTCAGCTCAAATCCGTGATCATTCGCCTTTGACGCCTAATGCATGGTTCCTTAAATCGTGGCGATCCAACGAGGGAAACATGCGGAAATTCAGAGCGCTGCAGCGTCCCTTGCGCGTCTGGAGAGAGCGCCCGGCGCTGTGGGGCCGCAACACAAATGCCGGCCCTCCTCATGGTGCGGCCGGCCAGAATATCATTGTCCTCGACAGCAAACCCGTGCTTTGAGCGGGAACTGCCCCTGGACAGAGGATGAGCAATGGAGAACGACGACCTCATTCAGATCGGAACGGCGGAGTACAAACGCCTCGCCACCGCGATGGTCATGGCTGGTTTCGCGACCTTCTCGCTTTTGTACAGCGTCCAGCCGCTTCTACCGGAGTTTTCCTCGACGTTCGGGATCTCGCCCGAGAATTCGAGCCTTGCAGTTTCGCTGGCGACCGGTCCGATGGCGATCGGGATTCTGGCTGCCGGCTGGCTCTCGGACCGGATCGGGCGTCGGACATTGATGATCTATTCGCTGATCTCCGCCGCACTCTTCGGAACCATGGCGGCGGTTGCACCGACGTGGGAAAGCCTGCTCCTGCTGCGCTGTCTGTCCGGGATCGCGCTCGCAGGCGTGCCTGCGGTTGCGATGACCTACATTGCCCAAGAGGTGGAGCCTGCCACCATCGGTCCCGCCATGGGGCTCTACATCGCGGGTTCGGCGTTCGGAGGGATGATTGGCCGGCTTGGCGCGGCGGTCGCCACCGAGTGGCTCGGCTGGCGGTGGGCGATTGCCTCGATAGGTCTCTTCAGCGCGGCAGCCGCGATCGTCTTTTGTGTCAGCGCCCCCCCATCGCGCGCATTTCAGCCGCAACGCCATTCCCTTCGGAGCTTCCTCGGCGGTTATGCAAGCGTGCTTCGCGACCGGGTTCTGCTGATGCTCTATGGCACCGGCTTCCTCATGATGGGAGCCTTCGTCACGATCTACAACTACGCACCGTATCGGCTGGCTGTCGAACCCTATGCTCTCAGCCATGCCGAGATCGGCGCGATCTTCTTGCTCTATATGCTCGGATCGGCAAGTTCCGCCTGGTTCGGGAAGCTGGCGGGCCGGATCGGCGTGCGCCCGACTTTCTGGCGACCCGTCGTCGTTCTCCTGATCGGCCTGCTGATGACTGCGCCCTCTCCGCTCTGGCTCATCGTTTCAGCGATTGGCATTGTCACCATGGGGTTTTTCGGGGCGCATACCGTCGCGTCGAGCTGGGTCAGCAGAAGAGCCTTCGACAATCGCGGCTATGCAAGCGCCCTTTGTCTCTTCGGTTACTACGCCGGTTCGAGCCTGCTTGGTTCTGCGGGTGGAGTGATGTGGAGCGAGTGGGGCTGGGAGGGCGTCACGGCTTTTACCGCCGGGCTTTGCATAACGGTCCTGGCGATTGCGTTCATCATCGCCCGCGCACCACCACTCGCAAATCCGCGGCAGCCTAAGACTGGCCAGCGATTGCCGGGCTAGTCTCGTCAGTCAATGGAGGGCGGTCAGCCCCTGTCGAACTTGCCGAGTGTCTGGTGTTCCTGACGTCCAGCAAAGCCGCGACGAAGGCCCGAACCAGGCTCGCCTTCTGCATGTCCGGCCGGAATAGAAGATAGCTTTTGAAGTAGACCGCCGGCTCGAAGGGACGGAAAATAAGCCCCCTTTCGGCAAAACCGTCGATTGCGAGTGGGTTGACTATTCCGACGCCAACCCCCTCGAGGGCAAGCGCGCAAGCGGTGATCGCGAACGGGGTTTCGATGACGAGATTTGGCCGCACGCCTGCTTCCGCGCACAAGCGATCGAACTGGAGGCGCGCCCTGTCCTCCGGCGAAAGCGCGACGTAATCGACGCCGTCGAAGTCTTGCGGTCCTATCACGCTCTTGACGGCGAGCGGGTGGCCCGCCGGCATGGCGCAAAGCGCCGGAAAGCTGCCGAATACCTGATGCCCGACACCGGAAAGGTCGACCTCGTCCGCAGCGAGCCCGAGGTCGAATTCCCCGTCCACCACATGGTTGCGGACGGCTGCGGATGTCATGATGCTGAGGGTCACGATCGCCGAGGGGTGCGTTTCGCGGAATTTGCGGACGGCCCGCGGCACGATGGTCGAACCCGCTGCGGCGAGGCTTGCGACGCGGATGTGCCCGGAGCCGAAATCGCGGATGCGGGCGGCCGAAGATCGCAGCCGATCAAGTCCGCGGAAGCTGGCCTCCACGTCGCGATAGAAAATCTGCCCCTCGGGCGTGGGTACCAGCCTGCCTTTCACACGGTCGAAGAGGGCGAAACCGGTGGACGTTTCGAGTTCCGCGATGAGGCGACTGACGGCCGGCTGGGTGATCCCCATCAGTTCGGCACCCGCAGATACCGTGCCGGTGATGATGACAGCGCGAAACGCTTCGATCTGGCGGAAGTTCACGGTCTTGTCCCATAAGGTTTTGGCATGGACTTAGGCATGTTCGTCAATTGTCCTTCTAGGATCTGCATGTCAAGACTTGTCTCGAAAGCTGAACGAGGACATGACATGCGCGACAAGACGCTCTGCGTAAAACGGCCACAGGTCTCCCACGAAGGCTTCGCAAGCCTGGCGATCCCGACATACCGGGCATCCACGATCGTGTTCGACAGTGCCGAAGCCTACGCCAACCGGAAATACCGCGGACCGGACGGCTATACTTACGGCCTGCACGGCACACCGACGTCCCGGACGCTGGAAGCGTCGCTCAGCCAACTCGAACAGGGCCTCCGCACGGTGCTCGTTCCATCGGGACAGGCGGCGATCACCATCGTCTTCCTCTCCGTCCTGATGCCGGGTGACACCGTTCTGATCCCTGACACCGCCTATCCGCCCGTCGCTGATTTTTGCGAGCACCACCTCAAGCCGCGCGGGATCAATCACCGCATCTACGACCCGATGATTGGCGCAGGCATCATCGATCTCATCGACGACAGCGTCCGGCTCGTCTGGACCGAGTCCCCGGGCTCCACGACGATGGAGGTGCAGGACATTCCGGCGATCGTGGCCGCAGCCAAGGCGCGCGGTGTGCTGACCGGCTGCGATAATACCTGGGCGACGCCCTTATATTTCAAGCCTTTGGTGCACGGCATCGATTTTTCGTCACAGGCGCTGACGAAATATGTGGGCGGCCACTCCGACTTGCTGATGGGATCGATCTCCGTGAAGGACGTCGACCTCCATCGGCGGCTCAAGGACACGACGCGCATGATCGGAATCGGCGTCTCTCCCGACGATTGCGCGCTGGCGCTGCGCGGCCTGGAAACGATGGGCGTGCGCCTTGCCCATTCCGGCCGGGTGGCTACAGATTTCGCCAAGCGCATCGCGTCGCGTGTCCCGGCGAATCTCGTGCTTCACCCTGCACTGCCGGATTGCCCGGGCCACGAATACTGGCAGCGGGATTTCGCGGGCTCGAGCGGTGTCTTCAGCGTCATCATCCCGCCTTACGCGGAAGACGCGCTCCCCGGCCATCTCACCGCGGCCAAGACCTTCTCCATCGGAGCCTCCTGGGGCGGCACCCACAGCCTGCTTGCTCCCATGACCGTCACGCGCGCGACCGACGGAAACGCCCACCCAGGCACCATCCTTCGCATCAGCATCGGCCTGGAAGACGAAGGAGACCTCTGGACCGATCTCGAGCCGATCGTCGAAGCGATCGCGGAACGCCCCCGCAATGCCGAAGACCGCATGGAAACCTGACAACAACGATAAAAGGGGATCAAGCACTTCGACGAACCGACGTCGGCGCTCAACCCCGATCGTAAAAGGACGCGCTCAGCGGTATCATGCATTGACGCCTGGATACGACGCGTGCCGGTCGCATCACCCCCGCAACGTGGCAGCGATCGCACTTGCCGCACGTTGCGCCTGGACGCGGATATCCGGAACCGCGGTGATTTCCCAGAACTGGCCCGCCGTCAAAGCGCCGACCGCGTAAAGCCCAGGCTGTGGCTCTTTCTGCTGATCAAGCACGCGGGAGCCCTGGTCGACAGAAAGGCCTAGTCCGAGCTCGTCGGGGCTGATCAGCCCCTGCCGCTGCATCTTGCGAAGCAGCGGCGAGTGCGCGACGCCGGCCCGCTCCATGCCGGTGCAGTTGACGATCCAATCCGCATTGAAGGATCGGGGCCGGTGGCTTTGCCTTTCCAGGTAGGAGACCAATGCACCGCGAGGCCCTTCCTCAATCGCCTCCAGAAAACCGGCGTGGACGGTAACGATGCCATCTCTTTTCAAGGGCTCGAAACGCGAAGATATTTCCGGGGCGATCCGATGGCGGTGGACGTTCCACCACGCCAGGCCGTGGCGCAGGAACCGCGCACGTTGCTCCTTCGTCAATTCCTGCCACAGCTTTTGCGTCACGGGTCTCAGGCCGTCCATCAGACCGCGCCAATCGGCACCGTCGCGAACCTGCTTGCGAAAGCGTGCAAGCAGGACGCTGATCTCTCGCGAACGTCCGAGCTCCGGCTCGACGGC
This sequence comes from Sinorhizobium mexicanum, assembly GCF_013488225.1. Classification (NCBI taxonomy): domain Bacteria; kingdom Pseudomonadati; phylum Pseudomonadota; class Alphaproteobacteria; order Hyphomicrobiales; family Rhizobiaceae; genus Sinorhizobium; species Sinorhizobium mexicanum. Next base: position 371,681 of record NZ_CP041241.1, on the reverse strand, counting down.
CGCCGCCCGGCGGTCGGCCGGCGGGTGCGCCTGCGGAAGAAGGCCACGGCGCGACAGCACACGGATACGTCCCCGATGGCCGTGAACCCGCAAGGCAAGCACCTGATCGACCATCGTCAATCCGGATCCGAGAATACAGATCGTGTCGCTCGGGCCGACCCTCGAGAGCCAGCTCAGCCGCCAAGGATTGCGCACGATGCGACTTTCAGCGGCGGCGTCGACTTTCCCAGAGGCGAGCGGCAGATCGGCATTGCCGATGCCGAGACAGAGCACAACGTTTCTCGCGCTGAGTTCGGCGCCGTTGTCGAGATGAAAGACAAGTCCTGCCTCGCTACAATGAATGCAGTCAGTCGCCTTTGCCTTGACGAAATCAACCTTCGCGCGCCGCTCGTGATCGCGCAACAACGATGCAAGCCGGTCGCGCAAGTAGAGGCCATAGTCTCCGCGTGAGGCGAAACCATCCGCCGAAACCTGCCGCATATGCTCCTGAAGCCATTCGACAAAATCGTCCGGCCTCTCGGGAAAGACGCTCATGCGGCCGGCAGGAACATTCAAGCGATGGACGTAAAATTCCGTCCGATAGGCAGTGCCCCTTCCAAACCCGGGGTCATCGCCGACGATCGCAATCGACGTGGGGGCTGGCAGCAGCCGGAGCAGGTTGATCGTCACCGCGATCGCTGAAAATCCAGAGCCGACAACAGCGACATCGTAAAGCAACCGCGTCTCCCTGATCGGTTGTCCCTTGTCAGTATCGGAAATGCGTAACGTATCCGCCAAGACCGACCGAAGTCCCTGCTAAAAACGCTCATCATGGACAATGGTTTCGCGGCTTGATGATTATTTCTACAGAAATTATCAATCTTATGGAAGGCTGTTAGCTCACCTCGCCACTTGGCGCACGGCTGCGCCTTAATTAGGTGACTGCAGCGTGGACCGCAGCAGATATCGGGCCGGTGCTATGATCGCTCAGGAGACGGTGGCTGGCATCGGAATGCGTGCGATTTCGCTGCCAAGCATCCGGTTGCCCCGAAGCTCCATGAATTCAAGCAGAGAGAAGTCGTCCGAGCCCGGACCGCGCGGGTTCAAGAGGAGTTCGGCGATGGGCACTGCATCTTCATAGCCCATGCGGCGGTCGCGATCTTTCGTGCCCAATTGACGGTCTCCGATTTTCTTGCGACCGTGTTACGCCGACGCATCCCGCTCCTCTTTGTGCCGCCGCAAGCAAGACCCCGGAAACGGTGCAACGTCCCAAGCCTAGATCGAGAAGATGCCGCCGACAGGCGAGCAGCGGTTCACGCCCCGCCCAGGCGCCTGATATTGCCCGCCAGTTCCGCCGCAAGCCTGGTGGCAGCCGCCGTCGCACCGGCCATCTGCGGGAGGATCAACCATTCGAGCGTCCAGGCTGAACCGGAGCGTTCCTGCTCATGAACGAGCGCCTGATGCACGCCCGCAAGCTGGGTCGCATTGAACCGCGCCAAGGTGACAAGCACTTCGGCTGCAACCGGATTCTGCTTGTGCGGCATGGCGGACGAGCCGCCGCCGCCGGCAAGCACGATCTCCTCCCCGTTTTGCGCCATCAGGGCCACATCCTGGCCGAACTTGCCAAGACTGCCCGTGATCAGCGACAGCAGATTGGCGAAATCCGCCACCGCCGAGCGCTGGCTGTGCCACTGCGGGCAGTCGACCAGCGCAAGCTCCTCGGCGAGCGTCTCGCGAACGGCGTCGGCCTTGTCCTCGAGCTTGTCGAGCGTGCCGGCGGCGCCGCCAAACTGCACGGCGAACAGGTCACGGTCCATGGCTTCGAGGCGGTCCTGGTGGTCGAGAAGCGGCTCGATCCATGTGTGCAGGCGATCCGAAACCGTGACCGGGATCGCCGCCTGCATGCGCGTACGTCCCATGAGGGGACGAAATCCCCATTGCCGGTCGCATTCTTCAAGGACGGCGACGACGTCGCGGAGACGGCAGCTGAAGAGTTCGGCGATCGCCTTCAGCCGCAGCATCAGGCTGGTGTCGATAACGTCCTGGCTGGTAGCTCCGAAATGCACGTGGTTTGCAGCCTCGCCTCCGACTGCTGCGCGCAACTGCCGGACCAGCTCAGGAACGACGACGCCGTCTGCCGCCGTCGCGCGGCGCAGCGCGACGACGTCCGGGGAAAAGGCGCGACAGGCTTCGGTGATGCGGTCGGCCGCGGAACGCGGAATGATCCCGTGTTCGGCCTCGGCCCGCGCGAGCGCCGCCTCGAAGGCAAGCATGGCGCGGATATCGGCCGCAGCGGAAAACTCCGCCGCCACCGCCTCGTCCCCAAGAAGACCAGAGAGATAGGGATGATCAAAGGCCGAGTAGGTCATTCCACATCTCCAGGATCCCGTGTTCCCGCACTACAGCGCCGCACGTCATATTGACTTAAAGCGCAAAAGGACGCTGTAGCACTTTGCTGCATGTTTTTATCCTTAAATCCGCGACCATTGAAGGAAACATGCAGGAGGCGTAAACAGCGGCGTCAAAGGCACGAAACAACGCGGGCTAGACCGCCGTGCGTACAAGTGCCCAAAGGACGCTCTAGCACTTTGATTCCAGAGCATCTTATCCGCTTTCAGTGGTTCGACTTGCCAGCGGGATGCTCTAGGATGCCACGCGATGATCATATGTCCAGGAAGACCGTTTCCTTCTCGCCCTGGAGATGAATGTCGAATGTATAACTAGGCGCCGCGCCCGCGGCGACAAGCGTCTCGGCGCGATGACGATGCTCGATTCGGGCAAGCAGCGGATCTTCGGCGTTCGCCACCGTCTCGTCCGGGAAATACATCCGGGTGTGAAGGCCGATATTGATGCCGCGTGCAACGATCCAGAAGGTGATGTGCGGTGCCATCAACCGACCGTCCTTGAACGGCACCCGGTCCGGCTTGATGGTCTCGAAGGTGAAGACGCCGTCCTCGGCGCTGGTCGGGCACCGGCCCCAGCCGGCAAAATTCGGGTCTGCCGTACCGCGCATTTCCGCGGGCGAATTGTAAAGGCCGCCGGAATCCGCCTGCCAGATCTCGATGAGCGCATCCTTGAGCGCCATCCCGGCCCCATCGATCACGCGGCCCCTGACGGTAATTCGCTGCCCGCGCGTCTTGTCGTTAATCATCGAGGTGCCGAGATCGGACTTGTAGACGCCGGGAATGCCGCAGAAATTCGGCGTCAGGCCGATATGGACGTAGGGCCCGGCGGTCTGCGAGGCAGTTTCCTTGAGATAACCAAGATCCTGAACCATCGGTTGCTCCCTCAGTTGCCTTCCGGCCGGTTTTCGAAGAACGTCGAGCGGCGTCCGCGCAGCACGATGTCGAACTTATAGGCGCGGGCGTCCATCGGGATCGTGTTGGCCCAGTCGAGGGGCGCGATCAGTTGCTCGATTGCCCGGCGATCGGGGATGGTGTTGACGATCGGACATTTCCAGATCATCGGATCGCCCTCGAAATACATCTGGGTGATCAGCCGCTGGGCGAAACCATGCCCGAAAACCGAGAAATGGATATGGGCCGGCCGCCAGTCGTTGACGCCGTTCGGCCAGGGGTAGGGTCCGGGCTTGATCGTCCGGAAGAAATAATAGCCTTCGTCGTCTGTGATCGTCCGGCCGCAGCCGCCGAAATTCGGGTCGAGAGCTGCGAGATAGGTTTCCTTCTTGTGCCGATAGCGCCCGCCGGCGTTCGCTTGCCAGAATTCGAGCAAGGCACCCGGCACCGGACGGCCGCGCTCGTCGAGCACCCGGCCATGCACGATGATGCGCTCGCCGATCGCGCTCTCGCCGGGTTTGGCGAAGTTGTGGATCAGGTCGTTGTCGAGCTCGCCAAGCATCGAATGGCCGAAGACAGGGCCGGTGATCTCGGAGATCGTGCCGTCGAGCGAAAGCAGTGCCTTTTGCGGTGAGCGCAGGACGGAGGTCTTGTAGCCGGGGGTAAAGGCCGGCGCGTGCCAGTCACGATCACGCTGAAAAAAGGCGCCCGTTTCGGGCTTGTGGTTCCGTCGATCCGACATTGTCGTTGCTCCTCTCAAGCCGCCCTGCCGGCATCCATCTCAGCCAAGACCTCCTTGGCGATCTTGATCGCGTGGTTCGCCGCCGGCACCCCGGCATAGATCGCGACGTGCAGCAGCGCCTCGCAGATATCCTCGCGGCTCGCACCGGTATTGGCCGTGGCGCGGACATGCATTGCCACTTCCTCGTCCTGGCCGAGCGCGGCCAGCAGCGCAATGGTGACGATCGAGCGCTCTCGCTTTGTCCAATTCGGGCGCGACCAGACATGGCCCCAGGCAGCTTCGGTGATCAGTTCCTGGAAGGGCTGGTCGAAATCGGTCGATGCCGATTGCGCGCGGTTGACATGATTATCACCGAGAACGGCACGGCGCGTCGCCATGCCCTCTCGATAGCGCTTCGACAGCGCTGTGGCGTCACTCATCTTTGTCTCCATGCATGACGAGTTCGAAGAATGGCCGGAGGATCGCGGTCAGGATCTCCGGCTGTTCAACGCAGGGGATATGACCAGCTTCGCGGATCACCTCGTAGCGTGCGCCGGGGATAAGCCTAGCCGTCGAGCGCACGAGGTCCGGCGGCGTCGAACCGTCGTCCTCTCCGACGACGCACAGCACGGGAACGGCAATCTTCTTGGCCGCCTCCGTGAAATCGGCGTCGCGAACGGCAGCGCAAGTACCAATGTAGCCCGCCACCGGCTGCCGGATCAGCATGTTGCGATAGCCGGTGAAAGCGACATTCTCCGGCCGCCGGAAAGCCGGCGTGAACCAGCGCTCGAGTATGGCGTCGGCGACCGCCTCGATACCGTCGGCCTCGATCGCGGCGATGCGCGCGTTCCACATCTCCGCCGTGCCGATCTTGTGCGCCGTGTCCGAAAGCACCAGCGCACGCACCAGATCCGGGCGGCGCTGATAAAGCGATTGCGCGATCAGGCCGCCGACGGAAAGCCCGCAGATGATCGCGCCGCGGACGGAAAGCAGGTCGAGCAGGGCAGCGAGGTCGGTCGCATGATCCTCGATCGAACAGGGGACCGGGCCGACATCGGAAAGGCCATGGCCTCGCTTGTCGTAAAGAACGATCGCGAATTCGCCGGCAAGCCGCACGACGACGTCGCGCCAGATGCGGAAATCGGTGCCTAGCGAATTGGCGAAGACAAGGACGGGCTTTTCCCCCGTCGCTCCAATGACCTGGTAATGAATTGTTATGTCGTTGATACGGGCGAATTGCACAACAGATCTCCTCCGTCATCAATAGGATGTTTGATCTGGTTAGGTGAAATGATATTTTATGGCTTTCCATTAACTGCTGGGTTATGGATCTCATGAACGACGCTCGTATCAAGTTTCGCCATCTGCAGACGTTTGTCGAGGTCGCACGCCAGAAGAGCGTGATGAAAGCGGCCGAACTCCTGCATGTCAGCCAGCCGGCCGTTACCAAGACGATCCGGGAACTGGAGGAGGTGCTGGGCGTTGCCGTGTTCGAGCGCGAGGGGCGCGGCATCAGGATTACCCGCTACGGCGAGGTTTTCTTCCGTCACGCCGGCGCGGCGCTGACAGCGCTCCGGCAAGGCCTCGACTCGGTCTCGCAGGAACGCTCCGGCGACGGCCCGGCCATCCGGATCGGCGCGCTTCCAACCGTTTCGACGCGCATCATGCCGCGCGCGATGGCGCTCTTTCTCGAGGAGGAAACCGGCGCCCGCATCAAGATCGTTACCGGCGAAAATGCGGTGCTCCTGGAGCAGTTGCGGGTCGGTGACCTTGATCTCGTCGTCGGCAGGCTGGCCGCGCCCGACAAGATGACCGGCTTTTCCTTCGAGCACCTCTATTCCGAACAGGTGGTCTTTGCTGTGCGCATCGGCCACCCGCTGCTCTCCGGCAAGCAGTCGATTTTCGCCCATCTTGGGGACTATCCGGTGCTGATGCCCACCCGCGCGTCGATCATTCGCCCCTTCGTCGAACGCCTGCTGATCGCCAACGGCATCGCCAGCCTGCCGAACCAGATCGAGACGGTCTCCGCTGCCTTCGGTCGCGCGTTCGTGCGTTTGAGCGATGCGATCTGGATCATCTCGACCGGCGTCGTCGCGACGGATATCGACGACGGCGTGCTGGCGACGCTGCCGATCGACACCAGCGAGACCAAGGGGCCCGTCGGCCTCACCGTGCGCACCGACGCGATCCCTTCCTTGCCGCTCTCAATCCTGATGCAGACGATCCGCGAGGCGGCCGGGATGGTGACGCCGAAGGGCTGAACGCTGGGCTACACCGCCGCGCGTCTTCTCAGACGCGCTGCAGCACTTTGAATTGCTGCATGTTTTATCCTTCAATACGACTACGATTTAAGGAAACATGCAGTAGGAAAAGCGGCGCTTTACATTCGCGGATCGATACCGAGAATGGCGAACCCAACGTTTTCAGCGCCGACTATCGTGACCAAAACAGAACTGCAGATCGAAAATTTCGCGGAGGACCATGCCCGGGAGCTGCCGACCTGGTTCCCGACGCTGCGATCGCTCATTCAATGGGGCGGTCCGGATGTCCGCTTTCCGCTCGACAAGGACCAGATCGAGGCGATGGTGGCTGAGACGACCGGGCGGCAGCCGAAGCGCTGGATCTTTTCCGCTCTGGTGCGAGGAGTCGTCGCTGGCCACGCGCAGGTCGCCCTCGACTGGCAAAACGGCGTCGCCCGGCTCAGCCGCGTCGCCATCAATCCCTCGTTTCGCGGCCAAGGACTCGCACTCCCCTTCTTGACGCTCGTCGTTCGGCGTGTCTTTGCAGTTGCTGCTTTCGAGCGGCTGGAACTCAACGTCTACACGTTTAACGCGGCAGCAATCCGCACCTATCGCGGTCTCGGCTTTATCGAAGAAGGCATCCGGCGCTCGTCGGTGAAAGTCGGCGACGAGCGTTGGGACACGGCAATTTACGGCCTGCTGCGCAGCGATCTTCCCAAGGGGCATGTTCGATAACCAGTGAAGTTCGAGCAGGCAAAGCTCAGGACATCGCGGCTGCCCTAATATCCTCTCGCCGCGCCTGCCCCGATGCGGCTGTCGACGGCGCCGTTGTAGCGGGCGCCGCCCCCGGCTTCGATCTCGGCTAAGTTTTCGCCGCCGACGAGAATGCCGGCTGCCTGTCCCCAGATCTTCCAGCTTTCGTCGATCTCGACGTCGTGACCCATGGCGGCGAGAAGCTTGCGGGTATCCGGCGAGAGCGCGTAAGGCTCCATGAACACCTTGTCCGGCAGCCACTGATGGTGGACACGCGGCGCATCGACCGCCTCCTGAATGTTCATGCCATGGTCGATGACATTGAGGATCGCCTCCAGCGTGATGGTAATGATGCGCGCGCCGCCGGGGCTGCCGATCACCATGAAGGGCTTGCCGTCCTTTGAGATGATCGTCGGGCTCATCGACGAGAGCGGCGTCTTGCCGGGCGCGATCGCGTTCGCCTCGCCCTGGACCAAGCCGTAGAGATTGGGCGCGCCGGGTTTGGCAGTGAAATCGTCCATCTCGTTGTTGAGCAGGATCCCGGTTCCGGGCGCGACTATGCCGGCGCCGAAGGAACCGTTCAGCGTATAGGTGACGGCGACGGCATTTCCCTCGTCGTCGATGATCGAATAATGGGTCGTCTCCTTGCTCTCGGCGAAACCCGCCGGCATCAGCGCCTGCGAGACGCCCGCCCTGAACGGTTCGATCTTCGCGCGGATTTCCTTCGCATAGCCCTTGTCGGTGAGCTTGCTGACCGGATTTTCGACGAAGTCCGGATCGCCAAGCGCGGTGTTGCGGTCGACATAGGCATGCCGCATGGCCTCGATCATCGCGTGCACCGTCTCGGCCGAACCGTAGCCGAGGTAGGAAAGCGGATAGCCCTCGAGAATGTTGAGGATCTCGCAGATGATGACGCCGCCCGACGATGGCGGCGGCGAGGAAACGATGTCATAGCCACGGTAATTGCATTTGACCGGTTCCAGCTCGCGAACGGCATATTGCTCGAAATCCTTCTTGGCGAGGATACCGCCCTTCTCCGCGCTCGCCTTGACGATCGCGTCGGCGATCGCCCCCTTGTAGAAGGCGTCCGGCCCCTTCTCCGCGATGCTTGACAGAGAGGCGGCCAGATCGGCCTGAACCAGCTTCTCGCCGGCGGCAAAGGGTTTGCCGTCGGGTTTCAGGAAGATCGCCGCCGCCGCCGGATCCTTCGCCAGCCGCTCGGTTTCACCGTCGAACGAGTCGATGTCCCCCTGCTCCAGCACGAAGCCATCCTTGGCGAACTTGATCGCCGGCGCGATCAGGTCCTGCAGCGGGCGCGTGCCGTAGCGGCTGCGCGCGTGCTCAAAACCCATCACCGGACCGGGTACGCCGACGGCGAGATAGCCTTCCGTGCTCAAGCCTTTGACAAGATTGCCCTTGTCATCGAGATACATCGATTTGGTGGCGGCGAGCGGCGCGCGTTCGCGAAAATCGAGAAAGGTGGTCTTGCCGTCCTTGAAGCGGATGGTCATGAAGCCGCCGCCGCCGATATTGCCCGCCGTCGGATAGACCACGGCGAGCGCATAGCCGACCGCAACCGCCGCATCGATAGCGTTACCACCCTTCTTCAGAACCTCCACGCCAATATCGGAGGCAAGATGCTGGGCGGTAACGACCATGCCATGCTCGGCCTTGACCGGCTCCGGCGACGCAGCCTGCGCCGTCCACGGCGAAACGACTCCAAGCGCGAATATCAAAGCAAAGGACTGGCTCTTCAAGCTCAGACTGCGCATGCTTTCCTCCCGAAAATGGAATGATTGCCGCAAAAAACGCCTCTCAACCAGCGACTGTAGCATCAAAATTCGCCGGTTGCATTTCCGAAGGCGGCCTCCGCATCAATCGCCGGAATAGCGCTCCTCAAGCCACGGGTTCCCGCGCATATGATAGCCGTTCCGCTCCCAGAAACCGGCCCTGTCAGCCGCGCGGAAATCGATCCGCGTCAGCCACTTGGCGCTTTTCCAGAGATAGAGGTGCGGCACGATGAGGCGCAGCGGACCGCCATGGGCGCGGCTGATCGGTGCTCCCTCCCAACTCGTCGCGAGTATCGCGTTCTCTGCCGCGAAGTCGATAAGCGGAAGATTGGTGGTATAGCCGTCATAGCTCGTAAGCAGGACATATTCTGCCTCGGGCTTCAGCATCACCTGGTCGAGAAGGTCGCGCGTCAGCACGCCCTGCCAGCGATTGTCGTAGCGCGACCAGGTCGTCACACAATGTATGTCGGAAAGACTGTCGCTCTGCGGCAACGACTGGAACGCCTTCCAGTCGAGCGACAACGGCTTCTCGATGAGGCCCGTCATGTCAAGCCGCCAGGTCTCCAGCGCAATGTGCGGCTGCTGTCCAAGATCCAGAACCGGCCAATCCTTGACGAGATGCTGGCCGGGCGGCAGTCGGTCGGTCTCCGGGCGCGCGACGCGCCCCGTCAGGAACTTGCCCCCCGCCGCCCACTGCCGCTTGGTCGACGTCAGTTTCGTTTCCGGTATCGGTTCGTCATTCGCCATGATGCACCCGCCGTTGTTCTTTTTAGCTTGTGGAGACGATTTGAGGCTCGAAACGCCACGGCGTCAAGCGAGCGGTTCGGGCGTGTGCCAGTACCACATTTGAGCTAAATCGATAGGGTGAGCATCGATTGACTATCTGCTCCCGCCGTGACAGTCTCTGCTGCAGTGCAGCAATGCTGCGCGCCTGTCTCGCACGGTCACCCTGCTCGGTGGAGGACTGCTTTCTTGCGGCTGGATGGATATGTTTTCGGAAACTCCCATAATCCCGCGCCAGCCCGATGGCCTTTGCTCGGGTGCGGCCTGATATCGCAGGTTGCGCCGACCCAGGGGCGACCGACCCTACAATTGCCGTCATTCTGGAGTTGATGCCTTTTCGCCTCGCCCGTTCGGGTGAGGTGCAGCCCCACGCTCACGGCGAAATGTCTGATGAAGGAGAAGCGGTATGAAGGTCCTGTTTGCCGGCGGAAACGGTTATTATCCGGAGTTCAGCGGCGGCGTTCAGTCGAGCACGCACCACCTCGTCCAGCAGTTGCGTGACCGTGGTCATGAGGCCGGCGTATTGGCCGCATTGTTCGGCGACGGCATGTTCGGCTTCAAGGCGCGCGTCAAGCTTAAGTTGTCCGGAGAGCGTGGCGTGATGGACAGCTTTCCCGGCTATCCCGTCGTTCGGGCCTGGCATCCGTGGGATGCGGCAACTTTCGCCGTCAACAAGCTCCGCCCCGATGTTGCCGTTGTGCAGTGCCACAAATCGGTTCCGATCGGAAAGGCGCTGCAGGTGCACAATGTGCCGCTGGTGATCTATCTCAGAAATGTCGAATTTCACGAGCTCGCCGGCGATCTCAGGGAACTGACGTCCGCCCTTTACATCGCGAATTCGGAATTCACCGCCCGGACCTACAAGCAGAAATACGGCATCGATTCGGTGGTCATCCCGCCGACGATCAATCCCGAAACCTACAAGACGCCGACGACGCGCGAATATGTGACCTTCATCAATCCCTATAGCGAGAAGGGATTCGAACTGGCGGTTCGCATCGCCGAGCAATGCCCCGACATTCCTTTCCTGTTCGTCGAAAGCTGGAAGCTCGCCGACGATCACAGGGCGGAAATCGAGAAGATCATCGCGCCGCTGAAGAACGTGCGGCTCGAAAGCCGCACCAGCGACATGAAGACCGTTTATGGACGGACGAAGATCCTGCTTGCGCCAAGCAAATGGGAAGAGGCCTGGGGCCGGGTGGCGTCCGAGGCCCATTGCAGCGGCATTCCGGTCGTCGGATCGACGCGCGGAGGATTGCCGGAGGCAATCGGCGAAGGCGGCATCCTCCTCGACCACGATGGACCACTCGAGGAATGGACCGGCGCGATCCGTCGTCTGTGGAGCGACGATGCCGAGTACGAACGGCTGTCGGCAGCGGCCTCGAAATTCGCCGAGCGCCCGCTGATGCAGCCCGCCCGCCAGTTTGCGGCATTCCTCGAGGTTCTGGATCGCGCTGCCGCGAGCCGCGCCTCTGCACTCAAGGCCTCCTGAGACCGCAAGCATGCGTGTCGGTTTCATAGTCGGTCAGTTTCCGTCGCTTTCGGAAACCTTCGTCATCGGCCAGATGGCCGGCCTCTTGCGTCGCGGCTTCGAGGTCGATGTCGTCTGCAACGGGATATCGGATTATAACTTCGCGGATCGACGGCAGGAGCCGCTCGCGACCCTTTTGGCGCGAACCCGTGACTGGTGGGGCGCCGCGGCGCGCACGCGTGCGGCCATCGAGCGGCTACCGGCAAGACTTCGCGACAAGGTCTCCACCGCGCTCGACATATCGTCGGTCAACCGCCTGAATGAATGCGATGTCCTCGTCGCCCATTTCGGGCACAACGGCGCTCGCGCCGCGCGGCTGAAAAAATGGAAGCGGCTGAAGCCGCCGATCGTCACGATCTTCCACGGCTACGACGTCGGGGTACCGCTCCAGGAGCGGGGGCTCGGCCGATACAACGACCTGTTCGAATACGGCGCGCTGAACCTCACCGTGAATGGCTTCTTTCGCCGCGTTCTGGTGGAGGCCGGAGCACCGGAAGCCAAGGTTGCCGTGCACCACATGGGGATCGATCTCAAGAAGATCCCCTATCAATGGAAATCCTGGCGCGGGGCTCCGTTGCAACTGATTTCAGTATGCCGGCTGGCCGAGAAAAAGGGCGTGGAGTACGCGCTGCGCGCGCTCGCGCGGCTGCGTGCCGTCGCGCCGGAACTCGCCTGGCGCTACACGATCATCGGCGACGGTCCCTTGCGGCGAGAACTGGAGGCGCTCGCCTCGGAGCTCGGCATCGCTGAGCAGGTCTCTTTCCTCGGCAGCCTCGCGCACCAGGACGTCAAGGAGTGGCTGCGGCGCTCGCACGCCTTCGTGCTGCCGAGCGTCACGGCCAAGAACGGCGATGTCGAAGGCATCCCTGTCGCGCTGATGGAGGCGATGGCCGCCGGCCTGACGGTGGTGAGTTCCAACCATTCCGGCATTCCCGAACTGATCGAGGATCAGAAGACGGGCTTCCTCGCCGACGAAAGAGACGTCGAGACGCTTGCAAGCCGGCTGCGCTTCGTCGCGGAGCATCCCGAGCAATGCGAGGGCATAGCGCTTCAGGCAAGGAAGAAGGTCGAGGCCGAATTCGACATGGAAGCGCTCGACAACGATTTCGCCGAAATCCTCAGCCGATTCGCCAGAGCGGAAGGCGATCATGCGATTTCCACTCGCATTGCTCTAACTCGCTAGGATCGATCGCGGTTTTACGATTTGGGGCGATCGACCCGAAATCGTCGCGGTCCAGAACATTCACAGTTCGCGGAACAGAAAAACGCTCGAACCCTTTGAAACGACGCAATTCCGGATGAGTTACCCGCTTTTCCTGGAGTTGCCCCAGTCGAGGCAGGTCGCTTGAACGCAGAAAACATCCAATTCGGTCGGCTCGCACTTCGTGGCGGGCTGGTGACGGGTGGCGCCCAGGCCATTCGCATGGTCATCCAGTTCGTCTCCGTCGTCGTGCTTGCACGTTTGCTGGCACCGGAGGACTTCGGCCTCGTCGCATCGGTCAGCCCCGTTGTCGCCTTCGTTGGGCTTTTTCAGAATCTCGGGCTTCAGCAGGCGGTCATCCAGCGCAAGGAAATCGGGGAGAGAGAGCTCAATCACGTCTTCTGGATCAGTACGCTCGTTGGCGTTGTCTGCACGCTCGTCGTTATCGCGCTTTCTCCGGCAATTGCCGTTTTCTACGGCGACCAGCGCATGACGGCCATTGCGATTGCCGCAGCGCTGCCGTTGCTTCTCGGCAGCCTGGCAGCGCTGCCGCTCGCTTTGATGAACCGGCACCTGAAGTTCGGGCAGCTGGCGTTGAACGATGTCTATGCCGCAGTCGTGGGCCTTCTCGTCACTGCGGGCGCCGCCTATCTCGGCCTCGGCTACTGGTCGCTCGTTATCGGGCCCGCGGCGTCCGCGGCGATCGCCCTGCTCGCCGCATGGTGGGCCACGCGTTGGATGCCGGGGCGGCCGGCGTTTGCAATCGACCGCGACATCATCTCGTTCGGCGCCAATCTCACCGGCTTCAACCTCGTCAACTTCTTCTCGCGCAACCTCGACAATGTCCTGATCGGCAAGTATTCCGGGGCGATCGAGCTCGGCTATTACGACCGCGCCTACAAGCTTCTCCTGTTCCCGCTGCAGAACATCACCCAGCCTCTGTCGCGCGTGATGATTCCGCTGATGAGCCGCATCCAGGAGGACAAGCCCCGGTTTCGCGATATCTATATGCGCACCAACTGGCTGCTCGCCGCGGTCACCATGCCCGGCATTGCGGCGCTGACCGTAGCCGCCGAACCAACGGTCAGCATCCTTTTCGGTGAGCAGTGGCTGGCGGTTGCGCCGATCTTCGCCTGGCTTGGCATCGCGAGCCTGATACAACCGGTTTCCAGCACCACCGGCTGGATCTTCATCTGCCAGGGCGAGACGAAGACGATGTTCCGCTGGGGCATATATTCGTCGCTGACGACGGTGCTTTCCTTTGTCGTCGGCCTGCAATGGGGCGCGACCGGTGTCGCCGCCGCCTATGCAATCAGCGGCTACCTCTTGCGCGTCCCGGTGCTTGCCTGGCTGCTGCAACGGGTGGGGCCGGTCTCGGCGATGGATTTCCTTTACGTCCAGGGCCTCTTTCTCGTGTCGGCCCTGGCGGCCTGGATCGGCTACCGGCTGCTGCCGGAAGCCCTGACCGGAAGCTCGGACATCCTCGCCCTCGCTTCCGCGATTTGCCTGAACTACGGACTGGCGCTCGTCTTCGCGCTCGCCCTACGCCAGCCGCGCAAAGTCTTGCTCGACGTCCTTTCGAAGGCTATGGGCGCCATTCGCCGGTAGGTTCGCAAGAAGCGGGCGGAGCAGGTCCGCCGCCGACATCGCCGAGGCGTGCTCCTCGAGCACGGCCTTGAGGCTCGTCTCGCGGTAATGGTCGAGATTGGCGACGAAGCGGTCGAGCTTGCCGCTCGCCTCTTCCGGCGTCACCGTATCGATATCGAGCAGCACCTCGTCGACGCCGACGCGCTTGGCGACTTCCTTGGTCTTGAACTCGTAGGCGATCGGCAGCACCGGGGTACCGACGCAAAGCGACATGATCATCATGTGCATGCGCGTCGCCACGACGAAATCGAGCCCTCTGGCGGTTGCCATCAAGTGTTCCGGCGTGTGAAACGACGCGTCGACCGACACGTGCTCCGCGATTTCGGGCGCCAGTCCCGAGACGATCAGGTTCGCCGTCTTCGAATCGTCATGCGCATATTCCGGCACGCCCTGGCAGGTCGAAATGAAGGTGACCTTCTTGCCGTGGTCGCGCACGAGCTTCGTCGCGACCTCGCGGACGGAATCGATGTATCGGCCCATGCCGCCGTCGCCGCCCTTGACGTAATGCCAATGCCGCACGGAGATACCGACGCGGCCCGTCGGTGCCGGGCGGCCGATCATCAGCAGCGCCTTGATGCGCTCCACCTCCGCAAGAGCGAAGACAGAATCGGCGACCACATGGCATTTCGACGGATCGTCGACGAGATCGAGGATATGGTCGCGCGACCGCGCGTCGCGCAGGAGGATCAGCGGACTGCGGGCGAAAATCGGCGGCAGCATCCGGAGATTGTAGGGCTTCTCGAACGGGCCAAGCGACTGGGTGAAGAAGATCGTCTTCTTGCCGAACATCTCGCCAAGCTTGAACTGGTTGATGCGCCGCTCGAGCGAATAGTTCTCGACGAGATAGGTGCCACCGGTGGTGATCACCAGATCGGCGTCCTTGTAGAGCGCAAGGCTCTTCCGGTCCTCGTCGCTGAAGAAGCGCCGGTCGAGATAATTGCCGCTGCCAAGATGACGCAAGGCGTGGAACACGGCCTGGTTATAGACCTGCTTCAGCGCATTCTTGACGGTGTTGTCGTCGTATTTGTACTTGAAGATCGATTCAGACGGGAGTTTGCGAAGCTCGATGTCGGGATATTGTTCTTTCGGATACAGTCGCGCGGCGACTTCCGGCTGGCTGTCGAACACCAGGAATTCGACCTTCTCGCCCAATATCGATTTCAGGATATGCCTGATCGCGAAAAGAATGGCCGCGTCGCCCGTGTTCAAGCAGACGGTGTTTTCGACTACAACTTTCATGCTCTGTCATCCCCGTTGGAGGTCTCGCCAGACATTGGGAGGTGATGCCGGCCGACTTGCCGCTTGCAGAGGTATTCCGTTCCCGACGGACAATCCGCAATAGCGTTCTGTCGCGAAGTTTTGGTGAATTCATGGCCGATCGAGCGATATTTGCCGCAATGCAGCATAAGGGCGAACATGGCCTGATGAGGCGGCGCGAAGCGGTTCTAGTGGTGAAGCCTTGACGCTTGAGACCGATTTGCCGGTTTCGACCCATTGCCGACGGTAGCCATCGGCTCAGCGAATGCCACTCATGAATGGAGTGCGAGAGGCAAGTGCCCATATTTGGCGTTTGATGATGGTATAATGGATTACTTGCTGCCTTAGGCCGTGCGGACGAATTTGGTCAGGCATGGGCCTGCGAAACAACGACCGGCTTGCCCGGACTGTCCATTCAAACCTTGCCATATGGCGAGGCGCCACCGGCAGGCCGTCGTCGAGGAACGAGAAGGCACTGGCTGGGCGTGAATGGCCACATCGGGGTGAAAACCCATGGAACGACGCGACAAGGAACAGGAGAACCTTTCCCGGCTCGAACGGGCTGCGCAACAGACTGCAGATCCAAAAAAGATGCAGCAGAAGGCGAAAAAGCCCGAGGAAAAATTTCGCTTCAGCTTCCGCAAAGCAGACGTGTGGTGGACGGTTGGCTTCGCTGCCGCCGCCTTGCTGCTTTTTGGCATCCAAGTTTTGCTCAATTGGCGCATAGAATGGCTTGACGCGGCTTTGCAGGTCCGCGTGCGGAACTACGTCAGGGGCGGCCTTGTCATTTTCGTTTTGCTGACCGTGGCGAATGTTATCGAAGTCTTTCTGATAGGCCGAATTCCCAATCGTGTTTCGCGTTTTAACCTGAAACGAATTTTTCGATTGCTCGTCGTCATCGCCATCGTCTTCGTGGCCATTTCAGTTTTATTTGTGAACTGGTACGGCGCGGTTGTTTCGCTTGGCCTGATTTCATTGATTCTCGGCTTTGCACTGCAAATGCCCATCTCCAGTTTCATCGCGTGGATTTATATTTTGGCCAGGGCGCCTTATCGCGTTGGTGACCGCATTCAAATCGGCGACGCCCATGGCGATGTCATTGATGTCAGCTATCTCGACACGACGTTATGGGAATTCGGTGGCGAGTATCTTTGGACTGATCATCCGAGCGGACGCATCATCAAGTTTCCGAACTCCACCGTGTTTGACACGCCGGTCTTCAACTATTCCTGGCCGCTGTTTCCCTATGTCTGGAACGAAATCAAGTTCCAGCTGGCGTATGAAAGTGATTTGGAATTCGTAGCGCTAACCATGAGAGAGGTCGTGGAAGAGCAGCTCGGGGACATCATGAGTCAAAAGGTGAAGGTCTATAAGCACATCCTATCGAAAACGCCGGTGGACGAACTCGAAGTGAAGGAGCATCCCGTGGTTCATTTTCGCGTCAGTGAAAACACCTGGCTCGAGGCCATCGTGCGTTACCTCGTGCCGCCGAAGGAAGCGGGGCGCACCAAGACACGCTTAATCAAGGAAATGCTGGCGCGAATGAACGCAAAACCCGATCGCGTGCTGTTTCCAAAGAGCAATTTGAGGTGAACTTCTTTCTGAGTGTGATGTTCGCAATCGGGTACGTTGGCGGACGTTCAAGACGCTAATGGATAGGCGGCCTCGTCGGCGATTCTGTCATAGACGATGGCTGCCTCAACTTTCGGCTCTCCATCCAAACCGGAAATCGAGCCGTGTGCGCGGCGTCCGATTTTTGGCCACACTATTGCACAAGCGGCCGCAGCGCCGCTTGCGTCTCCTTGAGCAAAGGCAGGTAACGCCCAGCAAGTTCGGAGGCTGCGACGTGTGCGGCCGGCGCGCCGATATTGAGCGCCGCAACCACCTGGCCGCGCGCGTTCATCAACGGCACTGCGATCGAGCAAAGGCCGAGCTCCAGTTCCTGATCGATGACCGCGTAGCCCTGTTCGCGAACCCGGTTGAGTTCCGCCACCAACTCCTCCGGATCGGTCTTCGTGCGCGGCGTGTTGGCGCGGAGGTCCGTGCGTTTCAGGACCTCGCGCGCTTCCGGTTCAGGAAGCGCGGCGAGCAGCACGCGGCCCATCGAGGCGCAATAGGCGGGAAGGCGTGATCCCGGCATCAGGTTGATCGACATCACCCGCCGCTGCGAGGCGCGCGCCACATAGACCACCTCGGTGCCGTCGAGCACCGAGGCCGAGGCGCTCTGGCCGGCCTTTTCCGAAAGCTGGTCGAGATAGGGCTGGACGAGCGCCGGCAGCGGTGTCGCCGACAGGTAGGCGTGGCCGAGCCGCAGGATTTTCGGCGTCAGAGTGAAGAACTTGCCGTCGTAGTCGGCATAGCCGAGCTCGGAAAGCGTGAGCAGCGAGCGCCGCACCGTCGCACGGTCGAGATCAGTGATCTTGGCAGCCTCTGCGATCGTCAGGCGCGGCTGCGCCTCTCCGAAGGCCTCGATGACCTTCAGCCCTCGGGCAAAGCCGCTGACGAAATCCGTTTCCCGCATGATTCACTCACCTCGTTTGTTCATCTCTATTTGTGCGATATATGAACAAATGTCAAATATCGCACAAAATATTTGACGATAGGCTGAAACGAGCGCTTATTTCCGCCATCGCCGATGACGAAAGCCAGGCGGACCGCGGGTCCCCCTGCCTGGAAATTCGGCAACATCAACGGAGGAGGGCCAGGATGGCTCGCATATTGTCGCTCGCCCAGGCGGTCGCCGAGAACGTGAAGGATGGCGACACCGTCGCCATGGAAGGTTTTACCCATCTCATTCCCTATGCCGCCGGCCATGAGGTGATCCGCCAGGGCAGGAAGGACCTCTTCCTCGTCCGCATGACGCCGGACATTCTTTATGACCAGTTGATCGGCGTCGGCGCCGCACGGGGCATGAAATTCTCCTGGGGCGGCAATCCCGGCGTCGGCTCGCTGCACCGGTTCCGCGATGCGGTCGAAAATCAATGGCCGCGGCCGCTGGAAATCGAGGAACACTCACACGCGGCGATGGCGAACGCCTATGAGGCGGGCGCCACAAACCTGCCCTTCGCAATGCTCAGAGGCTATATCGGCGCCGACCTGCCGAAGGTAAATGCGAACATCAAAAGTGTTACCTGCCCGTTCACCGGCGAAGTGCTTGCCGCCGTGCCGGCGATCCGTCCGGACGTGACGATCATCCACGCACAGCGGGCTGACCGGAAGGGCAATGTGCTCCTCGAAGGCATCGTCGGCGTGCAGAAGGAAGCAGTCCTTGCCGCCACGCGCTCGATCGTGACCGTCGAGGAGATCGTCGACGAGCTTAACCCGCCCTCCCCGAATTCGGTCGTGCTGCCGACGTGGGCCGTGACGGCAGTCGTCCATGTGCCGGGCGGCGCCTTCCCCTCCTATGCGCACGGCTATTATCCACGCTCCAACGCCTTCTACATCGCTTGGGACGAGATCGCCCGCGACCGTGAAACGTTTACCGCCTGGATCAAGGAAAACGTGCTCGACGCGAAGCCCGAGGACTTCGCCAGACATGCCGCAAAGTCGGCAAAGGCCGCGTGAGGAGGCGACGATGACGGATTTCACACCCACGGAAATGATGACGATTGCCGCCTCGCGCGAACTTTCCAATGACGACGTCTGCTTCGTCGGCATCGGCGCGCCGTCGGCGGCCTGCAACGTCGCCCGGCTGACGCATGCGCCGGACATCACGCTGATCTACGAAAGCGGCACCGTCGGCACCAAGCCGGACGTGCTGCCGCTGTCGATCGGCGACGGCGAGCTCTGCGATACAGCACTCTTCACCGTCTCGGTGCCGGAAATGTTCCGCTACTGGCTGCAGGGCGGACGCATCACGACCGGCTTCCTCGGCGGCGCGCAGATCGACCGCTTCGCCAATCTCAACACGACGGTGGTCGGCCCCTACGACCACCCGAAGGTCCGCCTGCCGGGCGGCGGCGGTGCGCCGGAGATCGCCTCCAACTGCGGCCGTATCTTCATCACCATGGCACTCTCGAAGCGCGGTTTCGTCGAGAAGCTACCCTTCATCACCTCGATGGGCCACGGCGAAGGCGGCGACCACCGCGAACGGCTCGGCATGAAGACGCAGGGACCGACCCGCGTCATCACCGATCTTTGCATCCTCGAGCCCGATGCCGAGACGAAGGAACTCACCGTCGTCTCGATCCATCACGGCGTCACGCGTGATGAGATCGTCGAAAACTGCGGCTGGGCGATCAAATTCGCCGACACGATCATCGAGACGCCGGTGCCGACGGAAACGGAACTTTCGGTGCTGCGCGACATCAACGCCCGCACCAAGAAGGCCCATCAGGGCACCGACAAGGATAAGGAAGCCGCCTGATGCGCGATGTTTTCATTTGCGACTATATCCGCACGCCGATCGGCCGCTTCGGCGGCTCGCTGTCCTCGGTGCGCGCAGACGATCTCGGTGCGATCCCGCTCAAGAGCCTCCTGGAGCGCAACGCCTCGGTCGACTGGGAAGCCGTCGACGACGTGATCTTCGGCTGCGCCAACCAGGCGGGCGAGGACAACCGCAACGTCGCACGCATGTCGCTGCTTCTCGCCGGCCTGCCGCTTTCCGTTCCGGGCACGACGATCAACCGCCTCTGCGGCTCGGGCATGGACGCTGTCATCACCGCGGCACGCGCCGTCAAGTCGGGCGAAGCCGAACTGATGATCGCCGGCGGCGTCGAATCCATGTCGCGCGCGCCCTTCGTGCTGCCGAAAGCCGACAGCGCCTTTTCGCGACATGCCGAGATCCACGACACCACAATCGGCTGGCGCTTCATCAACCCGTTGATGAAGAAGCAGTATGGCGTCGATTCCATGCCGGAGACCGGCGAGAACGTCGCCGAGGATTATAAAGTTGCCCGCGAGGACCAGGATGCTTTTGCCGTGCGTAGCCAGGCGAAGGCCGCGGCGGCACAAGCGAACGGCCGCCTTGCCAGGGAGATCGTCCCGGTCACCATTCCGCAGAGGAAGGGCGAACCCGTCGTCGTCGACAGGGACGAGCACCCCCGGGCAACGACGATGGAAGCGCTTGCCAAACTAAAGGCACCGTTCCGGGAAGGCGGCACGGTCACCGCCGGCAACGCCTCCGGCGTCAACGACGGTGCAGCGGCGCTCATCATCGCCTCGGAGGAAGCGGCCAGAAAACACGGACTGACTCCGATCGCCCGTATCCTCGGCGGCGCTTCGGCGGCCGTGCCGCCGCGGGTGATGGGCATTGGCCCGATCCCCGCCTCCCGCAAGCTGATGGCTCGGCTCGACATGAGGCAGGAGCAGTTCGACGTGATCGAACTCAACGAGGCCTTCGCGAGCCAGGGACTGGCCGTTTTGCGCGAGCTCGGCATTGCCGACGACGACACCCGCGTCAACCGCAACGGCGGTGCGATCGCGCTCGGCCATCCGCTTGGCATGTCGGGCGCGCGCATCACCGGAACGGCGGCACTGGAACTCGCCGAGACCGGCGGGCGCTACTCGTTCTCGACCATGTGCATCGGCGTCGGCCAAGGCATCGCCGTGGCGCTGGAGCGGGTATGACCCGCGCCGGGTACCTTCAGCACCGTGCGTCTCTTCAGACGCACGGTGCTGTAGCACTTCCTTAAATCGGTTCCGATTGAGGGAAACAAGCCGTAGGCGGCGCTGTGGAGCATCGCGTCAATCGGTGATTTGAAACCCCACGGGCGCATGCACGGACGACGCATCTTCGCTCTCGACGTTTGACACCCGTGCGGCGGGCGGGCCTTTCCAGAACCGGCTCAGCATCATCGAAATCGCCGCCTCGGGTCCAGCAATCAGGGCGGTGACGGAGCCGTCGTGTTCGTTGCGGACCCAGCCCGCCAGGCCAAGCCGTGCCGCTTCGTCGCGGGTCCAGACGCGGAAGGCGACGCCCTGCACCCTTCCAGTGATCCGGACCAGAGCCGCTCTGCGATCCTCCGCCATGGCTGCCTCCTTCCTGTTCGGTCCTCTGAATCTGGCGCAGACGGCGGCGAATGCAAGCGCATCGCTTCGATGAGCGGTGCCGCTCAACGGTCCATGCGTGCCCAAACGTCGGCACTGTTGCCGTCTGGATCATAAACGTGATCGCTTCTAATAAACTTGGAGCGGGATGCGGGTGGAAAACCGCTCAGACTTTTCCTCACTCCGCTCTGGAAAATCTCGCCTCTCGGACTTGAAGGCGCTGCACCGCAACACCATTGTATGACTCATCGATGGAGCCTCCTCCTCCCGGCTCTATCGTGGGATCGGCAACCCTCCTCCCCCAGTTGCCGATCAGAATCGAAAGCCCGGTGCCCCTCCTCCCGCGCCGGGCTTTCTCTTTTGAGGCGCGCAGGCGATCGCGATAAGATGGTTGCCTGCTGCACATCCGGGAACGTTTGAGCGGATCCGGCATCCAATGTGCGACAAGGAGCCTCAACCATGCCCATTGCTGACGCAGTCCCCACCCGAAAACGCGAGACCTCGCCGCAAGACATCGAAGCGTTCCGCGTGATCATGCAGACGCATAATCGCAAGCTCTATCGCATTGCGCGAAGCATCGTGCAGAACAACAGCGATGCGGAGGACGTTCTCCAGGAGGCCTATGTCCGCGCCTTCACGCATTTTTCCGAATTCCGCGGCGACTCGGCGATCAGCACGTGGCTCTCCCGCATCGTGATCAACGAGGCCTTGGGCCGGCTGCGCCAGGGGCGGCGCCGGAAGCGGCTTACCGAAGACATGATGCAAACCCATCAGGCGGAGATCATCGCCTTCCCGCGCAACGCAGACACCGATAATCCGGAAAAAACGATGGCACAGCGACAGATTCTCGACCTTGTCGAAAAGGCGACCGATCAGCTTCCGGATATCTACCGCGCCGTATTCGTCACGCGGGTGATCGAAGGGCTCAGCAACGAGGAGACTGCCGATCTTCTGGCGCTTCGGCCGGAAACCGTGCGAACGCGGCTCTTTCGCGCGCGACATCTCATCAAGGAGCAACTGGAGAGACAGATCGGTCCGCTGCTGCTCGACGCCTTCCCCTTCGCTGGCAAACGTTGCGAGCGTCTGACTGAGGCGGTGCTGGCCCGCATCTCGCAACAGGAACCGGAGGGCGGCGACAGGTAATCGGGAACGTTTCGGCCCGCGAAGCATCCAAAGCACGTCAACACGCTTTGATCTTCGAGGAAAGGAACATCCGATGACCATACGCTTAACCACCGCGGCTGCTGCAATCGCCCTGTTGCTCGGGGGCAATTGGGCGCTCGCTGCCGACAAGCCGACGGATCCACAGATCGCGCATATCGCCTACACCGCAGGTGTGATCGATGTCGAAGCGGCAAAACAGGCCATTGCAACGTCGAAAAACAAGGCCGTCGTCGAATTCGCCGAGAGCATGGTGCGCGACCACGAGTCGGTGAACAAGCAGGCGCTCGATCTCGTCAAGAAGCTCAATGTTACGCCCGAGGACAACGACACCAGCAAAGCTCTGTCGAAGGCGGCCGAAACCAAGCGTTCGGAACTGGCGAAGCTGACGGGGGCTGACTTCGACAAGGCCTATGTCGAGAACGAGGTCGCGTACCACAAGCAGGTCAATGGCGCGCTGGAAACCCTGCTGATCCCTTCTGCGCAGAACGCCGAGCTCAAGTCCCTGCTTGAGACCGGGCTGAAGCTGTTCCAGGGTCATCAGCAGCACGCCGAGCATGTCGCGATGGAGCTGAAATGAACGCGGCAGCGAACCCGCTGGGATGGGCTTTTCTCGCCCTGTCGTTGGGAACGGCGGCCATCGCCGTTCCCGCGCAGGCTGGAACCATCGAGGTGACGATCGACCGCCTCACTTACGCGCCCGCAGAGGTCGAGGCGAAGGTGGGTGATGAAGTCGAGTGGATCAACAAGGATGCGCTCGTCCACACCGCCACCATGAAGGGAGGTACGGAGGTGCTCGTGCCGGCGAAGAAATCAGGTCGCCTTCTGATGAGTGAGCCTGGCAGCTTCGACTATATCTGCCGTTATCACCCCAATATGAAGGGCCACATCACCGTTCGTCCTTGAACCGAGGTGCGGCAATTCAAAGGCTACAGCGTCCTTTACGCGGCTGATAAGACGCGCGGCGCTGTAGACGCTCGCACCTCAGTGAGCCGAATAGGCGCCGTCCACGAGATGAACGCTTCCGGTGATGAAGCTCGCCTGCTCGGACAAGAGGAAGCACACGAGGGACGCCACCTCTTCCGGCTTGCCGCGCCGTCCCATCGGCTGCAGCGACATCATACGCCGGGTACTCGCGATGTCGGCATGCTCCGACAGGAGCGGCGTTTCGATCCAACCGGGCCCGACGGCATTGATGCGGATGCCCATCCGGGCATATTCCATCGCAGCGACCTTCGTCAGCCCGACAACCCCGTGCTTTGCTGCGGTATAGGCGGCCGCGGTCGGCAGGCCGACCGAGCCGAGAATGGACGACATGTTGACGATCGCGCCACCGCCGTGCGCGAGCATGGCAGCGATCTCGTGCTTCATGCAGTAAAAGACGCCGTTCAGGTTGACGTTCATCACCTTGTGCCACTCATCGAGCGGATAGTCGGCGGTCGTCTTGCGGATGCCGTCGATGCCGGCGTTGTTGACCGCCAGATGCAGGCCACCGCATTTCTCGACCGCGAACTTCACCAACTTATCCACAGCTTCTGCATCGGCCACGTCGACGACGAAGTCGTGGGCCTTGCCGCCTTGCGACCGAATCTCGGCAGTGATTCGGCGCGCGGCGTCAGCGTCCAGGTCGGCAACGACGACCTCTGCACCCTCGCCAGCGAGTTGCAGGGAAACCGCCGCGCCAATACCGGAACCCGCACCGGTTACGACCGCAACCTTCCCCTCGAAGCCAAGTTTCATTTGTCTATCCTTATTGTCGTGACTCGACCTAATGGAGCGGACACGGCGCCGCAAGACGTCTCACAAGCCATGAAAAGCGGCATCCACTTCAACGACCCGAAAATCCCGACAAGCCCGCGAGAAGCGCCTGTCGATCCCGCTCCTGTTCATGCACCTGAGCTACAGCGTCCTTTGCGCGTCTATCAGACGCGCAAAGGACGCTGTAGCACTTTGAATTGCTGCATGTTTATCCTCAAAGCGGCCACGATTTAAGGCAACATGCAGCGGATGCCGTTACAGATATACCACGCTTGCCCCACATATGCTTCCGTCCGCAAGCAAAGATGTAGTCCAAACCAACTTTCTATCCTCTCCAGCCGTCTTAATCGACACGCAAGACTTGGCCGCCGCGCGCCGCGGTGTTAAAGACGAATCCGGGGCGCACCGATTTGCTCAGCAGGTAAAGATGGACAATGACCAAATTACGCGCCGGATGCTCGTTCTGAGCGGTCTGGCTCTGTTGACCTCTGGATGTAGTACAACCTGGCAAGGAATGGGGGTGCCCGTTCCATCCCTGTTCGGAGACTCCTCAGGCATCGATCCTCGTTACCGAAGACGGCATGTCCGCTACGAGGGATACGAAGCGCCCGGAACAATCGTCGTCAACACCTACGAGCGTTACCTCTACGCCATCGAAGACGGCGGCTGGGCGACGCGCTACGGGATTGGCGTCGGGGAAGAGGGCCTCACGATGAAAGGCAAGGCGGTCGTCGGCCGCAAGGCGGAATGGCCCTCCTGGACACCGACCGCAGCCATGATCAAGCGCAAGCCGCACCTGGCGCAATATGCAGGCGGCGTTTCCGGCGGGCCGCACAATCCGCTTGGTGCGTCGGCCCTTTATCTCTATCGGGGCGGACAAGACACCATGTTCCGCGTGCACGGAACGAACGAGCCGTGGACGATTGGCCACGCGGTTTCGAACGGTTGCATCCGCATGACGAACGACGATATCGTCGATCTCTACAGCCGCACGCCCGTAGGCACGCAGGTATTGATCATCTGATGGTGTTTCCCCTGAATTTTCGGTATAAATGATGAAGCTGTGTGTTTTTGGGACACCGACGAAAGTCCGGCAACGACAAACCGGATGGCAACTGTGTCCTTTCTGCACTAGGCCGAGTCGCAATTCGCCACTATTACTTCAAATGTTGCCTTCGATAACCCATTCCGACTATTGAGGAAAGGACTTCTGAATGAGCAGAATTCTAATCGTGATGATTGCGTTGTTTTCGGTCGCCAGCCTGAGCGCTTGCGGGACGATTGGCAAAGGCAAGGGGAAGGCCCCGCCGCCGGCAGCGCCGGTTGAACAGGCGCCAGTCTATAAGTAAATTTGACTTTTGCGCGGGGAGGGTCTCGCGACCCTTCCCACGTTATTTATTCATGGCCACACCGGCTTAGGATCTACAGCGCGGAAGCCGCACACTCACAGGAGTTGGCTTTCAACGTTGCGCTCATCAGAGCTCGGGAGATAGAGCGTAGTAATGACGCTTATGCGAGGTCGTATATCGCTGGTGGTTTTGCTCGCAATGACCACTGCAGCATGCCAAACTGAAGACAAGGCTCCCCAACCGCGTTTTGTTTCAAGTATCGACGCCACCGGGTCGCGCTTGGCCGGAAAGTCTCAGCAGAGAGACTACGGCTATTTCATCGAATTCCGCTCCCGCTACGCGCTCAGCTACGGTCACACCTATGTGATTTTCGGGCGCACGAACAAGGCCGGAGCAATGATCAATCCGGAAGTTGCGGGCCTCGCACCAGCGACGCTCGATACGGCACCATACGTTATGGGCCATTTCCTGCCGGTTCCGGCCGAGACCGGGGCGAGTGATGGCGACCTGGAAGAAGAATACAGGTCGGCAAGCTGGCGCGTTCTGCTGACGCAAGCCGAGTACGAGGAAGTCGTCGCGGATATTCGCAAACTCAAGGCGAAGTCCCACTTCTGGCACGCGTCGCTCTATAACTGCAACGCCTTCGTGGCGGAAATTGCGCGTTCCATGGGGTATAAAACGCCCGGCATCTGGCTCAGGCCGCAGGAATTCATTACAAGGCTTCGGGAGATGAACGGCGGGTGAGTGCAATCGGCACTCCCCCCGCTTGTCCAGCGGTCGGCTTATGCGACCGCAGCATTTCATCGGTCGGAGCGGAGCTTGATGGCCACATCCTTGACAGACGTTGCGATGGCCGCGATCGCAGCGAGGCTTGGTGAGCTAGCGTGAACATAACGGTCGCTTCCGTCGGCGAAATCATCTGGGTGCTCGGCATCGTCGCCTGGTACTTCATCCGGCGTCCGTATGAACGTCGCGCCAAGCGCGTGCGGGTCGTCAGCAACCGCCGCTCGCGTTCCGAGACCGTCGGGCTTGCGGCGGCGCTGTTCGGCCTTGCGTTCGTTCCCGGCTTTTACGTCGCGACCGGCAAGCCGGAGGCGGCCGACTATCCGGCGCACGCATGGGCGGTCGCCGTCGGCGCCTTGATCTTTGCCACGGCGATGTGGGTCTTCCGCCGAACCCATAAGGAACTTGGTCGCAACTGGTCCATTTCGCTGGAGATTCGCGACAAGCACGAACTGATTTGCCGCGGACCCTATGCCCTCGTCCGTCACCCGATGTACACCTCCTTCCTGCTCATGGGCGTCGGCCAGGCCTTCCTGCTGTCGAACTGGGTGGCTGGCCTCGCGGGTGTAGTGGGCTTTGCCGTCCTCTTTTTCCTCAGAGTGGACAAGGAGGAGCGCATGATGCTGGAAATATTCGGCCCGCAGTACCGCGACTATATGGACAGGACCAAGCGAATTATCCCCTATCTTTACTAGAGGTGGCATGATGCGAGGCCGAGCCCTCAAGCTTTCGGCGGCACGACGCCTCGTCGGAGATCTGATGAGATTTTCGATCGGCGTGCCACGGGTCACGGTGCAGCGTCAGATGAACCTTGGCGCCCTGCAAGAAGCCAGATTGGCACAGCCGAGCCGGCCGTCCTGGACAGTGCTTTTCCTGAAGGGATATGCACTCCTCTCCAAGGAGACACCGGAGTTTCGCCGCGCCTACGTTAAATTCCCGAGGCCGCAGCTCTACGAATATCCGGGAAGCGTCGCGTCGGTCGCGCATGAGCGCGAATATGAAGGCGAACGGGTCGTGCTCTTGAGCACCATCAAGACCCCCGAACAGCGGTCGATCGCCGAATTGGGGGCGCTGATCCAGTCGGCGCGATCACGGCCCGTACTGGAGATCAAACAGTTCCGCCGCGCTTTGAAGCTCGCCCGCGCGCCAGCGCCCATCCGGTGGCTAATCATGTGGCTTGGCCTTAACATCGGGCGCCAGCGCGGGCGGCATTTCGGCACCTTCCAGCTATCGGTCTATTCCGGGCTGGGCGCGGAATCCCTCAATCCCCTGACGCCGCTCACGACGATCTTCAATTACGGTCCGATCAGCGAGGATGGAGTGGTGACCGTCCGCATCCACTATGATCACCGGGTCATGGACGGCGCCAATGTCGCGCGGGCGCTGGAGCGGTTCGAAAAGATCCTGAACGGCGCAGTCGCCGATGAAGTGGCAGGTCTTTCTGAAGGCGGAACCGCCTCGAATGCTGCGGCATCGGGATCAGCAGCATGATGTCGAGCCCGGAGTTCCGGCCGGCCGTCGTCGTGGTCGGCGCCTCGCGCGGCATCGGCAAGGCGATCGCCGAGGCTGCAGCAAAGGACGGCGCCACCGTCGTTCTGGTCGCGCGTTCCGCAGAAGGTCTGCAACTGGCCGCGGCTTCCATACGGAAGGCGGGTGGCGAGGCATTCACACTGGCTCTGGATCTCACGGCCGGCGATGCGGCGACGCGTCTCGAAGATTTCTTGTCCAATGAGGGGCTGACATGCGACGTGCTCGTCAACAGCGCCGGTTACGGACTGCGTGGCGGCGCTGCGACACTGCCGCTCGACGAGCAAATGGGGATGGTCGACCTCAATATCCGCGTCTTGACCGAGCTCACGCTCCGTTTCCTGCCGGGAATGGTCGCGCGCGGCAGGGGCGGGATCATCAATCTCGGTTCCGTCGCGAGCTTCACGCCCGGACCCTTCATGGCCTTGTACTATGCGAGCAAGGGTTTTGTCCGTTCCTTTTCGGAGGCGCTGCATCAGGAGGTGCGCCCAGCCGGCGTGACTGTCACCTGCGTCGCCCCCGGGCCGGTATCGACGGAGTTCCTCGAAAAATCGGGGGCCAACAGGGCAGCGCTGTTCAAGATCCTGCCCAAAGTGGATTCGGAATACGTGGCCGAACGCGCCTGGCGCGGATTCAAGGCGGGCCGACGTCTCGTAATTCCAGGCATCTCCGCCCGGCTGGCGATCCTGCTCGCCGGACTCTTGCCTTCTGCAGCCCTCCTGCCCCTGATCGGCCGCCTGCAGCTGCGCGGCAATGATCCCTGCCCTTGCGGTTCAGGCAAGACGTTCAAGACCTGCTGTCGCGCCGGTCGATCGCAACGGCTTGCCTCGCCCGCAACGAAGGCCTGACCTTCGCCGCCACGGAGGCCGATAGCTCGGGTCAGAGTAGCGGCGATTAAACTGTTGCTCGGGCCGTACGCGCCTGCGAAGACTGGTTTCATCCACAAAAAGCCTCGATTAATCAATTTAAATCACTATGATTAAGCTTGAATAAATGGAGTGGAGCCATGGAAACGAAGGTGTTTACAGCCCATGTACCGCTGCCGCTCGCCGAAAAGGTCGATCAAATCGCGGCACGGCTTGAGCGTTCGCGCGGTTGGATCGTCAAGCAAGCACTGACTGCTTGGATTGACCAGGAAGAGGAGCGCCGGCGCTTGACGCTGGAAGCGCTCGCCGACGTCGACGGTGGGCAGGTCATCGACCACCAGTCTGTGCAGGCTTGGGCCGATAGCCTCGGTAGCGACAAGCCGCTGCCGCTACCATTGTGATGAAGCTCGAGTGGACGACCAAGGCGGTTTCTGATCTAGGGCGCCTCTATGATTTCCTTGCGCCGGTCAATCGGCAAGCAGCTGCCCGCACAGTGCAAGCGCTGGTAACGGCCCCAACGCGTCTGCTCGGGCAGCCGCGTATGGGCGAAAGGTTGGAAGAGTTCGATCCCCGTGAGGTTCGCCGTATTCTCGTTGGCCATTACGAAATGCGTTACGAGATCGCCCACTCGACGATCTACGTGCTGAGGCTTTGGCGTACACGTGAGGATCGCTAGATCCGCGGTAAGAGTCATTGTGACCAAGCCCGCACATCGGCGATGACGACAACAGGCGAGGCTGTGAATCACTCCACATCGTCGCTCTCTGGCGCGCCGGAGTGGTCGCGCTGGCCGTAGATGATCTCGCGCTTGCCGACATGGTTGGCCGGGCCGACAAGACCCTCCTTCTCCATGCGCTCGACGAGCGAAGCGGCGCGGTTGTAGCCGATGCCGAGGCGGCGCTGGATGTAGGACGTCGAGCACTTCTTGTCGCGCAGTACCACCTTGACCGCCTGGTCGTAGAGCTCGTTACCGTCTTCCGACGCGATCGCGCTCTTGTCGAACACGGCGCCCTGATCCTCTTCGGCCTCCTCTTCCTCTTCGTCCGCAGTCACGGTATCGAGATATTCCGGGCGCCCCTGCGTCTTCAGGTGCGCCACGACATGCTCGACCTCGACATCGGAGACGAAAGGCCCGTGGACGCGGGCGATGCGGCCGCCGCCGGCCATGTGCAGCATGTCACCCTGGCCGAGCAACTGCTCGGCGCCCTGCTCGCCGAGGATCGTGCGACTGTCGATCTTCGACGTAACCTGGAAGGAAATGCGCGTCGGGAAGTTCGCCTTGATCGTGCCGGTGATGACGTCGACCGACGGGCGCTGTGTCGCCATGATCAGGTGGATGCCGGCGGCGCGCGCCATCTGCGCCAGCCGCTGGATCGCGCCTTCAATCTCCTTGCCGGCGACCATCATCAGGTCGGCCATCTCGTCGACGATGACGACGATATAAGGCATCGGCGCCAGATCCATTTCCTGCTGTTCGAAAAGCGGCTCGCCGGTCCCCTTCTCAAAGCCGGTCTGGACCGTTGCGAGGATCGGTTCGCCCTTCTCGCGAGCCGCCGCCGCCCGCTGGTTGTAGCCGTCGATGTTGCGCACACCGAGGCGCGACATCTTGCGATAACGGTCCTCCATCTCGCGCACCGCCCATTTGAGCGCCATCACGGCCTTCTTCGGATCGGTCACGACGGGCGTCAAAAGGTGTGGAATTCCGTCGTAGACGGAGAGTTCCAGCATCTTCGGATCGACCATGATCAGCCGGCATTCCTCCGGCTTCAGCCGATAGAGCAAAGACAGGATCATCGTGTTGATCGCCACCGACTTGCCCGAACCGGTTGTGCCGGCGACGAGCAGATGCGGCATCTTGGCAAGCTCGGCGATCACCGGTTCGCCGCCGATGGTCTTGCCGAGGCAAAGTGCCAGCTTGTAGCCGGTCTTGCGGAAATCAGCGGACTCGATCAGTTCGCGGAAGTAGACCGTCTCGCGCGTGGCATTCGGCAGCTCTATGCCGATGACGTTGCGGCCTGGTACCACCGCGACGCGCGCCGAGAGCGCCGACATCGAGCGGGCGATATCGTCGGCGAGGTTGATCACGCGGGAGGATTTGACACCCGGCGCCGGCTCGAATTCGTAGAGCGTGACGACAGGGCCTGGCCGCACGTGGATGATCTCGCCCTTGACGCCGAAATCTTCGAGCACGCTTTCGAGCAGCCCGGCATTCTGCTCGAGTTGCTCCTGCGTCATGAAGAAGCCGCGTCCTTCCGGCGGCTCCTGCAGGAGTTCTTCGGACGGAAACTCGTATGCGTCGCCGGTCTGGACCGGCTCGATCGCTCCGATCAACGGCAGCGACGGCGAGGAGCGCTGCACGACGGCCGGCATGGTGACCATTGCTTTCGCCACCGGCGCTTCGGAAACCTTCACGGGCGCCGCGGCGAACACGATCGGCTCGGCGGGCGCTACGGATTCAGGCACGACCGCTGTGGCTGCCGCCGGAGCGGGTTCCTCCACCGGCGGCCGGTCGATCACGTCAGGCGTCGGAGCGGAAGCAGGCAAGTCGGCGGCCGGTGCTGGACGCCGGCATTCGACGACCCGGAACAGCGATGTGATTGCAGCCGTCGGCAGTGCGGGGATTTTCACCGGCCGGATAGGCGTCGTTTCTACCGCGACCACAGGCAAGGTTGCCACTGCAATGACCGATGGCGCAGCGACCGCAGCGGCTGAAGGGATCGCGACCTCGGGCTGCATGAATTCGAAGAAGGCATGATCGGAAAGATAGGCCAGGCGCGCATCGGGCTGAGCGCCGCTCTCCGTGACCGCAGAGGTGGTGATCGTCGGGGGCTCCGGGAACGCATCCCCAAGCTTCACGTCTTGTGCGGATGCCGGTGGCGTGACCACCGCTGTCGGGGCTTGCGGCGCTGCGGCCGGTGCCGAAGCCAACGCTGCCTCGACCGCACCGGTATCGTCAGCTTGGGAACTCCAAGAGGGAAGCTGCTGCATCAGGACGCGCAGGAGTTCGGATGGACTGTATTTGGCCGTTTCCGGCTCAACGGCCGGCACATCATTCGCCGGTGCCACTTCGACCGCCGCCGTCACTCCGGCATTCTCCTCGGCCGCGACAGTTGGCTCGGCAACCTCGGCCGCCACCTCTGCTTCCGTTTCGCCTTCCTCGATCGCCGGCGCGCGGCGCTTCATGAATTCGCGCTCGGGCGTGCGGGTGAAGCGGACGTTGGGCGACAGGAAGAAATGGCTCTCCCAGGTCGTATCGCCGGCATGGCCGGTGATTTCGGCAAGCGTCGGAAGCGGGTCTCGCGTGGAGGCAGTCACTTGCGCCGGAGCATAGGCCGAGCCCTGCCCATAGAGCCGCGCCGCGCGCCCGGCATAGCCTGTGTCGTCAGCTACCTGGCCGGCAGCCCGCCGCGGCGCTTCCGGCGCCTCGAACAGATGGTCGTGTTCGCTGGACCCTGCCGTCTGGGCGTGAGCGCTGCTCAAAGCACCCGGATGGGGAGCCTCGAAATCGTCCGCCTGGTTTGCATCATACAAAACTGCCGTCGAGAAATTTGTCCGGGGAATACGCATGGCCTGAAAACTCGAAATTCATTATCGAAGGGCTGTCCCTAGCGAATAGGAAATGAAGGTTAACAACTCCCTTCCAGGCATCGCGCGGGAAGGACCGCATGCTCACGGAAGAGCTTCGCAAAACGCCCTTCCGGCCGCCCGCATCCAAGGCTTTCAGGGCTTCGGCAGCCGGTTATTGCCACCGTTCAAATTCTGTTTCAGACCGGGAAGATTTTCGAAGCGTGAGCGCTATCTTTGCAAACATAGATTGCTATCGCGATCCGCCCCTGCCGAGGATCGGCGAAAGGCTTAATAGCGCTGGCGATGCGCGGTCGTCGCAAACCCTTGGTGTCGACCGCTTTGCCCCCCGCCCCCCAAGAAAGGCACCCGACATGAGCGACAACCTTGCACTTCAGAGCGTCCTGGCCTTCATCGGTCGTCTGCTTCTCGTTGCCATTTTCCTCTCGTCCGGCTTTGAAAAATTGGCGGATCCCGCAGGAACGATCGAGTATATAAGGGCGGCCAATCTGCCCCTGCCCTCGGTAGCCTTTGCCATCGCTCTCGTCGTGGAACTCGTTGGCAGCGTCCTTCTTCTCGTCGGCTATCAGGCCCGCTTGGCGGCACTCGCCCTGGCGCTCTTCACCGTGGCATCGGCACTCGGATTTCACACCAATTTCGCAGACCAAAACCAGATGATCCACTTCATGAAGAATCTCGCCATCACGGGCGGGTTCCTACAGATCGTCGCCTTCGGAGCGGGTGCTTTCAGTCTGGATCGACGCGCAGGCCGCGTCTGAGCGACATCCTCCCCGGGCAACCTTTGGTCGCCGAATCAGGGCCGGATAGCTTGCTGTGCTCGATCCCCCCATTATCGCCTTAGTCAGCCTCTAGGCAGTCCCTTGTGCGTCGCAACATGACACGCAGGCAGTAACCTTTACTGCATGTTTCCTTAAATCGTAGGCGATCTAAGGGCAAAAACATGCAGCACTTCAAAGTGCTACGGCGTCCTTTGCGCATAAGACGCGCGGCGCTGCAGTCGCCAACAAGGACGAAGATTGCTGATGGCTGACTATGATCCCCGCAAAATCCGAATCGATTGCCTGGATGGACTTCGAGGCGTGGCATCGCTCTGGGTGATGATTGGCCATGCGCTGTTGCTGACGGGTTGGCGCTTGCCGATCCTGTCGGAACCCGATCTCGGTGTCGACCTCTTCATCATGCTTTCCGGGTTCCTGATGGTGTTTCACTATCAGCTTCGGGCCGCCAAAGAGCCGTGGGAACTGACCTCGACCTGGGGAAGCTTCTGGATCCGGCGTTTTCTGAGAATTGCGCCGCTCTACTATGTTCTTCTCGCCGTTGCCTTCGCGCTCGGCGCCTGGCTGTTCGAATCGAGAATGATCATCGACGCCTTCCTCGGAAGAACGCCGCAGGCACCCTACCGCTATCTCGACAACGGATTAACCAACGGGCTGATGCACGCGAGCTTCCTTTTCGGCCTCTCTCCCGACTACGCCTACCGGACACCACTCCCGGACTGGAGCATAGGGCTCGAAATGCAGTTCTATGCCGTCTTTCCGTTCATCATGCTCCTGCTCAAGAAAGGCGGCTGGCTGAAGGGCGCGCTCTTTACAGCCCTTGTTGCCGTCGCGATCGTGTCGACGGCCGGCGTGCTGGGAGTCCGCTTTCCGATGCCGGCGTTCCTGCCGTTGAAGATGCATATCTTTCTTTGCGGAATGCTGTTGGCGCTCGGCCTTCACGCGGGCAGGTCGAAGGCTCTCC
This sequence comes from Sinorhizobium mexicanum, assembly GCF_013488225.1. Taxonomy (NCBI): domain Bacteria; kingdom Pseudomonadati; phylum Pseudomonadota; class Alphaproteobacteria; order Hyphomicrobiales; family Rhizobiaceae; genus Sinorhizobium; species Sinorhizobium mexicanum. Next base: position 337,726 of record NZ_CP041241.1, on the reverse strand, counting down.
TCCACGGCGGGGCCGCCGTGGCGCTGGCGCTTCTGCCGATCGGCGGCGATATGACAATGACGAAAATGCTGATGCGCGTCATGCTCGTCGCCGTCTTCTTCGCGCTGCTCTATCATCGCCTGATCGACAACGTAGTGGGCATCAGGCTCCGCGCGCTTTCTTCGTCGCTCGGCAACGGGTTCTTTCACTGGCTCGGCGAACTTTCGTTCGGGGCCTATCTCTGGCACCTTATCTTCCTGCAGCCGATTGCAGCCTATTTCATTGCCGCTTTCGGCGACACGATCACGGCGCCCATGCGCTTCGCCGTGGTTACTGCCATTCTCGTGCCATTGGTTTACGCGGCCGCCTGCATGACTTTCCTCGCAGTCGAAAGACCTGGTCAGCGGCTCGCCAAACGTGTGATCGGGAGACGAAAACCTCAGCCGGTCAGTGCCTGACGCAGGTTGTCGAAATTCGCCCTGTCGGGCGGCGAAGTTGACGAAGGCAGGCACGTAGCTCGTACACGTGAGTGGAGCAGATTTGAAGCGCGCGTAGTCAACCGCGCGCCCCACCTATATCGTCGTCGTTAGACCCAGCATTTATTCGGCATTGGGAGCCGGCGCGGCGTCGCCACGGCGGATCACCGGCGCCGCTCATGAGATCGGCGAGCGCATCCGCACGCTCTTCTATATCGACGCTTATGCGCCTGCCGATGGTCAGTCGCTGGTCGACATCACGGGAGCCGAAACCGCCTTGGCCTTTCTCGACCAGGCGAACGGACACGATGGGATGATCCCGCCTATTCCCGCTGCCATATTCAACGTGAACGAGGCCGATGCTGCTTGGGTCGACGCAATGTAGGTGCCGCAGCCGCTCGCAACGTTCGTTCAAGGTGTCCGCGCGGGCACGGATTCGGCGCCTGTCGCCAATCGCACCTACGTCTTCGCGACCGCAAACGGCGGAGACTGGTTTGTCTCGGCTTAAGGACCATTCACAGTGGAAGGTCCACACAGGACCGTGTGGCCATTCGATCATGCTCGATCGTCCGGCGGCGCTGGCCGCGCTGCTCCTGGCAGAAACGACGCGCTGAGAGCGCTCCGCTTCGCCGGGTCGCAGTCCCCGTCAAGATTCTGGAAGCGGCATGGTGCGAGCGTCCCAGCACGTCAGCGCGACCTGCGCAACCACTTCCAGTTCGGCGCGTCCGACCCCGTCGCGCGCCAGGATGGACATGCCGAACTGAATGGTCTGCACGAAGCGAGCGAGCGCATGGATGTCGGTCGCGGCTGGAACTTCGCCATCCTCGATGGCCCGGCCGAAGCGCGCCTCCAGGCGCTCGAGCGTTGCGGCGCGCGCGGTACGAACACGTTCGCCGAGTTGCGCATGGCCCTCGCTGCCGACAGAGGAGAGCGTCACCATGCAGCCCAGCGGAAGATCCGCGACACAGCCCGTCAGGGCGGCAGCGGAGTCCATGAGTAAGGAGGCGACCGCCTCGCGCGCCGTGGCCGCGGAGAAGAACCCAGCCCACACCAGCGCCTCGTTGCTCTGGTGATAAAATTCGAGCGCCTCCGCATAAAGCGCCTCCTTCGAGCCGAAGGCCGCATAAAGGCTGGGCGACCCGATCCCCATCGCCTCGGTCAGATCGACCATCGAGGTGGCCTCGAAACCCTTGAGCCAGAAAAGGCGGGTGGCCTGAGCCAAGGCGGCTTCGCGATCAAACGCGCGACGGCGGCCCCGCGAGCGAGTAGGCGAGGATTCGGATTTCCGAGGGTCTTGGTCAGATTTCTGCATCGATCGTTATATAAACTTTCGCCCTCCGGCCAGCAACGCTCCGCATTTTGTGCTGATCGATACATAAATACCTTGACAGGCCGCAACCGCTCCCCCAGTTATTCTGTGTCGAACATTACAGAAAGGTTCAATGATGACTGAATTGAGTGGTAAGCGGGCGCTCGTCACCGGCGCCTCGCGCGGGATTGGCGCCGCCATCGCAATAATGCTCGCGGACAAGGGCGCGGATGTCGCCATCACCTACGAGCGTTCGGCCGAGCGTGCCGCGGAGGTCGTCAGAGCAATCGAGAGCAAGGGTCGTAGATCGGTCGCCATCCAGGCGGACAGCGCCGATCCGGCGGCCGTGAAGCGATCGGTCGACGAGGCGGTCCAGGCGCTCGGCGGCCTTGACATCCTCGTCAACAACGCCGCCATTGCGCTCTACGATACGATTGCCAACATCAGTGTCGGCGACATCGATGCCCTGCTGAGCGTCAATGTCCGGTCGCCCTTGCTCGCCTCGCAGGCCGCCATTCCGCATCTCAAGGAGGGCGGCCGTATCGTCACCATCGGCTCGGCCGGCGCCGAACGCATCGTCGGCGACACCGGCACGGTGTACTACATGACGAAATCCGCGCTGCATTCTTTCACACGCGGCCTTGCGCGCGAACTCGGGTCCCGTGACGTCACCGTCAATCTGGTCCAGCCAGGATCGACGGATACGGACATGAACCCGGCCAATGGTGAATTCGCCGATTTCCAGCGCTCGCTCAGTCCCCTCGGCCGTTTTGGCAAACCGGATGACATCGCCGCCGCCGTGGCCTTCCTGGCAAGCCCCGCGGCAAGGCAGATCACCGGCGCGATCCTTACGGTCGACGGCGGTCAAACCACCTGATCGGGTGGCGGCGCGAGATACCGGACCGACGAAGTTGCTCCCAGAAGCGATAGCAAACGGCCTCGATGCCATTACCGCAGACTTCGCCGCCGCCAGATGGTGTAAGCGTGCTTATTCAACACCTGGACCCCTGACTGCGTCATGATGATGACATTCCGGCCCGGCGGCCGAAAACGCCGGACCGGGGCGTTTCAGCGAATAATTCGAACCTTTCCGCTGAAACAGCCCTTAAAGACTGATCGTTCGCAGCCACTCCCTCCTCTCGATCCGATGCGCTTGCGCATCGAACCCTGCCTGGCCCTCAGAAACAGAGACCTACGAGGGGCGATGCATGGACACATGAGCAAGTGGGACGGTTACAGAATCTGCGTCCATCTCGAGCATGGGCAGGTGCGAATCCTGACACGCGGTGGGCACGATTGGACGCACCGGTTCCCGGAGGAATCATGCCCGTTGGAGCGCGGATTGCCGCAGCTACCCGTATCCGGGACTTCATGCCTGGATCGAAAGGTGGACTCATTCAAGTGATTATGGTCGAACGGCCCATAGCGGGGTAGGAATCTGAAGTCGGAGGCTGCAAGCAATGGCGACTTCGAGCAGAAAGGCGAGAAAGTGGTTGACCGCTTTGCGCGCCACTGCCGGACAAACCTCTCATGGTCGCAAGGCAAGCTCGCCGAGGTGACTGCGGACCCATTTTACCTCCTCTGAGGCGGTGCGGCGGAAGTGCCTTTTGAAGTCGCGGCTGAATTGGGCTGGGCTGAGGTAACCAACCGACAGCGCGGCCTCTGCGATCGTTTTTTCCTGGCGCGCCATGATCAGCCTTGCTTCGTGAAGCCGCATCGCTTTGACGTATTGCATTGGGCTGCTGCCTGTCAGCGCCTTGAAATGTGCGTGATAGGAGGGGACGCTCATGCCCGCTTCCTGTGCGAGCGCAGTCACTGAAATCTCCGAGCTGTAAGTTTCGCGCAATCGGGCGAGGCTTTGCACGATCTTGCCGGAGGTGCCTTTCTGCTGTAGCGCTGCAATCATCTGTGCGCCCTGGGGGCCGACGAGGATGCGATAGTGCAACTCGCGCAAGATGCATGCGCCGAGAACCACCATCTCCATGGGATCGTTGAGCACTCGCAACAGGCGTAGCACGGCATCCTCGACGTCGGGTTCCATTCTGCTGGAAATAAGACTTCTCGCCGTGGTGCTCGCCGGTCCGCAACGCCGTGCCTCGACGTCCGAGGCGATCTCGGCCGCAAGCGCCATGTCGAATTCGAGATAGACCGCAAGCAGGGGGCATTCTGCGCTGGCTACCGATTCCATCCGGAACGGAACCGGGACCGAGACCGCCAGATAATGCTCTTCGTCGTAAAGATAGACCTCGCCTTCAAGCATTCCCTGCTTGCGACCTTGCAGCACGAAAACAGCACCAGGCTTGTAGAGGACGGGGATGTCGTGGAGGACCTCTTCGGTCCTGAGGATGCGGACGCCATGAAGCCCCGTCGCATTGTAACCGTGATGCGGAGCAAGGCGTCCAGCCAATGCCACAAGCTCCCGGCGCTTGGATGGCGCACTCGCCATATTCATAGGATTTGGCAAGAAACTCATAGTTTTCGCAATCGATGAGCCTGAAGCGCAAGATTATCAGTCAAATGGTATTTCACCAATCAGGAAGAGATTGTCAAACATGTCACAGAAGACTTTCTTCATCACGGGCGCGAATTCCGGGTTCGGCCTGGCAGTCGCGACAGCGGCCAGCGAACAGGGGCATACGGTCATCGGCACCGTCCGCTCGGAAGCCTCGCAAGCAAGGCTTGCAGAACGCCTGCCGGCGGTCCGTTGCGCCCTTTGCGACGTGACAGAGTTCGACCGGATACCGGATGTCGTCGAGCAGGCCGAGAAAGACCACGGCCCGGTCGACGTCCTAATCAACAATGCCGGTTACGGCCACGAAGGGCTCCTCGAGGAGTCGCCGCTCGAAGAAATGCGTCGTCAGTTCGACGTGAACGTCTTCGGCGCGGTTGCGGTTGCCAAGGCTTTCCTGCCGCGGTTTCGCCGGAGGCGCCGCGGGTTCATCGTCAATGTCACGTCGATGGGCGGCATGATCACCATGCCCGGCATCGCCTATTACTGCGGCAGCAAGTTCGCGCTTCAGGGGATATCGGAGGTGATGCGTGCGGAAATGGCGCCGTTCGGTGTCCACGTCACCGCACTCTGCCCTGGCTCGTTCCGGACCGACTGGGCCGGACGCTCGATGGTGAGGACTGGGCGGTCCATCGACGACTACGACGCGCTGTTCGATCCGATCCGAGAAGCGCGGCAAGCAAGAAGCGGCAAGCAGCTTGGCGATCCCAACAAACTCGCGGCAGCCGTGCTTAACCTCATCGAGTCCGCCAATCCTCCACCGCAACTCCTGCTTGGCAGCGATGCGCTTAAACTCGTGTCTGGCAGGATCGAGCGCCTGCAGCAGGAGATTGAGGAATGGAAACCCGTCGCTGTCTCTACCGACGAGTGACAGCGCAGGGACAAAGGGAGACGTGAGGATTTCCGATCAGCGGTCTGCCGCTCTCCTCGATCCGGAAGATGAGCAACTCGGTCCCTGCCGGAGAGGCGTGGGTATGTAGAGGTCCCTCCGCTTCGATCCTCTTCACAAAGGTCAAAGAGCCAGCCGAGCCTTTGTAAATCACTGTTTCGTCTGTCCTGTCGCGCGGAAGAAGGGTTGCAGGCGAGCGCAACGATGAATAAGCTCCGCTGGCGGCGTTCAAGCCGCCCATCTCACGAGGATATTCATGGCGACCGGTACCGTTAAATTTTTCAATCAGGACAAGGGCTTTGGCTTCATCACGCCCGACAATGGCGGCGCAGATGTGTTTGTGCATGTGTCGGCGGTGCAGGGCTCCGGACCTCTTCGGGACGGCCAGAAGGTCAGCTACGAACTGGGTCAGGACCGCAAGACCGGGAAGTCGAAAGCGGAAGACGTAAGACCTGTCTGATCTGTCCTCTCACTGGTTCAGGCAGTTCTTGTGGCTGCAACTCGATTGACGGGACAGCAAGCCGCGAACATTCGGAGTCCGCCGGTTGTTTGCGGTCGAGTGATGGGACCGGCGGCGCTGTAGTCGCGTGGCGCCACGACATTCAAGCCGACGCTTCGGTCAGTTGCGTCAGCGTGATGCTGCGCGGAGCGAGGCGAGATCAGCCTCGCTCCGGAAATAGCGCGACGCAGCCTCCGTCCGGTTGCGCACGTCCATCTTCTTGCAGATGTTGCGGACATGGACTTTGACGGTGTTTTCGGAAAGCCCGAGACGATCGGCGATGATCTTGTTCTGCGTGCCCATGCAGATGAGCTCGAGAACCTGGATCTCGCGCACCGTCAGGAGGCCTTGGCCAAAGTCGTTCTTGCGTTCCAGACCTGTGGCTTGCGAAGACGCCTGTTGTTGCTCACCAAGGTCGCCTCCTGAGCGCCCTCTCGGCGCCAGGCGCCGAAGCAACGCGGCGGGAAAATGCTCACCGCCCTTCATCAAGAGATCGATGGCGGTAAGGCATACGTCGAGATTGAGGTTCAGCGGCAGCACGCCGTGAACCAACCCTTCGTCGACAACGCGCGTGATCGACGAGTCGAGCTCGTCCGCATCCTGCACCATCAGGCCGATTGCGGCCTTCGGATGGCACTCGCGGATCATCCTCATGATCGATTGAAATGCTGCCGCCGGCAGGCGGTAGACCATGACCAGGCTTACGTCGATAAGTTTGCCGTCCAGGAGACACTCGGCGTTGGAAAGGCTTACGACGTCCCGATCTTGAAAACGCGCGCTGATCGCCTGCGTCAAACATTCGGCGAACAGGTCGGTCTTAGCGAGCACTACAATCTTGCTTTTCTTCGGCGATACCTTGTTGTGATCTTCAAAATTGCTCAGGGACGAGCTCGTGCGGTACATTTATCCCTCCTTGGCACTCCCTGTCGTTCGCCGGCTCCTTGTCGCCAGCTGAGGGCGCTAAAATTCGCCCGAGAACATTTCTGCAAAATTTCAAAAAAAATCCTTCGTTACGATAGAATTCTAGTAGAAGTCCGAAAATAATAGATAGTGAAATGACGCAAATTCAACAAACTACGTCGATAAATACTTGACAATATCCATATGTTTATGAATACAACCATTGAGCGCCATTGTCATTATCGCCCAGTTCCGATAGTTATCCCACTGTTCATTTCTACGCAAAATGGACTAACTCAGATCGTCGTCAACCAAGGGCAGCGTCTGAGTTCGGCTTTTTGTTGCCTTCGGCTCTTTTCCTGAGCATCGCCTGCATGATGGCGGCCAGCCGCGGCCCGGCGAGCGCGATAGGAAGCGCTAACAACGGGAAATGGAATCGAGGCACGGCCTTGGATAAGTTACTCGCCCTCTGGGGAGGCCTCATTCATTCGCATCTGTCGCAACATGCTCCGTCCTGCCATGAGCATCTCAAGAAGGAATGCCACGAGCGATCCGATCAGCGAGAGGATCGCACCACCGAAAAACCAGAAGAGGTTTTCTTCGCGGAACCCAAACTTGAGTGCACCTGCAAGCAGATTCAGGATCGCCCATCCGGTGCAAATCGCGGCCAATGTTCCCAAGGCAACCGCTACCTCCAAGGCAAGTGTCCGCCGGCGCAGATAGGCCAGTTGAGAGCGTCTCGCTTCGCCTCGCTCCCCGCTCTCCTGGATCGCATTGACCCGATCCGAGACCCTGCCAAGGCGAAATTCATACACGCTTACAAAGCCAGCCGTACCTGCAAGGAGAAACACCGGCGCCAGAGCGGTTTGGACGATCAAGGCAAGGTCACTGACGCTTGGTGGCGGCTCCATGAGTACTCTTCCTCAACGCACGGATTACGATCAGCCGGAAGTCAGTAGCGCTTGAGTGAAGTAGAGCAGCGTCCAAAATAGACAAATCACCGGCTGCCGATCCCCGCCAGCGACTGGGCGATGTCGATGATGTCGTCCCGCCCAGCGGTCGGATCCTCGCTATTCCAGGCAATGCCAAGCCCGGCAATCACCTATTGAACGGCCGTCGCGCCGTAAACGAGGTTCGGTAGCCAGAGCGAAAGTTGCGGAAACATGCTGAGCATCAGCAGCAACACCATCATCATCGCGAGATAGGGCAACACCTCGCGTGCATAGGCCATCATTGGAACCTTCAGCACCATCGACGAGATGTACATCAGGCCGCCGACCGGCGGCGTGATGCCGGCGATGGTCAGGTTGGTGATGAAGACGATCCCGAAATGCACACGGTCGATACCGACGCCGTCGATGATCGGGATCAACATCGGCGTCAGGATAATCAACGCCGCCGAGCCCTCGATCGCTGTGCCGATGACGATCAGAAGCACGTTGATCAGCAGCAGCATCAGCAGCGGGTTGTCGGTTGCGCCTCCGAGCCAGCTCGACATCGCCTGCGGCACCTGTTCCCAGGCGAGGTAGAAACCGAAGGCCGCAGCGGCGCAGATCATGATCATGACCACGGCTGAATCGCGCACGGACTCGGCAAGTACCTCGGGGATCTGACGGATGGTGAACTCGCGGTAACCGAAGACGGCAACGAACAGCACGTAGACGACGACGACCGCGCCAGCCTCTGTGGTCGTGAACAGCCCATAGCGGGTGCCAACGAAGATGACCACCGGGATCGAAAGCGCCCAGATGCCATCGACAAGCGCCTTCACGCCTTCCGCGCGGGTGGCCCGCTCCTTGCGCAGCGGCTTGTAACCGCGCTTCCTGGCAATGAAGTAGGTGGTGATCATCAGCCCACCGGCAAGCACGAGGCCGGGCACGACACCGGCCGCAAACAGCCGACCGATCGAGGTTTCGGCAAGGAAGCCATAGACGATGAGACCGATTGACGGTGGTATGAGGCTGGTGATGATGGCGGCAGACGAGGTGATGACCGCGGCGAAAGCACGGCTGTATCCCCTCTGCGACATCTCGACACCGAGGGTCTTCGCCAGCATCGCCGCGTCGGCGTTGGCGGACGCGGTCAAGCCGCCGAGCAGCGTGCCGAGGACCGTGCACATTTGCGCGAGCGCGCCGGTCATATGGCCGACGAGAACGTCGGCGAGGTTGAGCAGCCGACGGGTGATGCCCGAGGCGTTCATGATGCAGCCCGCGAGCACGAAAAGCGGCAGCGCCAGCAGAGACACCGACTGACTTCCTTCGGCCATCTCCTGGGCGAAGTTGGCAAGCGGAATCATGTCCATGTTGAACAGGAAGAAGGCCAGCGCTCCGATCGCCATCGCCCAGGTGATCGGAGTCGAAAGCAGGAAGAGCACGACGACGAGCAACGATGGGCCGGCAAGATGAAAGAAGGTCATATCAGCGATTCCACATTGCGATGCATCCGGACGGTCCATGGTCTTTCGACAATGAGGTGCTGGATGAACATGCCGGCAGATGCCAAGGCGAGCGGGCCGTAGGAGAGGCTGCGCGACAGATCGAGTGCGATGGTGTGGACATGGCGCGACGTCCAGGCCTGCCACGCAAACAGTACCGTCATCACCACGAAGAAGACGGCGAGCAACAGGTAATTGAACCAGGCAATCGCCTTTTGCCAGCTCGCAGGAAACGCCGCGACCAGCACATCGATCGCCGCATGGGTGCCGAGACGGACGCCGGCAACGGCGCCGAAAAAGACGAGATAAGCGAAGGCCATGATCGCCAGCTCGTAGGTCCAGGCGGCCGGTTGAGGGAAAATGTAGCGGCTGACAACGCCCCAGAGGATCGAGAAGACGATGACGATGAGCGCGGCAACGCCGATCGCCTCGTCGGCTCGGCGAAAACTAAGAAGAGGAATGGTCTCTTCCGGCAAGGGTGAGGTTTCCATGGCGGCCTCAGTCATTTGGGGGGAAGGAGATGGGTGGCTCGATGGGCCACCCATTTTCGGCTCGGCTGTGCCTGTCTCACGTTCTGCGTCAGTTCAAATCACCCGATGCGGTGTCGCCGTCAGGCCAGCGCCGGGTGCCGGCAGCAGGCGGCTTCGTCGCCCTACTCCGCCATCGCCTTCTGTACGCGGTCGTAGATGCCCGGGGTGATATTCGGCACCTTGTCATAGGCGACGCGCGACGCTTCGACGAAAGCCGGAATGTCGACGTCTGTTACGATCTCGACACCGGAATCGGCCAACTGCTTTGCATAGGCGTCGTCGGTTTCAAGGGTCATCTGCGTCAGTTCCTTGGCGATCGTCTGCCCCTCCTCCAGGAGGATCTTCTGCAGGTCTTCGGGCAAGCCGTTGAAAAACTGGGTGGATGCGACCCAAGCGGTGAACATGATCTGATGGCCCGTCTTCGAGATGACCTTCCGGGTTTCGTTCAACTTCGCGCCGGCGATCGATCCGAATGGCCCCTCAGCGGCGTCGACGACGCCGGTCTGCAGCGCGTTGTAGACATCACCCCAGGGCAGTTCCGTCGGGCGCGCGCCGTAGCCGCCGAAGGTCGCCATCATGATCGGCGAGGACGGCACGCGGATCGTCACGCCGGAAAGATCAGCCGGGGTGCGGACCGGTTTGTTGGAGATGATGTGACGGTATCCGAAGAGACCGTTGGGCATGATGATCTTGATGCCCTGCGCCTCGAGCTTGCCGGACAATTCCTTGTAGAGATCGGATGCGAACAGGCGATCCGTGGCCTCGAGGCTCGGATAGACGTAAGGGCCGGCCAGGATCGACATGTCGGGCACGAACTGGCCGAGCTGGCCGTAGTCGGTGGCGCTGAGCAGGCTGGCACCGCTCATCACCATTTCATTGACCTTCTTCTGGGCGCCGAGCTGATCACCGGTCATCACGGTAATCGCGATTCGGCCTTCCGAGCGCTTCTCGACGCGTTCGGAGAAGGCCTTCATCGCCTTGACGATGGGCTCGTTGGGATTCACCTGCGAGGTCGAGAAACGCAGGCTGTATTCCTGCGCGTTCGCGCCGCAATAGGATAGAGCGGCCATGGCGACGGCGAGCATGAACTTCTTCATTAATCCTCCTCTTCCGGACTCCCCTCCGGATCATTCATAAGCGAATGAATAAGTTATTTACGAATGATGCAAGGGCGTCAAGAGGGATGTCGCAAGATGGCAGATGATACAGTGCAGGGCCCCTAAATCGCGCCAACTTCGGAAAATATAGAGCCGCCGCAGGATTCCTGCGACGGCCCATAAAACATGATTTAAATAGGTGCGTTATATATGAATACGCACCGGGTCTAACCTCGGAAGGTGTAGTCCTCGATCGATTGCGGCTTCATCTCGATCGAAAAGCCCGGCCGAAGCGGCGGCATGTAGGCCGCATCGCGGATGACGCACGGTTCAAGGAAGTGTTCATGCAAGTGGTCGACATATTCGATCACCCGGCCATCCTTGGTCCCTGACACGGCGACATAGTCGATCATCGACAGGTGCTGGACGTATTCGCAGAGCCCTACTCCGCCCGCATGCGGCCAGACCGGAAGCTCATACTTCGCCGCCACCAGCAAGACCGCCAGCACCTCGTTGAGACCGCCCATGCGGCAGGAATCGATCTGCACGATGTCGATCGCACCTTCGGCGATGAACTGCTTGAACATAATCCGGTTCTGGCACATCTCGCCGGTCGCGACTTTTACCGGGCCGATTGCCTCGCGGATCTTGCGATGGCCGGCGACGTCGTCGGGGCTCGTCGGTTCCTCGATGAAAAACGGCTTGGCAAAGGCCAATTGCTTGATCCAGTCGATCGCTTCCCCGACTTCCCAAACCTGATTGGCATCGATCATCAGATAGCGGTCCGGGCCGATTACCTCGCGGGCGATCGTCAAGCGGCGAATGTCGTCTGCGAGATCGCGCCCGACTTTCATCTTGATGTGGTTGAAACCCTGATCGATCGCGTCTTGGGCGAGCCGCCGCAGTTTGTCGTCGTCGTAGCCAAGCCAGCCGGCCGAGGTCGTGTAGCAGGCATAGCCCTCCCGCTCGAGCGTGGCGATGCGCTCGGACTTGCCCTGCTCCCCTTTCCGCAGAATGGTGATCGCCTCGTCGCGGGTCAGCACATCGGTCAGGTAGCGATAGTCGACGATGTCGGCGATCTGTTCCGGTGTCATCTCGGCGACCAGCCGCCAGACGGGCTTGCCCGCTTCCTTGGCCAGGAGGTCCCAGATCGCGTTCACGATGGCACCCGTCGCCAGGTGGATCGCTCCCTTCTCCGGGCCAATCCAGCGCAACTGGCTGTCACCAGTCAGATGCCGCCAGAACCGACCCGGATTGGCGAGGATGTCCGCGGTGTTCTGGCCGACGACGAGGTGACGCATGGCCCTGATGGCCATGCAGCAGATGTCGTTACCCCGCCCGATCGTGAAAGTCAGGCCATGCCCTGCCAGTGCCGGATCGTCGCTGTCGAGGATGACATACGCCGCGGAATAGTCGGGATCCGGGTTCATGGCATCGGATCCGTCGAGGCTCTGCGAAGTGGGAAAGCGCAGATCGAAGACGCGCAGATCGGTGATGCGGGTCATGTTTTGCTCCAATCGGTACGCGTTCAGGCGTCGGCGCGAACGCGTTGCTTCTGAGTGCCGAGGCCCTCGATGCCGAGTTCGACGACGTCGCCAGCCTTCAGATAGCGCGGCGGCTTCATGCCCATGCCGACGCCCGGCGGCGTGCCGGTCGAGATGATATCGCCCGGCTGCAGCGACATGAACTGCGAGAGATACGAAACGAGGTAGGCAACGCCAAAGACCATGGTCTTGGACGAACCGTTCTGCATCGTTTCGCCGTTGACCTTCAGCCACATCGGCAGGTTCTGCGGATCCGGCACCTCCTCCTTGGTGACGAGCCAGGGTCCGGTCGGCCCGAACGTGTCGCAGGACTTGCCCTTCGTCCATTGGCCATGGCGCTCGGTCTGGAAGGCGCGTTCGGAAACATCGTGGATAGTACAATAACCGGCGACATGGTCGAGTGCATCGGCTTCGCTGACATATTTGGCCGTGCGGCCGATGACGATGCCGAGTTCCACTTCCCAGTCGGTCTTTTCCGAGCCGCGCGGCAGGACGAGATCGTCGTTCGGGCCGCCGATCGCCGACGTCGCCTTCATGAAGATGATCGGCTCGGGCGGCACCGTCGCTCCGGTCTCGGCGGCGTGATCGGAATAATTGAGGCCGATGCAGATGAACTTGCCGGTACCGGCCACGCAGGGGCCGAGCCGCGGATCGCCGGCGACCGCCGGCAAGGTCTCCGCGTTGAGCCTGGAGAGCTTTGCCAGCCTTTCGGGATCGAGGATATCCCCGGCCAGATCCGCCACTTCTCCGGAAAGGTCGCGGATTGTGCCATTGGAGTCGATGAAGCCCGGCTTTTCGCGGCCCGGTTCGCCATAGCGAAGAAATTTCATGTGCTGTTTCCTTGGATAGAGGTCAGATGGTCCAGCCGCCGTCAATGGCGTAGGTCTGCCCGGAGGTATACGTCGCGCCGGCGAGGTAGAGAGCAAGATCGGCGATCTCTTCCGGCGTGCCGATCCGCCCCATCGGCTGGCGGGCGATGAATGCGGCCCGCGCCGTCTCGAAGTCGCCCTGAGCGCGCATGCGCTCATGCAAGGACGGACTTTCCACGGTGCCCGGGCAAATGGCGTTGCAGCGAATACCCTGCGCGACATAGTCGGCGGCGACCGATTTCGTAAGGCCGATCACCGCCGCCTTGGTGACGCCATAGGCGAAGCGGTTGGGCACGCCTTTGATGCTCGAAGCGACCGAAGCCATGTTGATAATCGAGCCGTCCTTGCGCGCAAGCATGCCCGGCAATACGGCGCGGATGGTGCGGATCATCGCCTTGACATTGAGGTCGAAGGCGAATTCGAGATCGGCATCCTTCATCTCGAGGATCGAGCCCGCATGCACGAACCCGGCGCAATTGAAAAGTACGTCCACTCGGCCGATCTTTGCGACCAGCGCCTCGACCGCGCTACCGTCGAGGACGTCGAGCCGGTGGGTTTTGACATTACCCTCCGTCGCCAGCGTTGCGAGCGCATCGACGTTGATATCGGTGGCATGCACCGTCGCGCCGGCCTTGGCAAAGGCGAGCGCGGTGGCACGGCCGATGCCCTGGGCTGCGGCGGTGACAAGGACGACCTTGCCAGAAAGATCCGTTGTCATGGTTGATCCCTTATGCTTTGCGTTCGACGATCAGGATATGGTCGGCGGCAAGGACGACCTCGCCACGCTGGTTGATAACTTCGCATCGCTCGACGACGCGCCCCGCCGTCGGTCGCTTCGGATCGCCCTCCTTGGCTGAGATCGTCACGCGGGTGCGGATCGTGTCGCCGATATGGACCGGACGCACAAACCGCAGCCGATCATAGCCATAAGAAAAGGCGACCGGATTGATCAGCGACGCTGTGAGGCCGACGCCGATCGAAAAGATCATGGTGCCATGGGCGATGCGCTGCCCGCCCGGCAGGGTCTTGGCGAATTCAGCATCCATGTGATGCGGGAAGAAATCGCCCGTATGTCCGGCGTGGACCACGAAATCGGTTTCCGTGATCGTCCGGCCCGTTGTCAGTCTGACATGGCCGAGTTCATAGTCTTCGAAGTGGATTGTCTGTTCTGTCATCGTCAACGTCCGGGAAGTGGCGCGATCGGGGTTGCGGGCCGCGCGCTGGATTGATAGGCCGCCTCGACCAGCGCCATGGTCTGCCAGGCGTCGTCGACAGAGCCGGTCAACTGCTCGTCCTCGCCGCTGGCGAAGCGTTGCAGGTTGGCCATGCGATTGGCAAAAGCGTCCGGGAACCAGGCGCCCTTGAGCGGTACCTCAACCCATTCCATGCCGCCGGCAGGACGGATCCAGAGTTCGTCGGGCTCGCCGCGCGGGTAGTCGAGATTGACACCAAGCTTGACGTATGCGGCGCCCTCCGTCCCCGAAATGCGGAACTCGCAAGCCTGGAACTTGCGGCCGAAATCGTGATCGTGATTGACCGAAAGCACACAGCGCACGCTGTCTCCGTAGTCGAGGATTGCGGCCGTGCGAGTCTGCGCCACCTCATGATTGGGGTGACCTATCGTCTTTGCATGCACACCGTTCGGATTGCCAAGGAACCCACGGATCAGGTCGAGATAGTGGATCGAGTGCATTGCAATCTCGATCCGCGGCAGTCCTTTCAGGAATGGCCAGAGGCCCCAGGGCGTGGCGAGAGCAAGCCACGCATCGAAATCGACAAGCTGGCCGAGGTAGCCCTTTCCGATTGCGTCGCGCAGCGCCAGCATCATCGGGGCAAAGCGCAGCTGGAAATTGACAGCCGCCTTCAGTTGCCGATCGCGGCAGATGTTGAGGATCTCCGTCGCAGCTGCGAGGTCCCCGCCCATCGGCTTCTGGATCAGCGCGGCCGATCCGACCGGCAGTTTCGACAGTATCAAGGCATGGGCGGCCGGCGGCGTTGCTAAGTCGAAAAGCGCATCTGGACTGGCCAGCGCCTCCGCTTCGGTGGCAAACGCCCGAATGCCCCAGTCGGCAGCAAGCGAGGCTGCCTTCTCGCCGTTCGGGTCGAAGATGCCGGCAACAGGAAAGCCCGCCTTTCGGTAGGCCGGAAGATGCGCGTCGCCAACAATGCTGCCGGCGCCGAAGATGACGATCGGCCGCGGGTTTTCAGGTGCCGGCCACGATTGCTTCAGGGACGTGGGGTCGAAGCGGTCAGCCATGATGGAAGACTTCCTCCATCATCGCCCACCATTCGCCGTGCTTGCGTGTTTCGAGCGGCTTCTGGCAAGGCATGCACACGGACCACCATTCCTGGTTCTTCGGGTGCGCCGCCATCTTGGCCATATCGGCGGCGAAGTCGTCGCCGACATATTCC